>NZ_QURH01000318.1 GCF_003428695.1 Actinomadura logoneensis
GCACGCCCGCGGTCGCCGTGGGGGACGACGGCGCCGCGGGCGAGTCGGGGCCTGCCGCCGCACCGCGCTCCCGCGACGGCAGACCGTTGTTCCCCTGCCGGACCCCGGCGGCGCGCGCCGTCCCGGAGGCCGGGCCCGATGCGGTACGGCCGAGGACCCGAGGTGTGTCGCCGAACGCCACCGGGACCGCGCGCGCCGTGGGGAAGAGGGAGCGGCGCGTCGTGCGGACCGGCAAGCCGGGAACATCCTCGGCCGTACCGACCGGGCCGGGCAGGGAGACCATGGCGGGCTCGGACGGCGCGGAACCGGGGAGGGTACGGGACGGCGGGACGAGGGTGGCCCTCCCCGTCCTCGCGGTGCCCCGCATATGGACCCTCCCCGGTCGCAGGACGGGAGGCGGGCCTTGAAAGGCCGTTGACCTTCACCGTCACACGCTGTCACGAACTCGATGCGAGAGGTACCCAGCGATCATGCTGCCGTAAACCGAGGTCAAGAAAGTTCCTGCCACTGGCCTGCGGTTTTGACCGGCCACGCCCCGAAAGTGCTGGAAGATTCAACCGCGCGCCGGGCGCACTGTGAGCGGAGGGCGACGGGCGGCTGCCCCGCCACCTTGGGTGAACCTCTCTAGGCCTCGCCGTCGAGTTCCTCGGCGAGCAGGTCCATGAGGAGGCTGTCGTGCCAGGTGCCGTCGTTGCCGCGCTCGGCCTTCCGCTGGACGCCGACCGGCCGGAACCCGACCTTGGTGTACGACCGGATCGCGGCCGTGTTGTCCGCGGCCGGGTCGATCGTGATCCGGTGGTGCCCGTGGTCGCGGACGATGTGCCGGGCCAGCGTCCGGACGGCGTCGGTGCCGAGCCCGCGTCCGTGCAGGTCCGGATCGAGGTAGATGTCGATGCTCGCGTGCCGGTAGTCGGGCTCCTCCTCGGCCTGCCACTGGATCCAGCCCGCCGTCCGGCCGTCGTGGACGATCACGTACTGGTGCCCGCCGTCCTCCGCGAGATCCTCGGCGACCGCCTTCTCCAGGTCGTCGCCGCCCCGCCACCACCGGAACACCTCCGGCCTGCGCCGGATCGCGGCCAGCGCCGGGATGTCCGTCTCGTCTGCCGGGCGCAGCACCACCCGCTCACCGTGCAGAGTCCGATCCATGCACGAACGCTAACCGCCGTCCACCGCACGCCGCCAAACCATTTTCGCCCGCCGCCGGGGTGTGCCCACCGTCATCTGCCCGGTACCCGCCGTGCGGGGGCCGCGTCCGTCGGCCGCCGAGGCTGTCCGTGCCCGCTGTCCGTGCCCGCTGTCCGCGCCCGCTGTCCGCGCCCGCTGCCCGCTGCCCGCGCCCGCCGTTCGCCGTTCGCGGTCCGCCGGGGTGTCAGGTGGGGATGGGGGCGGCGGTTTCGGTGAGGAGGGTGGCTGCCACGCCGCGTCCGACGCGGGACAGGCCGGTGAGCAGGTCGGCGCAGGTGATCGGACGGCCGTCCGCGATCTCCTCGGCGATGGCGATGGCCTTGCGGGCGTACGGTGTCCACGCGATCCGCTCGGCGGCCTGGGACGCGCCCGTCGTCAGCCGCGCTTCGAGGCGTTCGCGCAGGTCGTCCACGTGGCCGGTGAGAAGCCTGGACGCGGAGTTGTCCCCGGCGAGCAGCCCCCACAGGACGTGCTCGGTGCCGATGTAGTTGTTGCGGTGCCGGACGGCGACGTCCTTCATGGCGGCCATCGCGGTGCGCAGTTCGTCGGCGAGGTCCTCGGGGGCGTAGCGGCGGTGCGGGGCCAGGTAGCGCTGCTGCGCGGCCTGCCGGGTCACGCCGAGGGCCGCGCCGATCTCGTTCCAGGAGCGTCCGTGCATCCGGCAGTGCTCGACGTAGTCGGCGACCAGGTCGTCGCCGAGCGCCTGCAGCCGTCCGGACAGTTCGGCGGCCGTGCGCAGCAGCGCGATCCAGTCGGGCTGGACGTCTCCGTCGGGGCTCGCGGCGCCGTCGCAGGTCCGGTCGACCTCGGCGATCAGCGCGTCCAGATCGGGGAGGGGCATGAGGCAAGCGTGCGTTGACAAACCGGATCTGTCAACGCCCGCTTGCCTCAACGCCCGCTTGCCTCAACGTCCGCTTGCCTCAGTGCCCGCTCGCCCCAGCGTCCGCTCGCCCCAGCGTCGGCTATGCCTCGATGCCCGCTCGCCTCTTCCGGTCACTCCTCGATCGCACCGCCCAGCCGGCGCAGGTGCCGGCGGAAGGTGAGGGACGGGTCGTCCCGACGCGCCTTGAGGAACGCGGCGAACGCGAGCTGGTCGCGCAGGGACTCGCCCACGCGCACCCGCTCGGCCTGGCCGCGTTCGGTGTCGCGGATGCCCTGCGCCAGCGCGGCCAGGTCGTCCACCCGGTCGGACGGCACGAACAGGACGCCGTCGTCGTCCGCGAACACCGTGTCTTCCCTGGTCACCGTCCACTCGCCGACGCGTGCGGACGCCAGGGCCTCCGGCGGGCGCGCGCTCACGCCCAGCGGCCCGGACGGGATCGAGCCGAGGCTGAACACCGGCAGCCCGATCGCGCGGATGTCGGCGGTGTCGCGGTGCAGGCCCCAGATCACCATCCCGGCCAGGCCCGCCGCCTTCGCCTCCAGGACGACCAGGTCGCCGACGCACGCCTCGTCGAGCCGTCCGCCGTTGTCGACGACGAGGACGTCACCCGGCCTGGCCTGCTCGAACGCCTCCAGGAAGACGTCCACGCTGCCCACATGCCGCGTGGGGAGCACGCGGCCCACGACGCGTCCGGTGAAGTCCTCCCCACCGGAGCCGGGGGACGGGGCGACCGGGCGGGTTCCGGCGGGACCGCAGCGCACGGGGACGTCGGCGCGGACGCAGGCGTCGGCGACGTGCGCCGTCGTGAGCCCCGCGAAGGCGTCGGCGGTCATGCGTGCAGGCGGGACGGCGTGATGACGACCGGCTCGGAGAACTGCGCCGCGAACCGCTCCGGGGTCTGGAAGATCGTCTCGATGAGGTCGGCGTACTTCGCCCGGTACTCCGCGACCCGGTCGGCGGACGGGTGGCCGGGTGCGGCCACGGCGGTGCCCTCCAGGCGGACGACGTCGTGCCCGGTCGAGGACTCGTCCAGCGCGAGGCTGATCCTCGGGTTCTTCTCGATGTTGCGCAGCTTCTCCTTGCCCGGCTGGCTGTAGAGCAGGATCGTCCCGTCCTCGCGCAGCAGGAACCAGACGACGACGCTGACCGGCTGGCCGTTCGGGCGCACCGTCGTCAGCCAGGCGATCCGGTTCTCACGCAGCCGCCTGCCCGCGCGTTCGCGGGCTTCTTCCGGCAGCCCTGCCAAGAGCTCCATGCCGTTCCTCTCCGTCGGAGGTGTCCGGTGCGTCCGCCTCGTGTGCGCACGCGTGTGGTGGACGCTACATGGCCAAGCCGAACGGCCCTCCGTCCAGCCCGCAAGAACCTGGGGCTGTCGCGGCGGCGGGAACGGACACGCCGTCTATTACGGGCACGTCCGTACCTTCGCGTCACGTGTCCGGCAGGCTCCACAGGCGGACGCCGCGGTGGTCGGCGGACAGCGTCCACCAGGCGCCGGGCCCGGCGGGTCTCGGCGGACCGGAGACAGGACTCGGGTAGGTGATCCGCGCGCGGACGGTCATGGTGCGCAGATCGACCAGCCAGTGGCGTGACCCGTCCTGTGGGTGCTCGGACCCGACCACGGCCAGACCATCGTGGGGGATCGCGCCCTCGAAGTCCCACCGGACGCGCTGCTCGCCCATCGGGAAGAGTTCGGCCGGGACGGTGTCGTGGGCCAGGCGGCGCAGCGCGCGGCCGTCCGGGAGCGCGGTCAGGTAGAGGTCCCACTGGCCGGTGTCGGTGGACATGAACTCCCGCCCGGACGGGCTGACGTCCAGAAGCACCTCGTCCACGAACTTCTGGACGTGTACCTCCGAGCCGTCCCAGTGCCCCCACAGCACAGGTGAGGTCTCCTCGCCCTCGCCGACGCTCAGGCCCATGCGTGACGGGTCGGGATGGGGGATGTGGAAGGAGCCCGATCCCACGGTGTCGGTGTCGGCCCGTCCCAGCACCCGGCCGTCAAGGGGATCGAGGACCAGCCACTCCTCGGCCACGTCGTCGCCGAGACGCTTCCGGACATGGGCCCAGAGGAGCTTGCCGTCCGGGGAGAAGGCGGCCGAACCGCTGTCGGCCCACGCGTGGTCCTCGTCGTCCGCGTACTCGGTGAAGGAGGCGTGGTCCTCGGTGCAGACGGCGGCCGACCAGCACCCGTGGCGGTGTTCCCAGAGCAGGGTCCCGTGCGCGTCCACGGCTTGGAGCGCGTGCACCCCGGCGAACACGGCGACGCCCCCGTCCGGGGAGACCGCCACCGTCCCGAACCGCCGAGGCCAGGGCGCGGGGAACCGGACGACCGGCTCCGAGCCGTCCAGCGCGACGACGGCCAGCTCGGCGTCTCCACGCTGCACCAGGAACCCGTACGCCACCTGCGGAGCATCCGCCGTTTCAAGGTCAAGCGGAGCATCGGCGGCACCCGCGGGCCGAGCCTCGACCCGCTCCAAAGATCCGTCCACGGCATCGTCTCCCATGCGCACATTCTCTCCTTGACTCCAGCTTTCCCCTGCCATGGCGAGGAAGTGGGGCCAAAACCGCATTTCACACGCTTAAGGCCCTGGTCGGGGGCACGGGCCAGGGGAGAGCCACGAACGACGAAGGGAGCGATCATGTCCCCGGCCGACCGCCCGGTCCAGGGTGAGCACCAGTACCAGCAGCACGTGACCTCGCCGGACGAGCACGAGGAACGTCCCGGCCGCAGCCTGGTCACCACCGACCACGAAACGATCATGAACTGGGCCCGGGAGCGCGGTGCGGAGCCCGCGACCGTCCCCGGCAGCGAGTACGAGGGACGTCCGGGCCGCCTGCTCATGGACTTCCCCGGCTACAGCGGCGAGAGCCTGGAGCACATCTCCTGGGACGACTGGTTCCGCACGTTCGACGAACGCAAGCTGAACTTCATCTACCAGGAGCACAAGAAGGACGGCGCGCAGAGCAACTTCTTCCGCCTGGAGAACCCCGACGCCGCCTGACCGGGCGCCCGACCACCCACCACCGCCGACCACCGGGCGTCCGGGCACGCCACCCCGGGCCCGGTGCGGGTGCAGCTCGTCCTCCGGAGCCGGCGGTGAGCGGTCCGCACTGAGTTCACTCCGCCGGAGGTCCCACCCAAGGGGCCAGCCGCTCGCCGGCGGACAGGTTCTCGCGCCAGTACCGGAAGACGGTTCCCTGGACGATGTCGAGCTGCTCGGCCGCGATCAGGCCGCCGGCGGGACCGGGCCCGCCGGCGTCGGCCTCGAAGGCGACCAGCACGGCGGGCGTCTCGCCGACCTGCCGGACGACGGACCGGACCTCGTCCAGGGTCGGCTCGCGGAACACCGGGTCGTGGAACGCCGCAGGGCAGACGACGAAGAGCGGGTCCCCGAAGACCAGCTCCAGGCCGTGGGCGTACGAGAGGTCGTGCCCGGCGCCCAGACGTAGCTCACCGGCGTTCCAGGCGACGACGTCCCAGTCCCACCACGAACCAGGGGGAAGCCGGATCACGGGCTGCTCCTTCCACGGCCCGTCGGTCGATACGCGGGGGCGGAGCGGCGGGCCTGGCCTTCTCGCGTGGTCCGATCCTGCCCCAGCGAGGTCCGGTTTGATCGCTGAGAGCGAACGTTGCTGAGGAAATTATTTCGTGCTCCGTTTTCTTGAGTGTGGATGACTCAACCCTTCGCGGGTTCGGGTTCCCTAGAGACTTGGAGCTGAGAGCATGAGCGAGACCCTGACGCTGCCGGTGCTGCCCCTGGACGACGGGGCCGTTCTGCCGGGCATGGTCGTCCCCCTGGACCTGTCCGAGGGCGAGGTGCGCGCGGCGGTCGAGGCGGCCCGGGCGGTGGCCCACGCGAAGGGCCCCGGCATCCGCTCGGCGGTCAAGCCGCGCGTGCTGCTCGTCCCGAGGCTGAACGGGCAGTACGCGGCCGTCGGCACCCTCGGCGTGATCGAGCAGGAGGGGCGGCTGCCCGGCGGCGAGCCCGGCGCGGTCGTGCGCGGCGTGTCCCGCGTCCGCATCGGCACCGGGACGACCGGCCCCGGCGTGGCGCTGTGGGTCGAGGGCCAGGTGGTCGAGGTCCCCGCGCCGAACGGGCGCGCGCACGAACTGGCCAAGGAGTACAAGGGCCTGGTCAGCGCCATCCTGCAGAAGCGCGGCGCCTGGCAGGTCGTGGACGTCGTCCAGAAGATCGAGGACCCGTCCGAGCTCGCCGACAACGCGGGCTACGCGCCCTACCTGACCGACGAGCAGAAGGTCGAGGTGCTGGAGACCGCCGACACGGTCGAGCGGCTCACCCTGGTCATCGGCTGGGCGCGCGACCACCTCGCCGAGCTGGACGTCGCGGAGACCATCCGCAAGGACGTCCAGGAGGGCATGGAGAAGACCCAGCGCGAGTTCCTGCTGCGGCAGCAGATGGACGCCATCCGCAAGGAGCTCAACGAGCTGAACGGCGACCCGGCGGGCGAGGAGGACGACTACCGCGCCCGCATCGAGGCGGCCGACCTCCCCGAGAAGGTCCGCGAGGCCGCGCTCAAGGAGGTCGACAAGCTGGAGCGGTCGTCCGACGCCTCGCCCGAGGGCGGCTGGATCCGCACCTGGCTCGACACCGTCCTCGACATCCCGTGGAACGAGCGCACCGAGGACGCCTACGACATCGCGGGCGCGCGCGAGGTGCTGGACGCCGACCACGCCGGGCTGGAGGACGTCAAGGAGCGCGTCATCGAGTACCTGGCCGTCCGCAAGCGCCGGTCCGACCGGGGCCTCGGCGTCGTCGGCGGACGGCGCAGCGGCGCGGTGCTGGCCCTGACCGGCCCTCCCGGCGTCGGCAAGACCTCGCTGGGCGAGTCGATCGCCAAGGCCATGGGACGCGAGTTCGTCCGCGTCGCCCTCGGCGGCGTCCGGGACGAGGCGGAGATCCGCGGCCACCGGCGCACCTACGTGGGCGCGCTGCCAGGCCGCATCGTCCGCGCGATCCGCGAGGCCGGCTCGATGAACCCGGTCGTGCTGCTGGACGAGATCGACAAGGTCGGCGCGGACTACCGGGGCGACCCGACCGCGGCGCTGCTGGAGGTCCTGGACCCCGAGCAGAACCACACCTTCCGCGACCACTACCTGGAGGTCGAGCTCGACCTGTCGGACGTGCTGTTCCTCGCGACGGCCAACGTCGTGGAGGCCATCCCCGGGCCGCTGCTCGACCGGATGGAGCTCGTCCAGCTCGACGGGTACACCGAGCACGAGAAGGTGACGATCGCCCGCGACCACCTGCTGCCCAAGCAGCTGGAGAAGGCCGGGCTGGAGCCCGCGGAGGTCGCGTTCGACGACGCGGCGCTGCGCAAGCTGGCATCGGAGTACACCCGCGAGGCGGGCGTCCGGTCGCTGGACCGCGCGATCGCCCGCGTCCTGCGCAAGGTCGCCGCGAACGTCGCGCTGGAGAAGACCGCGCTGCCGCTGACGGTCGGCGAGGCCGAACTGAAGGACTACCTGGGCCGTCCGCGGTTCACGCCGGAGGCCGAGCTCAGCAGGTCCGAGCGGCGGACGGGCGTGCCCGGCGTCGCGACCGGCCTCGCGGTCACCGGCGCGGGCGGCGACGTCCTCTACATCGAGGCGTCGCTGGCCGACAAGGAGACCGGCGACACCGGCGTCACGCTCACCGGCCAGCTCGGCGACGTGATGAAGGAGTCCGCCCGGATCGCGCTGTCCTACCTGCGCTCGCGCGGCGCGGAGCTGGAGCTGCCGGTCGGCGACCTGAAGGACCGAGGCGTGCACGTCCACGTGCCCGCCGGAGCCGTCCCGAAGGACGGGCCGAGCGCCGGGATCACCATGACCACGGCCCTCGCGTCCCTGCTGTCGGGCCGTCCGGTCCGCCCGGACGTCGCGATGACCGGCGAGGTCTCCCTCACCGGCCGGGTGCTGCCGATCGGCGGCCTCAAGCAGAAGCTGCTGGCCGCGCACCGGCTCGGCATCACCACCGCGATCGTCCCGAAGCGCAACGAGCCCGACCTCGAGGACGTCCCCGCCGAGGTGCTGGACGACATGACCGTCCACGCGGTCAGCGACGTCCGCGAGGTCCTGGACCTGGCCCTGGAGCCCGCCACCACCCCCGTCACCGTCTGATCCGCCCACCCGGAACGGCCGCCTCGCACCCGTGCGCGAGGCGGCCTTCCGCCGTTCCTCGGCGAGCGCGGGCTACGGCAGCTCCGCGCCTGGTGGAGAGCCGGGCCGTTGAAAGGCGGACTCGCCGATCGTCGTGGAGCAGTTCGGTGGGCGCAGAGGTTTCGGGGCGAGTCGGACGTGGGTAGAAGCGGACACACCCCCCGCCGGGCAGGGGAAGCGTCGTGATCGGTCTGGTCTTCACCGTCCTCGCCGACCCGGGTTGGCAGGACGTGGGCGCGGGATGCCCGCGGTGCGCCTCCTCGTGGTTGCTGCAGGCGAGCGGCACGTGGTGTTTCGACGTCGGCGTCCGCGACTGGGCCACGCGCGACGCCAACGGAGGCCGGCCCGGCGATCCGCGTTGGCGCGGGCCCACCACCCAGGACGACACCGCCTACCGGTTCCGTGGGCCCGGCGGCCGGCGCGGGCAGCTCATCGGCAGGTGGGGTGAGGACGGGCGGCCGTTCCCGATCGGTGACCACGCCGTCCTGGGGCGGGTCGGGCCCCTTCCGTACGTTCCTCCGGAAGCCGAGGGGCTCCGGGCCCGGATCGGCCTCGTCCATCTGCTGGCGGACCCGGATTCGGCGGTCACCGGCGACCGTTCTCTGCGGGAGCTGAAGATGATCGGGTGCAGGTACGAGACGAGGCGCATGAGGGACGTCGTCGAGTCCGGCCGGGAGGAGTGGCGGGCGAGGTACGGGCTCCACATGCCCGTCCCCGAGGTCTGGCTCCACGCCCACCGCGCGGTCAAGAGGGCGGAGCTGCGCGTGCGGATGTGGGGGGACGAGCCTGCCTCCTATGCGGGGTGGGAGCGCGAAGAGCCGGTCGCCTCGTTCGACCCCGCCTTTCTCTACGGCGCGCCCTTGCGGCTCGTCTCCGACCGGCCTCACCGCCCGCCCCACCCTCCGGCCGCTCCGTTCACCCCGGGGATCGTCGAAAGCTACGGCGAGGGGAGAACGTGGTTCGAACTTCTTCCCGAGCTCGATCCGGATCCGACGAGGGCGGAGGCCAAGTTCCCTCTGCGCTGCGGTCTGCCCTGGCTGACGCAGAGGCGGATCGCCCGGCTCGACGCATGTCGGGACCCGGAGGGCAGGCCCTGGCGCGACCCTGAGCATGTGGCGTGGGTCGAACGGTTCATCGCCGACATGAAGACCGTCCAGGGACCATGGACGATGCTCACCGGCATCCGCCCCGTCGACGGGCTCGACGCCGCCCTCCGCCTGTCGGACGTCGTCCCGGACCTGGTCGAGATCGCGGCCAAGCCCGCCATCGAACGCCGCGAGGCGCTGGAACGGATGATCGCGGACGAGGGTTTCCCGGGACCATCCCCCTCGGCGCACCGCTGCGGTGAATCGCTCTGGCTGGCCATGAACGACATCCCGGACGGCGCTGCGCGCAGCGACGGTCGCCTCCGGGTCGTCTTCGACTAACGGGCGCCTCCAGGTTGTCTTCGACTAGTCGCGTGGTTCCGCGCGGGCGAAACGGGCGCGGTAGGCGGTGGGGGACAGGCCGGTGCGGCGGCGGACGTGGACGCGGAGGTTGGCGGCGGTGCCGAGGCCGGTGGCGCGGGCGACGGCGTCCAGGCCGAGCCCGCCGCTCTCGATGAGGCGGCAGGCGAGGGCGACGCGTTCGGAGGTCAGCCAGGCCAGGGGAGTGGTCCCGAGCTCGGCCTGGAAGCGTCGGTGCAGGGTCGCGGGGCTGATCGCGGCACGGGCGGCGAGGTCGGTCACGGTCAGCGGGCGGTCGAGGTTCCGCTGCGCCCAGGCCAGCACCGGCGCCAGGGACGTGTCGGGGATGTCGGGCACCGGTCGGTCGATGAACTGGCGCTGCCCGCCGTCGCGGTGGACGGCGAAGACGAGGCGGCGGGCGACCGCGTTGGCGACCTCCGCGCCGTGGTCGCGGCGGACGAGGTGCAGGCCGAGGTCGAGCGCGGCGGCGCTGCCGGCGGCGGTCAGCACGTCACCGTCGTCCACGAACAGCACGTCCGGTTCGAGCCGCACGGCCGGGAAGCGGGCGCGGAAGGCGTCGGCCCAGCGCCAGTGGGTGGTCGCGCGCCGGCCGTCCAGGACGCCGGCGGCGGCCAGGGAGAACGCGCCCGTGCAAAAACTCACCAGCCGGGCTCCCCGGTCGGCCGCGCCCTTGATCGCGGTCAGCACGGCGGTGGAGGGGGGCACGTCGGGGTCGGGACGGTTCGGCACGATCACGGTGTCCGCGCGCTCGACGGCGTCCAGGCCCGGGACGTCCGACATCGTGAACATGCCCGCGTGCATGGTCACCGGCCCGTCGGCGCAGAGGGAGAAGTCGTACCAGGGCACGTCCAGTTCGGGACGGCGCAGGCCGAACAGCTCGGTCGCGACGCCCAGCTCGAAGGGGTTCGAGCCGTCCTCCACGATCATCACGACGCGGTGCGAGGATCCTTGCGGCATGTGCGATTCCTAGCACTCACCGGGCCTGCGCGGCGAACGGCAGGCTGTCCCCATGAGTGATGAACCGATCGTCCTGACGGACGCGCTGGCGACGTTCGACCAGCTCTGGAGCCCGCGCATCGCCGCGCGCGTGAACGACTACGACGTGCGGATCGCCAAGGTGCGCGGCGAGCACGTGTGGCACGCGCACGACGACACCGACGAGTTCTTCCTCGTCCTGGACGGCGAGCTCGACATCGCGCTCCGGGACGCTGGCGGCGAGCGGACGGTCGTCCTGCCCAAGGGCGCGGTCTTCGTCGTGCCGAAGGGTGTCGAGCACAGGCCGTCATCGCCGGACGGCGCGTCAATCCTGATGTTCGAGCCGTCCGGGACGTCCAGCGTCGGCGACAGGCACGAGGACGTGCCCGACCATGTGGACGCGACGGTCGGACACTCGCTAACGGGGCGTTAGCCGGAAGATGCGCAGCTCGCGGTCGACGCGCTCCACGTAACGGTCGTAGACGGGCCAGACCTGGATGAGCCGGGGCCACACCTCAGCGCGCTCGGCCTCGGTCAGCAGGTGGGCGGTGACCGGCGTCGTCCGGCCCCGGAAGGACACCTCGGCCTCGGGGTTCTTGATGAGGTTCGCCGTCCACGCGGGGTGCTTCTCGCGGCCGAAGTTGGAGCCGACGACCAGCCACGTGCCGTCCTCCTCGGGACGGCACGCGAGCGGCACCTGGCGCGGCCGTCCCGTCTTCGCGCCCGTCGTCGTCAGGAGCAGGCTCGGCACCAGGGCCTGGCCGAGCAGTATCCGGCCGCCGCTGATCCGGTGCAGCGCGCGGTCCAGCGGCGGGACGACCCGCGGGCCGACCTTGCTGAACCACGGTGCTCCCGAGACGTACCGGAACAGCGGCCCGAGGGTCCGCTGGACGAGCGTGGGCATCGGCTTCTCCTCGGTGGGACGTGGCGCGTCCGGGCCCAGGCGGCCCGCGCGGCGGGGACGGAGGTGGCCGGCCGCCGCCAGCCAGCGCAGGGCGTCGGCCAGCGTCGACTCCACGGGACGGAGCCGCAGGTCCAGGGCCGTGAGCGCCGGGGCGTCGTCGGTCGGGACGAGGCTGACCATCAGCTGCGCGGCGTCCCTGGTCAGCGGGTACTCGAAGGAGCGTACGCGTTTGGCGGCGTCCAGCGCCCGGCCGAGCCCCACCATGACGGCGCCGGGCACGCGCGCCCGGCGGCAGGGGACGCCGGTGAGCGTGTCGCACAGGTCGGCGATCTCCGGCCAGGTGAGGAACGTGCCGCCGAGCAGCCAGCGCTCGCCGCCCCTGGCCGTCGTGACCGCGCGGCACAGCGCCTCGGCCAGGTCGCGGACGTCGATGACGCCGACGCCGCCGGGCGGCAGCGGCCAGGCCAGGTTCAGCGCCCCGGCGAGCCCCTCGGGCAGCGCGTCCAGCTGCGGCTGGTGCGGGCCGCAGACGCCGCCGGGGTAGACGATCGCGACCGGCGCGCCGCCGGACTGCGCCTCCCGGACGTACCGCTCCGCCGCGACCTTGGACCGGCCGTAGGCGGTGTGCGGCGCGGCGAGCGGGCTGTCCGCGGTGATCACCGGGCCGTCCGGCGGGACGAACACCGCGACCGTCGACACGTGCACGACGGGGGCCAGGCCGTGCGCGACCGCCCCGCCGACGACGTTGCGCGTCCCGGTGACGTTGGCCGAGACCAGGTCGGCCGCCGGGCCGGTCACGCCGATCGCGGCGGCGGCGTGGATCGCCGCGTCGCAACCGTCCAGCGCGCGGGTCACGGCGTCCGCGTCCAGCATGTCGCCCCGGACGAACTCGACGCGGGACGGCTCGACGCCCAGTGCGGTGAGCACGCGGGCGGCCCGGTCCGGATCGCGGACGAGGGCGCGCGGCGTGTGGCCGGCGGCCAGCAGGGCCGCGACGGTGTGCGAGCCGACGAACCCCGAGGCCCCGGTGAGGAACACGCGCATGGAGGCAACCTAGCGCTTGGTCGCCTTCGCGGGGAAGGGCGGATTCCGGTCGCCCCTAACGCCGCGCGGCCCCAGCCCGGTCGTTGACGGCCCTGGAACGCTCCAGCACACTCGGGGCCCACCCACCCACCGCACCGGGAGGGAACCATGAGGATCGCCCTCGCGGGCGCGGGCCGGATCGGCGCGCGGCACGCCGCCGCCCTGGCCCGCTCGCCCCACGTCACCGGACTCGTCATAGCGGACGCCGACCCCCGCCGCGCCGCCGCCGTGGCAGCCGCCCTCCGCCCCGGCCCCTCGACTCCCCGCACGGCCTCCGCCGCCGATGCCGCCACCACGAACGCACTGCCGCGCCCGGACGCACTGTCGCACCCGGACGCACTGTCGCACCCGGACGCACTGTCGCACCCGGACGCACTGACAAGTTCGGACGAGCTGTCGCGCTCTGATGCGTTGTCCCGCACGAATGCGCTGCCGCGTAGCGCGGAAGAGGCGCCGACCGTGGACGCGGCGCCGACCGTGGACGCGGCGCCGACCGTGGACGCGCTGTTCGCGAGCGGAGCGGACGCGTACGTCGTGGCGGCGGCCACCGACGCGCACGCGGCCCTCGTCCAGCGCGCCATCGCTCTCGGAAGGCCGGTGTTCTGCGAGAAGCCGCTCGCCCCGGACGTCTGTGGAACGCTCCACATCGTCCAGGCCGCCCGCGCGGCGGGCGTCGCGGTGCAGGTCGGGTTCCAGCGGCGGTTCGACGCCGGGTACCGGGCCGCGCGGGACGCCGTGCTCTCCGGACGGCTCGGCTGGCTGCACACCGTCCGGTCGTGCGGGTTCGACCCGGCGCCGCCGCCCGCCGACTACGTCCCGCTGTCGGGCGGGCTGTTCCGCGACTGCATGATCCACGACCTCGACTCGGTCCGGTACGTGACCGGGCGGGAGGTCGTCCGGGTCGTCAGCGCCGGGGCGAACCGGGGCGATCCGTTCTTCCGCGAGTGCGGCGACGTGGACACCGGCGCGGCGCTGCTCGTCCTGGACGACGGGACGCTCGGCCTCCTCGCCGCGACCAGGTACAACGCGGCCGGGTACGACGTCCGGCTGGAGGTGTTCGGCGCGAAGGACAGCGTCGTCGCGGGCCTCGACGAGCGCACCCCGCTCACCCCGCTGCCCGGGGAGCAGCGGGGCCGCGCGGCCTACAGCGGGTTCCTGGAGCGCTTCGCGGACGCCTACGACGCGGAGCTGGAGGCGTTCCTGCGGGTGGCGGCGGGCGACCTCGCCAACCCCTGCCCGCCCGAGGAGGCGCTCGAGGCGTTCTACCTGGCGGAAGCCTGCGACCTGTCCCGGCGCGAGGGTCGCGCCGTGGACGTCGGGGAGGTGCGACGCTGACGCGGCGGCCCCGCGCGCGAGGCGGATGATCTTCCACACCACCAGACTCGTGTACCCCTCCCGTCCGTCGAGAAACACCCGTGACCTGGAGCGGAGAACCCGCCAAGATGAGGTCCATCCGATCGTCCACCCCCCACCGGACGGAGACCCCAGTGCCGAGACCGACAACGCGCAGACCACTTCTCACCCTGACCGCCGCCGCGCTGGCGCTGACGGCCGCGCTGGCCGGTTGCAGCAGCTCAGGAGGGAAGAAGGCGGAGGAGAAGAGCACGAACCCGGGCGCGGGCGGCGGCCCCCGGCTGAAGATCGCCATGATCACCCATTCCGGACAAGGCGATACATTCTGGGACATCGTGCAGAAGGGGGCCAAGGCCGCCGCCGCCAAGGACAACGTGCAGTTCCTCTACTCGGCCAACCCGGAGGGCGGCCAGCAGGCCCAGCTCGTCCAGACGGCGATCGACCAGAAGGTGGACGGCATCATCGTCACCCTCGCCAAGCCGGACGCGATGAAGGACGTGCTCGCCCGCGCCGCCGCCGCGAAGATCCCGGTCGTGTCGATCAACTCCGGCGCGGACGCGTCGGCGCGGCTCGGCGCGCTGGTCCACTTCGGCCAGGACGAGAGCGTCGCGGGCGAGGCGGCCGGGCGGCAGCTGGCGAAGATCGGGGCGAAGAAGGCGCTCTGCGTCGTGCACGAGCAGGGCAACGTCGGCCTGGAGTCGCGCTGCGCCGGCGCGAAGAAGACCTTCGGCGGCCCGATGCAGAACCTGTACGTGACCGGCACGAACATGCCGCAGGTCAAGTCGGCGATCACCGCCAAGCTGCAGGCCGACAAGGGCATCGACGGCGTGCTGACGCTCGGTGCGCCGTTCGCCGCGACGGCCGTCCAGTCGGTGAAGGAGACCGGCAGCAAGGCGAAGATCGGCACCTTCGACATGAACAAGGACCTCGTCGCCTCCATCAAGGACGGGTCGATCCAGTTCGCGGTCGACCAGCAGCCCTACCTCCAGGGCTACGAGGCCGTCGACGAGCTGTGGCTCTACCGCAACAACGGCGACGTCCTCGGCGGCGGACAGCCCGTCCTCACCGGCCCCGCCATCGTGACCAAGGAGAACGCCGACCAGGTCGCGCCGTTCGCCGAGCGGGGCACCAGGTGACCAAGGCGACCACCGGGGGTCCCGCCGGGGCCGCCACCGGGGGCGCCGCGGCGGACGAGCGGGTGGCGCGGCGCGATCCGCTGCGCCGGCTGCTCGTCCGGCCCGAGCTCGGCGCCCTGATCGGCGCCGTGGCGCTGTTCGCGTTCTTCTCCGTGACGGCCGACGCGTTCCTGCGCGCGCCGTCGTTCTCCACGGTGCTGTACGCCTCGTCCACCTTCGGGATCATGGCGGTCGGGGTGTCGCTGCTGATGATCGGCGGCGAGTTCGACCTGTCGGCGGGCGTGATGGTGACCAGCTCCGCGCTGGTCACCGCGCTCGTGTCGTACCAGCTCACGCTGAACGTGTGGGCGGGCGTGGCGATCTCCCTGGCGGTCACGCTGGCGCTCGGCGTCCTGAACGGCCTGCTGTTCGTCTGGACGAGGCTGCCGAGCTTCATCGTCACGCTCGCGACCTTCCTCATGCTGGCCGGGGCGAACCTGGGCGTCACCAAGGCGGTCACCGGCAACGTCGCGTCCGACTCCATCCGCGACATGGACGGCTTCGCGAGCGCGAAGGACGTGTTCGCCTCCGAGGTCACGATCGGCGGCGTGGCCGTGAACGTCACCGTGTTCTGGTGGATCGGGTTCACCGCCGTCGCGACCTGGATCCTGCTGCGCACCCGCGCCGGGAACTGGATCTTCGCGGTGGGCGGGAACGCGCCCGCCGCCCGCGCGGTCGGCGTCCCGGTGGCCCGCACCAAGGTCGCGCTGTTCGCCGGGGTCGCGTTCTGCGCCTGGTTCTCCGGGATGCACCTGCTGTTCGCGTTCGCCACCGTCCAGTCGGGCGAGGGCGTCGGGAACGAGTTCTTCTACATCATCTGCGCGGTGATCGGCGGCTGCCTGCTGACCGGCGGCTACGGCTCGGCGATCGGCGCCGCGATCGGCGCGTTCATCTTCGGGATGGTCAACAAGGGCATCGTGTACGCCGACTGGAACCCCGACTGGTTCCGGTTCTTCCTCGGCGCCGCGCTGCTCGCCGCGACCGTCGTCAACCACCTCGTCCGGCGGAGGGCCGAGCGGTGACCGCCCTGGTGAAGCTGACCGGCGTCGGCAAGGACTACGGCAGCGTGATCGCGCTGCGGGACGTGACGCTGGAGGTCGCCGCCGGGGAGGTGGTGTGCGTCCTCGGCGACAACGGCGCGGGCAAGTCCACCCTGATCAAGATCATCGCGGGCCTGCACCGGCACGACACCGGGACCTACGAGGTGCAGGGCGAACCGGTCGCGTTCGCCTCGCCCCGGGACGCGCTCGACCGCGGCATCGCGACCGTCTACCAGGACCTCGCCGTCGTCCCGCTCATGCCGGTCTGGCGCAACTTCTTCCTCGGTTCGGAGCGGCGCCGGGGCTTCGGACGGCTGGACGTCGAGGCCATGCGCCGCACCACCCGCGACGAACTGCTCGCCATGGGCATCGACCTGCGCGACGTGGACCAGCCGATCGGCACCCTGTCGGGCGGCGAGCGGCAGTGCGTCGCGATCGCGCGGGCCGTCCACTTCGGCGCGAAGGTCCTCGTCCTGGACGAGCCGACCGCCGCGCTCGGCGTGAAGCAGGCCGGGGTCGTGCTGCGCTACATCGTGCAGGCGCGCGAACGCGGCCTCGGCGTCGTGTTCATCACCCACAACCCGCACCACGCCTACCCGGTCGGCGACCGGTTCCTGATCCTCAACCGGGGCCGTCCGATCGGCTACCACGGCAAGGACGAGATCACCCGCGAGGAGCTGACCGCCCTCATGGCGGGCGGCGCCGAGCTGGAACAGCTCGCGCACGAGCTGCGGGCCGCGGGGTCCGCCGAGACGGCCCGCGAGGTCGGCGAGGAGGCCCGCAGCCTCGGCGTCCCGGACGACCCCGCCGAGTGACCCCGCCCCGCCCGCCCGCGCGCCCCCCGCGCCGGGCG
>NZ_QURH01000327.1 GCF_003428695.1 Actinomadura logoneensis
GCCCGCCGTGCCGGACGCCGGGGCAGAATCCGCCGCCCGGCGTACGGCGGCGCGGCGGCCGTCGGGTTTGCGCGCGAACCGCAGCAGCACCTCGTCGACGTCCTCGCCCGTCAGGTCGTCCAGCACCCGGTCGGGCCCGGCCAGCTCGGCGAAGGTGTGCACGTCCCGGGCGTACACCTCCGCCGTCGCGGGCGCCAGCGCGCCCGTCGTGCACTTGGCCCGCACCATCTCGGCGTAGCGGTCGACCGCCTCCGCCACCGTCAGCCGCTGAACATCCGTGGGTCGCACCCGCCGGACGCTACCGTCCGCCACCGACAACCCCGCCCCGTGGGTCCGCGGGCCGCCCGTCCCGCCCGTCCCGCCCCGGGACGGGCCCGGCTCCGGCGTGCGCTCAGACGTTCCCGCCGACCGAGGACGACGCCTCGTCCCGTCCGGCGGCCCGGCGGGACGTCGGCGGGCCGGCGCCGCGCGCCATGGCGCAAGCGGCGGTCCCCGCCATGATGACCAGCCCGGCGAGCAGGTACAAGGCGTCCCGGTACCCGCCCGCCAACGCCGCCGGGTGCTGCGGTCCGGGGACGGCGCCCGGCTCGAGCGCGGCGGCCCGCCACGCGGCGAACGACACCAGCACCGCCACCCCGATCGCGACACCCAGTTGGAACGAGGTCTGCCGGACCCCGCCCGCCAGTCCCTGCTCGTGGTCGGCGACGCCGGACGTCGCCGCCAGGGTGGACGCCACCGTCGTCGCCAGCATCGCCGCCCCGAACGGCAGCAGCACGGCACCGAACACCAGCACGTCCCGTCCCGGCGTCATCCGGCTCGCGACGAGCGCCAGCAGCGACCCCGCCGCCACCGCCGAGCCGCCCACCGCCGCCCGCAGCCCCACCCGGACGACCGTCCGCCCGAGGACGGGCCCGAGCGCCAGGTTCACCAGCCCGACCGGTGCGACCACCAGCCCCGCCCGGACGGGACCGGTCCCCTCGACCTCCTGCAGGTACAGGGTGACCAGCAGATACGCCCCGCCCGACATCATCCCCGACGCGAACGACACCAGGTTCGCCGCCCGCAGCGTCCCCGACCGGAACAACCCGAACCGCACCAGCGGTTCCGGCCGCCGCACCTCCACCACCGCGAACGCCACCAGCAGCGCCGCGGCCACCGCCACCGCCCCCGCGCAGCGCGGCGACCCCCATCCCGAGGCCGCGCCCAACGCCGGCGCCGCCACCAGCGCCCCGACTCCGGCGGTCACGAGCACCGCGCCCGCCACGTCCAGGCGCCGCCGTGTCCGCTCCGCCGCCGGGACCACCCGCGGCGTGACCCCGGCCATCACCGCGCCGACCGGGACGGTCGCGAAGAACACCCCGCGCCAGCCGAACGCCTCCACCAGCGGCCCGCTCAGCACGAGCCCGCCGACGAACCCGAGGACCGTCGCGATCCCGAAGCGGCTCATCGCCCGGGCCCGCGCCGCCCCCTCCGGGAAGGACGTCGCCAGCAGCGCCAGCGCCGTCGGAGCGATCAGCGCCGCGCAGAACCCCTGGACGAGGCGCCCCGCCACCAGCACCGCGGCGTCCCGCGCCAGCCCGCATCCCAGCGACGCCGCCGCGAACCCCGCCATCCCCGCCGTCAGGACGCGCCGCCGCCCCCACAGGTCCCCGATCCGCCCGCCCAGGATCAGCGCGCCGCCGAGCGCGGTGCTGTACGCCGTCATGACCACCTGGACCCCGGGCGGGGAGAATCCGAGCTCCCGCTGGACGCTCGGCAGCGCCACGGTCACGATCGAGCCGTCCAGCATGATCGTGAACTGGGCGGACAGGATCAGCAGCAGCCCCCACGTCCGTCCCGGCGGCGCCCCGGTCTCCGTCGCAGCAGAATCCATGCGGCCACCCTGGCCCTCACTGCCTGCCGGCCTCTGGCGGAAATCCGGCGTCACGCTCGCCTGGGGGTGATCACCGGCCGGCCGCAAACGTCGCGGAGAGACGACCGGCCCCACGGGGCTTGGCACCCGCCGCCCACGTCCAACCGACGCCCCCGAGCGAGCGGCTCAAGGGCCTCTCCCGGGCCGCTCCCGAGAAATGGGCCGCCTCGGGGCCGCGCCGCCTCCTATCATCCGCGGATGGACGCGCCGCAGTACCCGCCCAAGCCCTCGCCCGGTGACGCCGTGGCGGTCCTGTCCCCGTCCGCCGGGCTGCCGGGGGTGTTCCCCGTCCCGTTCGAGCTGGGGCTGCGGCGCCTGAGCGACCACTTCGGCCTGGTCCCGGTGGAGTACCCCACCACGCGGCGTCCGGACGCCTCCCCGCGGGAGCGCGCGGACGACCTCCATGCGGCCTTCGCCGACCCGGCCGTCAAGGCGGTGTTCGCCAGCATCGGCGGGGACGACCAGATCCGCGTGCTACGCCACCTCGACCGCGACCTGCTGCGGGCCTGCCCGAAGCCGTTCTTCGGGTTCAGCGACAACACCAACCTGCTCGTCGCACTGTGGAACCTGGGCATCGTCGGCTACTACGGCGGTTCGGTCATGCTTCACCTCGGACGGCCCGTCCGCATGGACCCCTACACCGCCGACTCCCTGCGCGCCGCCCTCTTCACCTCCGGGCCGCGCACCCTGACGGTCCCGGACCGGATCACGACCGCCGCGGGGGACTGGGCCGACCCGGCGACCTTCACCCGCGAACCCGACACCGAGCCCGCCACCCCCTGGACCTGGCACAACGCCACCCGCCGCGTCCAGGGGCCCACGTGGGGCGGCAACCTGGAGATCCTGTCCTGGCTGATGATGGCCGACCGCGAGATCCAGCAGCCCTCCGCCTACGACGGCTGCGTGCTGTTCCTGGAGACCTCCGAGGAGATGCCGTCCGCCGCCGAGGTCTACCGCGTCCTGCGCAACATGGGGGAGCGCGGCCTCCTCCAGCGGTTCGGCGCGCTCCTCATGGGACGGGCCAAGGCCTGGCACTTCGACAAGCGCTATGACGCGCGGGAGCGCGCCGCCTACCGCGCCGACCAGCGCCAGGCCGTCCTGCGCGCCCTCGGCGAGTACGCCCCGGACCTCATGGCCGTGTTCGACATCGACTTCGGCCACACCGAACCGCAGCTCGTCGTCCCCGTCGGCGGAACCGCGACCGTCGACGGCCCCGCCCGGCAGGTCACCCTCACCTACTGACCCGGGGGCCTTGTCCGCCGCGTCCGCCGCATCACCCTGACCGCGCAGTGCAACACATAACTCACTGCAAGTGATTGACCGTCGGTTCGCCGAGCGAAATGATTTCTCGGCGAGCCGCCGGGGCGCCGCGCTCGGCCCTCACTCGAAGCGCGGCTCGCCAAGCACGCCAGGGAGAGGAGCGGGGGAGTGAAGACGCGTCTCGTCGCAACGGCCATGGCCCTCGGCACGGCGATCGTCCCGGTGACGAACCCGCCCGCCGCGACCGCCCACGCCGCCAACGGTACGTCCACGCGGTCCTCCGGCTGCGGGGGCAACATGCCCGCCATGCCGTGGTGGAGCACCGGCCAGGCGAACTGCAGCCACTGGGGCCGGCCGGGCGCCAAGATCACCTACTCGTGGCACAGCCTCAAGAACGACGGCTACAACGCCGTCCAGGTGCGCGGCTTCGACGCGAAGGGCCGTTCCCGCTGGTACGGCTGCGGCTGGGCCGGGTCGGGCAAGTGCACCGTCCCCTGGGGCAACTACATCGCGACCCCCAAGGCCCGCGCCATGAACAAGGTCCACACCGACCACATCTACTACAGCGTCTCCTGACCCCGCCCCACTGCGTGCTTGGTCTCGCTCGTCCGCGCGGGCGGGCCGTCCATCGGCGGCGAACTCCTCGGAAGGGCGAGGATGGCCGTATGGGTGCGACGAATCATCCGACGGACGGCGGTCGGCATTGGCCCGCTGACAGGCTGAACGCGTTGCGTCTCGGCCAGCGCCTGGTCGCCGAGGTCCCCGCCTCCCGGCCCGGTCGACGCGCGTTCGTCGACATCACCCCGCTCACCACTTCCGGGGACGTGCAGGCGCGGCGGGAGGGCTGGAAGCGGGCCGATCGGGCTCGGACGTTCCGGCTGCAGCACTGGGACTACGACGGCGAGCGCGTCGCCGGTTTCGACTACGACGTCGGAGCTGTCCTGGTCCGGGCGGCGACGGTCGTCGGTGAGGCCGCGTTGGCCGGGACGCTGGGAGCGTGGCGGCTGCGGCCCGAGCAGTTCCTCTTTCCCTGGCGGACCGACGATCCGCGGTAGCGGGGCGCGTCTCGCGGCGTGCCGAAATGTACGGACATCTCACTCCCAACGCCCTCAGAGCACTTGAAAGTGGGCGGAGGGGCTGGCAGCGTAATGTCCGTACATTTGTCGGCTTGGGGAGGTCCCGTGGAGACCAGGCGCCGTCACCGGATCGTGGTCATCGGGGGTGGGACCGCGGGGATCACGGTCGCCGCCCGGCTCCGCCGCGCCGGCCAGCGGGACGTCGCGGTCGTCGAACCGAGCCTCCGGCACGCCTACCAGCCGCTGTGGACGCTGGTCGGCGGCGGCCGGGCGCCGCTGCGGGAGAGCCTGCGACCGCAGCGGTCCGTCATGCCCAGGGGAGTGCGCTGGATCCGCCGCGCCGCCACGGCCGTCGACCCCGACGCGCGGGAGGTGGCCCTGGACGACGGCGGGACGGTCCGCTACGAGCAGCTGGTGGTCTGCCCCGGCATCCAGCTGGACTGGGACCACGTGCCGGGCCTGGCCGACGGCCTCGGCAGGGACGGCCTGTCCAGCAACTACCTCGCCGAGACCGCGCCCGCCACCTGGCGCTTCATCCGCGACACCCGGTCGGGCAGCGCCGTGTTCAGCATGCCGCCCGGCGCGATCAAGTGCGCCGGGGCGCCCCAGAAGATCGCCTACCTGGCCGCCGACCACTGGCGCCGGCAGGGCGTCCTGGACCGCATCGACATCCACCTGGTGCTCCCCGGCGACACCATGTTCGGCGTCCCCGAGTTCGCCCGCGTCCTGGCGGACGTGGCCCGCCGGTACGGCATCAACGTCCACTTCGGCAGCGAGGTCACCCAGGTGGACCCCGCGGCCCGCGAGGTGGTCGTCACGAAGCTGGCCACCGGCGCGAAGACGACGCTGCCCTACACCATGGCCCATCTCGTCCCGCCGCAGAGCGCACCGGACTGGATCAAGAAGAGCCCCCTCGCCGCAACCGACGACCCCGCCGGATACGTCGAGATCGACAAGCACACGATGCGGCACGTCCGCCACCCCGACGTCTGGGCCCTCGGGGACGCCGGGTCCTCGCCGAACTCCAAGACCGGCGCGGCCGTGCGCAAGCAGGCGCCCGTCCTCGTCGAGAACCTGCTGGCGGCGCTCGACGGCCGCGAACCCACCGCCGCCTACACCGGCTACGCTTCGTGCCCGCTGACCACGGCCCGCGACAAGATGCTGCTCGCCGAGTTCGACTACAGCGGACGGCCCACCCCATCCATCCCGCTGATCGACACCATGCGCGAACGCACCGACATGTGGCACCTCAAGCGGCGCGGCCTGCCGTTCCTCTACTGGAACCTGATGCTCCGCGGCCTCGCCTGACCCCGCGCCCCCACCACCCGGCGCCACCGCACTTCCGCTTCCAGGACGCCGCCCGCACCGCGCCCCATGCCCACCCGACCCGGACGCGCCCACCCGAGCACGCCCACCCTCCCCCCAGGAGCCCCCCTTGTCCGACCGCGCCGGACCGTTGATCTTCGTCCCGTTCTACCTGGAGTGCCTCTCCCACGCGTCCTACCTGGTCGGCGACCGCACCTCCGGACGCGCGGTCGTCGTCGACCCGCAGCGGGACGTCAACCACTACCTCGCCACCGCCGAACGCCACGGCCTCACCATCGAGCGGGTCATCGAGACCCACGTCCACGCGGACTTCCTCTCCGGCCACCTGGAACTCGCCGCCCGCACCGGCGCCCGCGTCTCCTACGGCGCCCGCACCGACGTCGCCTTCGACACCGACCCCCTGGACCACGGCCGGCATCTCACCCTCGGGGAGGTGGACCTGGAGATCCTCCACACGCCGGGCCACACGCCCGAGTCGATCTGCGTCGTCGTCCGCGAACACGCCCGCGACACCGTGCCCTACGCCGTCCTCACCGGCGACACCCTGTTCGTCGGCGACGTCGGCCGCCCCGACCTGCTCGCCTCCCAGGGACGGTCCGCCGACGAGATGGCCCGCGCCCTCTACCGCTCGACCCGCGCCCTGCTCGCCCTCCCCGACGCCACGCGCGTCCACCCCGCGCACGGAGCGGGCTCGTCCTGCGGCAGGAACCTCTCCACCGAGCTGAGCAGCACGATCGGCGAACAGCGCCTCAGCAACTACGCCCTGGCCGACATCACCGAGGACCAGTTCGTCTCCGCCGTCCTCGACGCCCAACCGACCGCACCCGCCTACTTCGCCTACACCTCCGTCCGCAACCGCCAGACCCGGCCCCTCCTGGACGAGGACGCCCCCGTCCCCGCCCTCGCGCCCGACGCCTTCCGCCAAGCGGCCCGGGCGGGCGGCACCACCGTCCTGGACACCCGCGACCCCGAGCCGTTCGCCTCCGCCCACCTACCGGGCGCGATCAACATCCCGCTGGGCGCACGGTTCGCCGAACTGGCCGGAACCGTCCTGGACGCCCGCGACGCCATCCTCCTGTGCGGCGACCCGTCCACCGCGCGCCAGGCCCGCAACCGCCTGGCCCGCATCGGCTTCGACAACGTCCGAGGAGCCCTGGCCACCCCGGTCACCGCCCTCGACGCCGCCCACCTCACCGCCACCGAACGCCTCACCCCGCGCGCCCTCGCCGCGGCACCGGACGGCGGCACGCTCCTGGACGTCCGCGGAACGGGGGAGGTGCACGACAACGGCACCATCCCCGGCTCCCACCACATCCCCCTGCCGCAACTGCTCGCCCGCCTGGACGAACTGCCCGCCGACCGGCCGCTCACCGTCTTCTGCGCCGGCGGCAACCGCTCCTCGGTCGCCGCGTCCGTCCTACGCGCCCGCGGCTTCACCGCCACCGACCTGCGCGGCGGCTTCTCCGCCTGGCACGGCGAACCCTCCCACCCCGCCGCCACGGGGCCGCGGGCATGACCCTCCTGCTGGCGCTGCTCTGCGGGGCCGCGGTCGGGACGGCGCTCGGCGCGCTCGGCGGGGGCGGGGGAGTGCTCGCCGTCCCCGCCCTGGTCTACCTCCTGGGCGTCTCACCCGCCGACGCCGGGACGACCAGCCTGGCCATCGTCATCGCCACCTCGACCACCGCGCTCGCCCGGCACGCCGCAACCGGCGACATCGACGTGCGCACCGGAGTGCTGTTCGCCGCGACCGGCGTCCTCCCGGCCATCGGCGCCTCAGCCCTCACCCACCGCGTCCCGCAGGCCGCGCTGACCACCGCGTTCGCCGTCCTGGCAGCCGTCGCGGCCACAGCGATGCTCCGCCGCGCCCGCCCCGAGCCCTCCGCCCCCAGCCCCGCCACCCCTGCGACCTCCGCACCGCCCCGCCCCGGCACCGCCGCCTCCCGTGCCGACCGAGCGGAAAGCGCGACCGCACCCCGGCCCACCGGACCAACGATCCTCGCCCCGCCCCGGCACCGCCGCCTCCCGTGCCGACCGAGCGGAAAGCGCGACCGCACCCCGGCCCACCGGACCAACGATCCTGGCCCCCCGGGACGACGACACCACCACGAAAGACCCGGCCACCACCACCCGGACGGCCACCGCCCACCGCGACGGACACCTGCGCACCGCGACCACCGGAGCCGGACTGGGCGCGGTGACCGGACTACTCGGGGTCGGCGGCGGCTTCCTCATCGTCCCCACCCTGGTCTCCGTCCTGCGCCTGCCGATGCGCACAGCGGTCGGCACCAGCCTGGTGGTCATCCTCATCAACTCGCTGGTGTCCCTCACCACCCGCCTCGCCGTCGGCGGCGACTCCCTCGACTACACGATCCTCGCCCCCTTCGCCACCGCGGCCGTCCTCGGCGCCTGGGAGGGCAAGCACCTGGCCGCCAAGCTCTCCGGCACCGCCCTGCAACGCGCCTTCGCCGTCCTGCTGCTCGCCGTCGCGGCGGCCATGCTCACCGGCGTCCTCCTCTGACGACCCGCCCGACCAGCCCCTGGTTTGTCCCACCCCCGGCACGCTCCGTACATTGACGCCGTGTCCCGCACCGCCACCCAGCCCCGCGAGATCAGGAGCACCTCGTGAGGTCCCAGCCCGGCCCCCGCCCCCTGACCCGCTCCACCGGCACGCCGCTCTGGATGCAACTCCGCGCCGACCTGCTGCGCCGCCTCGAGGAAGGCGAGTTCCGCGACGTCTTCCCCGGCGAGCACGACCTGGTCGCCGAATACCAGGTCAGCCGCCACACCGTCCGCGAATCACTGCGGCAACTCCGCGCCGAGGGCCTCATCACCGCCCAACGCGGCCGCGTCTCCCGCTTCACCACCGGCCGCCCCCTCGAACAGGCCGTCGGCGCCCCCTACAGCCTCTTCCGCTCCGTCGAGGAGGTCGGCGCCGTCCAACGCAGCGTCGTCCGCGCCCTGGACCGCCGCGCCGACGGCGTCATCGCCGTCCGCATGGGCCTGGAGGAGTCCACCCCGCTGGTCTACCTCGAACGCCTGCGCCTGGCCGACGAGGAACCCCTCGCCGTCGACCGCGTCTGGCTGCCCGCCGACATCGCCGGCCCCCTCCTGGACGTCGACTTCACCCGCACCTCCCTCTACGACGAACTCGAACGCCACTGCGGCACCCGCATCACCGGCGGCTGGGAACGCATCCGCGCCGTCGTCCCCGGCCCACCCGAACGCCTCCTGCTCGACTGCCCGCCCACCACCGCCCTGTTCGCGATCGACCGCCTCGGCCGCGACGCCGGCAACCGCCTGATCGAATGGCGGCAGACCCTCGTCCGCGCCGACCGCTTCGCCGTGGCCGCCGCGTTCTCCGACAGCGACTACCGCCTCGGCGCCCCGGCCCCCGCCCTCTAGAAGCAAACCCGACGCCCTGAGGCCCGTCCACGCCAGCACCGACGACAGAGCACCGCCCGGCAGTACAAGCCCCTCGACCATGGCGGGTGAGGCGGGAGGGGCGGCCTCGGCCCGGCGTCCTTCGACAGCACCTCAGGCCGCGACCACGACCCCGGCGGCCAGAGTGACCGTCAGCCACAGGAAGGTTGGTCTGAGAACGCGCCGAGGCCGGGGGCGCCGCCCTCGGACAGGACGGCGCCGAAGAACGCGCTGCTCAGAGCACAGAAGTCACCGGTAGGGGGTCCGGCCTTCGCTCAGCGCTTGAGGAAGTCCAGCAGGTCGCGGTTGAACTTCTCCTTGTCGCCCGGCACGAGCGCGATGCCGTGCGAGCCGCCCTCGTAGACCTTGAGGGTGGCATCGGGGATGAACTGCGCGGCCTTGCGGCCGGTGGCGTCGATCGGGACGATCTGGTCGTCGTCGCCGTGCACGACGAGCGTGGGGACGTCGAACTTGCGCAGGTCCTCGGTGAAGTCGGTGCGCGCGAAAGCGTCCACGCACCTGACCCCCGCCTGGATGCTCTCGTGCATCGCCATGAACCAGAACGCGTCCCGGTTGCCCTGGGTGACCTTGTTGCCGGGCCGGTTGGCCGAGAAGAACCCCTCGGACGCGTCCTTCCAGTACTGCGACCGCTCGCGCAGGATCCCGCTCTTGATGTCCTCGAACACCTGCGCGGGGACACCCTCGGGATTGTTCGGTCCCTGGAGCATCAGCGGAGGGATCGCCGACAGCAGGACCGCCTGAGCGACCCGCCCCGTGCCGTGCCGCCCGATGTAACGGGCCAGCTCCCCACCACCCATCGAGTGCGCCACCAGCGTGACGTCACGCAGGTCGAGATGGTTGATCAGGTCGTTGAGGTCGTCGGCGAAGGTGTCGAAGTCGTAGCCGTTGAACGGCTGGCTGGAACGGCCGTGGCCGCGGCGGTCGTGCGCGATCGCCCGGTAGCCGTTCTCGGCGACGAACTTCATCTGGTCGTCCCAGGCATCGGCGTTCAGCGGCCACCCGTGGCTGAACACCACCGGCCGCCCCTGCCCCCAGTCCTTGTAGAAGATCTCTTCGCCGTCGCGAGTGGTGACGTAACCCATGCGGTTCCCCCGAATACTGCCTCACGCTCGCCGTGAGGACGATGGTCATGACGGAGCAGGCCCTCAAAACGCCTTCCTCCAGAACCTCCGGGACCGGGCGCAGCCCCGCGTCTGAGCGAAGCGGCCACGCTTTCGGAACGGCCACGGCCTGCCACGCACTGCCTTCCCTGCATCTCAGCGAATCAGACGACACTGAAGCAAAAAGGCCTTTGCCCACGGCGGCGGCACACCGCCCCGGCGGCAGATGCAAGGGAGCCACCGCCCACCGGCAACCCTGGTCGCGCAGGCCCAGAGCACGCCCTGGCTTCGTGGGGAGCGGTGACCAGGACGAACAGGCCACAACAGCAGGGCGGCCCTCGCATCACGGGCCGAACGCGACGAGCGGCCACGGCTTCGCGATGGTCAGAAGCCGGGCACCCTGAGGCACGCTCCAGGTCAACTCGCGCGAGTGCGCACCCCTCAGCAAACCCCAGTCACTACGGTGAGTGCCTCCACTGACTCGCAACGCGACGAAAAGGTGACTCCGATGCGGCCGATCCGACTGACCCTGGCAACCCTGGTTCTGACCACCGGCGCCGGCTTCGCCCAAGGGACCTCCACCGCCTCGGCGAGCACTCCCGCCGACGCCGAAGCACCCGCCGCGCCGATGATCGTCCGCTCCTGGGACGCGTGCCCGCAGGGACGCATGTGCCTGTGGCGGCTGCCCAACGGCCACGGCTCGCGAGGCTCCTTCGCAAGGCTCGCGCGCGACCTCAGCGAGCTCGGCGGCGGCCTCAACGACCACGCGATGTCCTACTGGAACCGCACCGGAAGCACCTGGTGCATGTACTCCGAGGCCCACTTCCGCGGAGAGCACCGCAAGTACCCCCACGAACCCCTCGCCGGAGCCAAAGGCAACACCGGCCGGTTCGGCTACCAGGTCAGCTCGTTGCGCCCCGCGATCCTCGGCCACTGCCTGTAACACCTCGCCGCTCGCCCCCAGCGGTGCGTCCGCAAGCCGACGACCCCAGACCCACCGCCACCAAAGCACGCACCAGATCCGTATCGACTCCGGCGGAGAGTAGGGTGCCGTCCGCGCCCCATGCCAGGAGGTCCACTTTCCGCAGGACGGCGGGGGAGAGGGACAGTCCTCGAACGGCCTAATTCCGTTCGACTCCCACGTTTTCGACGGCGTACCTTGGCCGACGTGGCTGGGATGCTGACAGGGATCGAGTTCGACGCACTGAACGTCACGGCAATGGAGCGCTTCTGGACGGAGGCGACGCAAGGGCACACCGGCGGCCTCGAACTGCGGTTCGCAGCGACCGACCGGCCGAAGGCCGACAAGAACCGGCTCCATCTCGACCTGGCCGGAGGCCCGGACCACGAACGCGAAATCGAGCGGCTGCTGGCACTCGGCGCCACCCGGATCGACATCGGCCAAGGCGACGTTCCCTGGGACGTCCTGGCCGACCCGGAAGGCAACGAATTCTGCGTGGTACGTCCCGGACACCACGGAGTGCTCGCCCAGAGCGGCCTTGCGACGATCTGCCTGGACGTCGCCGAGGACTACCAGTTCTCCCAATCGTCCTTCTGGCAGTCCGAGACGGGATGGAAACACGTCACGTACTACCAGTGGGGAGTCCGACTGCGCCTCTCCCGGACCAGTCCGGTATCGCTGCTGATGGGGCCACCAGCCGCGCCGAAGGCCGGCCGCAACCGACTGCGCCTTGTCGTCACCAACCCCGACTGGGAGAGCGGCGAGTTCCACGATTGCTGCGGAAACGAGTTCCTTGTAGAGGGCTGAGCCCCGTCGCCCGGGTACTCGGCGCCCGAGGAAAACCCCGCGCACCCCCTGCCGCGCATGGAGATTGCCGGCCTCAAGGTGAGTCAAGCGGACGGCCCGCATAGCCAGGTTCCTCACCCAGCCGAACACGACGCTCAGACCGCGTGACTCGGCATACGCCACCGCGTGCGGCGGCCCGACAATCCCCGGGTCGCCGTTGCCCTTCCGTGATCATTCCCGGGGCAACCCCGTCCTGACCGGCGGCGTCCTGTCATTGCGCGCCAGGCACCGGCGCGCGGACCACCGGAAATGAGACTCCATGCGCCTCACCCCCCTGGCATGGGGCACGGCCACGGTCACGGCCCTCACCCTGACCGCCCCGGCCACCGCCCACGCCGCACCCGCACCCACACAGACGAAGATCACCGGTCTGCGGGTCGCCACGGACGCCACACGGCACCTCAGCCTGTCCGGACGCCTGACCACCGCGTCCGGGACGTCCGCAGGCGCGGGCCGCCAGATCATCGTCGAGACCGCCGACGCGGCCCACGGCCACTGGTTCACCTACGCCAAGCCGCTGGTCACCAAGGCGGACGGCACGTTCAAGACGGACGCGCGACACACGTCCGCCCACTACCTCCACGGCTACTTCCGTGTCCGCTTCGCGGGGGCACCGGGCCTCGCCGCGACACGATCCGGCGACGTCCGCGACCGCCGGATCGCCACCCGCGTGACCGGCTGGAAGGTCTCCACGACCCACCCGCGCCGCGGCTCGACCTTCACCGTCCGCGGCTACCTCCAGGAAAAGCCCGGCACGACCTGGAAAGGCCTCAAGGGCCGCCGCGTCTCCATCGAGTACTGCATCAAAGGCGGCGACTGCCTGAACGACCTGTCGCTCTGGCACGGGCTCTCGAACCACAAGTCGGACACGAAGGGCTACTTCAGCACCCGGATCCGCGTCGCCGCCAAGGCCAAGCCGATCTACCTCGCCTACACCTTCTACGGCGACTCCACTCATTACGTGACCTGGCTCGTCAAGCCGGTTCTCATCTCCCCCCGATGACCCCGAGGAAAACGAAACCCATGCGCACGTCCCTGCTCCTCGCGAGCACCGCCGCCGTCGCGGCCACCACCCTGGCGACCGCCGTCCCCGCGACCGCGAACGCCGCCACCAAGGCCACCACGAAGATCTCCTTCAAGGCGTCCACCACGTCCTCGGCGATGCTGACCGTCACCGGCAAGCTCACCGCCACCGGAGCCACCGTCCCGGCCGGCCTGCCGCTGACCCTGCAGTGCCTCCCGGTCATCAAGGGCATGCCCTGGTACACGCTGGCTCCACGCAGGGGCGTCAACGCCCCCGTCACCCAGGCGGGCGGCGCCTTCACCTTCAAGGGGACCACCGGCTGCGCCCACGGCATGTTCCGCGTCCGCTTCGCAGGCAACGCCCAACTCGCGCCCGCGACCAGCGCGCCCGTCCGGGACACCCGGATCAACGCGATGGTCGTCGGCTGGAAGGTCAGTCCCCTCAAGGTCCGCAAGGGCGGCTACGTCACCTTCAGCGGCACCCTCAAGCAGGACCCGAAGCCCGGGAAGTACGTGGCCTTCAAGGGACAGCGCGTCTACCTGCTGATCAAGTACAAGGGCGCCCAGGAGTGGAAGCGGTTCGCCCGCCCCAAGACCGACTCCAAGGGCCGGTTCAGCGGTCGGTGGCGCCTCTACAAGAACGCTTCTTTCGCCTACCTCTACTACGGCGACAAGAGCCACTACTACGACTCGCCGCAGAAGGCGACGAACGTCTCCGTCCGATAGGACGTGAACAGTAACAGTCAGCAATAACGCGACGGCGGCCCGGACTTCCCGGGCCGCCCTTGCCTTTTCGCGACCCACTGCTCACTCGGCCTCGATCCCGGTCAGCGCCACAGCGACGAGCTGCTCAAGCCGCGCACCCCACATCCAGGAACTTCGTCGTCCAGCGTGAGGCGGCACAGGGGAGTGACCCGGAGCCGCCGCTCCCGCACCATCAGACGGCGACGACGCGCCCGGCGACTGAGCCACCCCCCGGAGAGGGACGCATCGCTACGCACAAGCAAGTGACGACGCACAAGAGCACGCGGTGAACCGCACGGCTGTTGAACGCCGATCCACGACCCGCTCGCAAGGCGACATCAGCACAGGCTCCCTGCGGGGGAGAGGACAGGCCGGACGGGCCGAGCCACGCGTCAAACGCCCGAACCATCGGACGTGCACCCCGCTGTGTCCCCCTTCCGAGCTACCCGCGAATGTCCACTGAGCGGTGACGATTCGTGCGGCGGCGACTCCATAGCGTTCTCCGTTGTGGCCGCGATGCCTGGCCACGCTCCCGTGACGCCGCCCCGTGAGCCGCCGGCGGCTTCTCTCTTCCCGGAGGCCAACATGTCCCGCAGAACCCAAAGCACTGCCCTTGCCGCACTGGGCATCGCCGTCGCCGCCGCAGGGCTGACGGGCTGTAACGGCGACTCCCTGGACAACTGGGACCCGCTCGCCTCCGGCACTCCCAAGTCCAAGGTCGACATCTTCACCGGCGTCGGAAAGCTCGACGTCGATGGACGGTCGGTCAACGCCTCCTGCTCGGGCCAGTCGGCGAAGGGCGCGCCGGTGATCGTCCTGATGCTCGGAGCCGGGGACGGTCTCGGCAAGATGGCCGCCCTCCAGAAGACCCTCAGCAAGAACAACCGGGTCTGCTCCTACGACCGACTCGGCGAGGGCGCCAGCGCCCAACCGGACCGTCCGCAGGACTTCGCCAGTGTCGGAAAAACCCTGACCGGCGTACTCGAGCGCGTCGCCGGAGACGCTCCGGTCGTCCTGGCCGGACACTCGCTCGGCGGACTCATCGCCGCGCGGTACGTGCCCGACCACCACGACAAGGTGAAGGGCCTGGTCCTCATGGACGCCACACCACCGACCATGGGCGGCGACATCACCCGGACGATCCCCGCGTCCGCCCCAGGACCGGCAGGGGAGATGCGCGCCCAGAACGAGGCGATGCTCAAGGGACAGAACCCGGAGAAGCTCGTCATCACCGACGGGCCGGTGCGTCCCGCCGGGGACATCCCCGTGGAAGTGATCAAGCACGGGAAGCCCTACCTGGGCGCGCTGCCCCAGTACGGCCCGCGGCTCGAGCAGGCGTGGTCCGACGGCCAGCGCAAGTGGCTCGCACTGTCGAGCCGCAGCAAGCTCAGCACGGCCGCGAGCAGCGGCCACTACATCTACGTTGACCAGCCGGACGTCGCCCTCAAGGCCATCCAGCGGGTCGCCACCCAGGTGGCCGGAAAGAACGGGGGATGAGCACCAGCTCCGGCCCGGCTCCTCTCGTCTCCGTCCACCGAACGGGCCGGCGGACGGAGTTCCTCGCCACCGCAACGCTGCAGCCGCCGACCGCCAACCCCCATCAGCCTTAACGATCGCCGCCGGGCGAGCCGTGGCGCTGTGCCACCGGGCCCAGGAACATCCCGGCGGCACGCCAACCCGACCACATGGACGACCGCGCCCGATTCGGTCGCGTTCCGAAGCCCGCTAAGGAACGCCCGCGTGGAGCCTCGCTCGCTGCCCGGCAGCACCTCGTCCTGCACCAGAGGGGATGAGCAAGGACATCATCGAGGTACCCGCCGGTAGCACCCTCCCCAGGGCACAAGCTCGCCACGGCGACGTTCTCCTCGGCTGCAACATCGCGAAAGAGCTGTGCGCCGTCTCAGTAGCGGGACGGCGAGCGGCGCAGACCCCGTCTTCTCAAAAGCACCGGAAGGAGACCATCGCCCAGCGATGTCCTCCGGGAGGTGGTGCAGGTAGGCGACCTCATCGCGATCGCCGTGGGGGACTGGGAACGGGCTGAGGCCGCCTTCCGGCAGAGAGCTCTGTTTACGCTCGTGCGGCGAGCTGTTGCGCCTCGGTGCCGACGTCCAGGTCGTCCCGCCGCCTGAGCCGCACCAATCGATGGCCAACGAGATGGGCCCGTCGATGGACGCAGAACAGATACATCTAACCGAACAGAATCCCCCTTCTGTTCGGTATAGCTATCTTTGTGCCGTTCGTCCCGATTCTGACGAGGGTGGACCGATTCCAGATGGCAGCGCTACGGCGCCTGCCGCCGCCTCGACAAGCAAGCGGGCTCGACCGAGGGAAAGTTGATCATCAGCGATGAGCGCAGAGGCCGTCCGGTGGGAGAGCGGCGGGCGAGGTTCAATGCGCGCCGCCAGGGGGCTGCATGGACACACCCGTCCGCACCGGCACCACGCACCCAAGGCGTCCTGGACGCTTCGCCGCCGCACACGCCTCGAGCGGCCCGGCGGACGATCATCGCCTGCGTCGCACGGAAGGACCAGGAACAGATCGTTCTCGCTTCACGCCGGCTCGAGCCGACGCAGCGTTCGCGCCATCGCGCAGTGAGCATGTTCTCTGCGCGTCGGCTTCAGCGGACGCCGCACAGCCCGCCCAGATGGCGCCGGGCGCAAGCCGTTCACGCCACGCCAGCACGACCGCAGTACGAGCGTGCGAGTCACCTGTGTGCGAGTCGCATGGAGGGGCGCCGCCCACTTAGCCCCTCTTTCTCCTGGTCACGCCGATGGTCGATAATGCACATTATGTCAAGTAGGCCGGATCGGCGGTCCGTCCGGGCCTGTCCCCTAGGTGCTGGCGGCAGCGATCGCCGTCGGAGTCGTCTTCGCAGGACGCCCGTTCCCCGCCAACGCAACTTCGCAAGGCGTTGGCTGAGATCCTGCGTTGGACGGGAGCGGCGAACACCACCCCCGCCGCTTTCGCCGCGCGCTGTTGAGTCCGCCGGGCACCCTGAACCGCGACGCCCCTATCCGCGACGCCCCGGAGGACTGCCCCGCGGCCGAGCTCGTCCCGCTTGGCCCCCGGACGGGTGCGCACGGCGGCTCCCCCGGGCCCCCGCGAGCTGGCGCCCGGTCGTCCCTGGCCCACCACACCCCACCCTGAGAGTGCGGGCGGTCGGCTCCCCGCAGCGTCGCCTGAATGCCAGCTCATTTGCCGCTTCTCCCCTTGACTGTGCTCGGGCGCGCCGGTCTCACGGGCCCGCGGGTCACCATGCTCGAAAGTAACGTCGCATCAGTGGTGCCGCTGCACTGGCGCGCGCATGGCATCCGAAAACCCGCCCGCAGGTCAGGAGTCGGCGCTTCCTATTGAGGCAACTGCGGTACTGCCTGGGCGAGTTCAGTGGCAAGTCGTCGCGTTCGTCGCAGCTGGTCGGCGTATATCGCCGATTCGGGACCGTCCGCGTCTCTGCGCGCTTCATGCACCGAGACGCTCACCACCACGTTGCGGCGGCGGAAAACGATCCAGGCATCCCGGAGCTCTTCCCTGTCTGGAACCGACTGGTAGGCCTGGTCGCCGAGCTTGAGCGGGACGGGAGCGGGCCCGGAGGCATCAATGGTCTTGTAGCTCTCGTCGAACTCTTCGATCGCCTCGGCAGTGGCCGTATCCGTGAATGGCAGGCTTACCGACAGGTGGATGATCGTCCTGTCCAGGTTGCGGCTCCCCGGATACCGGGTGAGCACGTAGCACCGCCAGTAGTCCGCCACGAGCCTTGCTTTGTGCCTGCACTTGGTCTCGTGGGGATCGGCGTTATGCATCAAGTCCTCGCGCAGCGCCGGAGACAGCAGGGTGCGTGGGTCGGGGGCTGAGCGGTATTCGCCGGGCCGCAGCGTCAGCCGTGTGTCAGGCGTCGGCGGGTCGAGGGTGGTTGCCTGCGGTGTCTCGGCGGAACAGGCACCGAGCAGGCCGCCCAGCAGCACACTCGCGGCCAACACCGAACCCACCCGGCAATGACTGCTTATCGACCTGTTCATTGACCAACCCTTCAACCGGATCGAGCCCGTCAGATTACTGGCCTTGTCGCGATATGCACCAGGTGCGAAACCTGCCTCAAGCGGCGCAACCTTGGTGACGTCCACCGAGAGGCCTCTCCCCCGCGGCCCGACCGTTCGACGCGTCGAGGGCATCCCGCAGGCCCTTCAGCAGGGGCTCCCAGGTGGCGAAGCTATCGAGCGGGGGCTTGGCAGCCTCCGACCAGGGGCGATAATCACGCGGCGGGGCGGTTGTGCCGGTTCATCCGACACTTCCGGTGACGACCGAAGGCGGGCCGTCGGCCACAAAGGTGAGGGCCTGGCAACCGGGAGTGCAGATTATCCCGCCAAGCTCCTCCACCGCTGACGGGAGGTTTCTCCCGCTTGCATTCATCAGCCAGGCGCCCAGCTCGGGGAACCGGATGTGTCGGTCCTCCTCGCCTTGCAGCGCGGGTGAGTTCAAAGGTCGACTCCCCCGCCGCAACGGCTGACCGGAGTTCATGTCGTAAGGCGCCGGTGCAAGCCGCATCGGGGGTGGCGGTGCTGGCGAGTTTGCGGGTACGTGTCGCCTTGGGTGGCCGGTTACTCCGTTACTCAGAGTTGGGTTCGTTGTTCCTCCCCCAGCCTCGGTCTGGCGCGCCGCGGCAGCTACTTTCTGTAACTACTCGGTGCGAGTAGGTATCGGAAGTCTCTGCTCAGGGAGGAACCACATGTTCGCTCGTCGCGTCCTCGCGGTGCTGCTGGTCGGCGCGGGGTTGGTCGTTGCTGTGCCCGGGGCGGCCTCGGCGAGTCGTGGGAGGCTCGTCTTCGGCGGCGGGCAAGTCGAAGAAGATCCCACGGGGTGCGTCAACGCCAAGCTCAGTCCGCTCAGCGTTCGCAATGAGACGGACGAGTACGTCGTGGTCTACCAGGGCAGCAACTGCGAAGGCCGCGTGCTCAACGTGGTGGCTCCCGGCGATACCGCCATCACGACGTTCGGGTTCAGCGTTCAGGTTCCTTGATCCGGTCTCCCCCGCGGCCGGTCTGCGCGGGCTGCTGGTGGTCGGCCACGCTGACGTCGGCAAGGTGAATGGCGAGGCTTGTCCGGAGAGTTACAGAGCAGTGCCGACACCGCCGCGCGTCCGCCTGCGCGCCGCCCGGCCGAGCAACTTGCTCATAATTCAACGGTCTGCGGAGCAGCCACCCGACCACTGCGGTGGATCAGACCATCCGTGGCGCTGCGCACCGTCAACGGCCACGGGCCACCACAGATCGAGGGGAAGATCGGTCCAACCGCGGCGTGGCTGGGGGCGTTCCGGCAGCGCGATCCCGGCACCACTCACATCGTCGACTTCGACACGCCCTACCCGTTCGAGTTGGACGTGTCGGCTGTGTCAGTCGGCAGTGCTGGCGTGCACGGCGATGATTCGCCAGCCGTGTGTCTCGTCGTGTAGCCACGTACGGGTGTAGCGCATCCTGGCCGAGAACGGTGTCCCGGAGACGGTCCCTTCGACGGTGCCGAGGAACCATGTCACCCCGGTGCGTCCTTCGGCGAGGACGGTCAACTCCTCCTCGGCCACCTTCGTCACCACCTGCGTCCGCGTGCGGTGCAGTTCCAGATCGTCCGCCTTGGTCTGCACGTTCGCGCCGAAGGTGAAGATCAGCCGGTCATCCAGAAGCCGGTCCAGCGCCTCGACGTCTCCAGCCAGCTGCGCGGCCTGAAGCCGGCGCTCGGCGTCCCGCAAGTCCTCCATGGGGCTCACCCTTCCAGCCAGCGCGGTATCGGTGCCAGGACGTTCACGCTCGGCTGATCTTCGTCGTCCGCCCTGGGACTCTGACTACCTGGCGGCTGGGGACGCGCTCGGGAGCGGAGGTCCTTGTCCTCTCCCCCACCGCCGGTCAGCTGCCCCTGTGGCCGGGTGTGTTTCTTGAACTGATGCGGTGTGACCTCGTCTTTCGCGGAGGGTCTGGTGGCGGGGGCGTAGGCCGCGCCTGAGCTCGGGGTCGTGTGCAGTTGGGTCGTGGTGGGTGCTCGCCGGAGGACGCCGCGGACGCGGCGGCCTCCGGCTCTCGTGTTCAGGTCGGTTGCCTCGTGCCGCGGCGGGTTCGAGTGAGGACCTGGTGGTGTCGCTCGTTCGAGGGCTGCGGCTCTTGGACGTGGGGTCGGGTGGGTCAGGCGGGTTGGGTGAGTTCGGCGCGGAGGCGGTCCAGGCCCATGGGGCCGAGGTCGAGGGCGTGCTGGTGGAACGCCTTGAGGTCGAAGGCGGCGCCGTCGCGGCGGCGGGCGGTGTCGCGGGCGTCGAGCCAGATCCGCTCCCCCAGTTTGTAGGCGATGGCCTGGCCGGGACGGCCGAGGTAGCGGTCGATCTCGTAGGCGACTTCGGCGAGGGTCATGGCGCCGCCGTGGAGGGTGAGGAATTCGCGGCCGAGGTCGGGGGTCCAGCGTTCGCCTTCGTGGAAGCCGGTTCCGGGTGGGATGGGCAGTTCGAGGTGCATCCCGATGTCGAGGACGACGCGGGCGGCGCGGAGTTGCTGGCCGCCGGCGAGCATGCCGAGGCGGTGGGCGGGGGTGCGGTAGTAGCCGAGTTCGTCCATGAGGCGTTCGGCGTACAGGCCCCATCCTTCGCAGTGGCCGGGGTGCAGTTCGCTGGAGGTGCGCTGGAAGCGGTTGAGGGTGGTGGTGTTGAGGGTGGTGGCGCCGAGTTGGAGGTGGTGGCCGGGGACGCCTTCGTGGTACATGGTCGCCGGAACGGTCCAGGTGATCATTTCGGCGTCGGGGGCGGGGACGGTCCACCAGACGGTGCCGGGGCGGGAGAGGTCTTCGGCGGGGGCGAGGTAGTAGATGCCGGACGGGACCGGGGGGATGCGGCAGTCGATGGTGCGGAGGGGTTCGGGGATGGTGAAGTGGGTGCCGTCGAGGTCGTCGATGGCCTGGTCGGCGAGGTCCTGCAGGTGGCGGCGGAAGGCCTCGGCGCCGGTGACGCGGTGGGCGGGGTCGGTGTCGAGGGCGGCGATGACCTCGGCGACGGGGGCGCCGGGGCGGATGCGGGCGGCCTCGTCGGCCATGGCGGTCTCGATGCGGGCGAGTTCGGTCCAGCCCCAGGCGTAGGTCTCCTCGAGGTCGGGGGTGGTGCCGAGGTTGTCGCGGGCGCCGAGGGTGTAGCGGTCGCGGCCGAGGGCGTCGCGGGTGGGTGTGTGGGGGGCGGTCTCGGTCTGGAGGTGGCGGGCGAGGTCGTGCAGGGCCGCGGCGGCGGCGCGGGCGGCGTGCTGGAGGGGTTCGGTGAGGGGGCCGCCGTGGTGGCGGGCGTAGCGGTCGGCGAGGCCGGTGAGGTAGGCGGGTGCGGTGCGGCAGACCTCGAGGTTGCGTTCGATCTGGCGTCGGGCGGGGAGTTGGCCGCGGTCGCGGGCGGCGGTGAGGGAGGTGGTGAGGCCGGCGAGGGCGCGGGGGAAGGCGGTGAGGCGGGCGAGGACGGCGTCCCAGTGGGTGGCGGGGCCGTGGTCGAGGAGTTCGACGGCCTGCCGGAGGCGTTGGACGGGGCCGTCGGTGGTGTCGAGGGTGGTGTCGCGGACGCCGGCGTCGGCGAGGGCGATGTCGGTTTCGAGGCGGTCGCGGAGGACTCCGGCGGCGACGCGTTCGCGGTCGGTGCCGTCCAGGGGTGTCTTGTCGAGGGCGGCGAGGGTGCGGCGGGCCAGGTCGGTGCGGGCGGCCTCGCCGTCGGGGCTGTAGTCGGTGAGCCGGTCGTCCTGTCCGGCGATGCCCATCATGGCGGCGAGGCAGGGGTCGAGGGCGGCCATCTCGTCGACGTACCGGTCGGCGAGCGCGTCCAGGGAAGAGATCATCGTCCCAGCGTAGAACGGGTGCGGAGGGGTGGGCCAGGTCGCGGGCCGTGCCGTGGGGTCGAGTGGTGGGTCAGGTGGTGTCGGTGGCGAGGCGTAGGCCGAAGCCGACGAGGACGAGGCCGGAGAGGCGTTCGAGGGCGCGGCGGACGCGGGGGCGTCGCAGGATGTGTCCGGCGCCGCCGGCCAGCCACACGATGGGGGTGTACCAGGCGAGGTCGACCAGGGCCCACAGGACGGACAGGGCCACCAGGGCGAGGGGGACGGAGACGCCGTCGGGGACGAACTGCGGGAGGAACGACACGGCGAACACTCCTGCTTTGGGGTTGGCGAAGCTGGTCATCACGCCGTGCCGGTAGCAGCGTCCCGTGGTCGTGGGGGTGTCGGCCGGAGGGGTGCCAGCCGGAGGGGGGTCGGCCGGTGGGGTGCGGGGGGTTGTGGTGGCGGAGGATCGGCGGGAGTGCCAGAGGGCGCGCACTCCGAACCAGAGCAGGAGGGCGGCGCCGGCGATCCGGAGGGTGTCGTAGGCGACGCGGGAGGCGATCAGCAGGGCCGACAGGCCGAGGGCGGCGGCCAGGCCCCAGGCGAGGACGCCGGTCTCGTTGCCGAGGACGGTGGCCATTCCGGCGCGTCGTCCTTGGCGTGCGGCGCGTTGGACGATCACGACGGTGCTGGGGCCGGGGACCATCGCGATGAGGAGTGCGGCTCCGAGGAACGCGGCGAGTTCGTTGAGCACCGCCTCATCGTGGCTGGCGGCGGAGTGCCGCGGCAAGGCCCCGGGTGGCCGCCGAGCCGAGTCGTGCCGGGCTCAGGGCGGTCCGCGGGGCGGGGGTCAGACCGAGCCGCCGTCTCCTCCGCCGCCGGGGCTTCCGGACGGGCCGGGGGTGACGGGCGTGGAGTCGCGCGGTGTGGGGCTGGGGCTCGGTGTCGCCGGTGTGGTCGGCGGCGGGGACTCGGTGGGTGACTGGAGGGTCGGTTCGGGTGGCTGCGGCGGCGGGGTCTTGACGGTGGGTTCGCAGGCGAACAGGACCAGCAGCAGGATCGCCAGGACGGCGAGGATTCCGGCGAGGGTGATGATCGCGGCGACCAGTCCGCGTTCCGGGGGGCGTTCGGCGGGTGGTCCGGGGAGCGCGGTGGCGGGTGGCGCGGGCTGGGCGAGGGCGGGTTCGCCGGTGCCGCCGGCCCAGTAGGGCTGGAACAGGGGGCCGCGGCGGCGCATCGCCTCCCAGCGTCCGCGGAGCGCGCCGTGCGGGACGACCGGCTCGAGGAAGCGTTCGGCGCCGACGGTGTGGCCGTCGTAGGCGGTCGCGACCCAGGGGGCGGGGCCGTCGGGCTGGGCGGCGAGGATCTGTGCCGCTCCCCCGGACGGTGCCGGGGTGGCGGGTGCTCCGTCGGGTGCGGCGAACGCGGGACGGTCCTGGGGCGCGTCGGGGCCGGGGGCCGGCTGGGCGGTCGAGGCGGCTTGGGTGAGGGTGGGCGCGGCGGCGCCGGTCTCCGATCCGGCTCCGGTGCCGGTGGAGGATCCGGGGGCGCCCGGGGTATTGGCCGC
>NZ_QURH01000320.1 GCF_003428695.1 Actinomadura logoneensis
GGGCGGGCCTGCGCGGGATGCGGGAGCGGGCGGCGGCGCTCGGCGGCTCGTTCCGGGCCGGGCCGCGGCCGGGCGGCGGGTTCCGGGTGGAGGCCGTGCTGCCGATCGACGGCGAGGAGGAGCGGGCATGATCAGGGTGTTGCTGGCCGACGACCAGGCGCTGGTGCGGGCGGGTTTCCGGGCGCTGCTGGCCGCGCAGCCCGACATCGAGGTGGTCGGCGAGGCGGGCGACGGCGAGGCGGCCGTCGCGGACGCGCGGCGGCTGCGCCCGGACGTGATCCTCATGGACATCCGGATGCCCGGCCTGGACGGGCTGGAGGCGACCCGCCGGATCGCCTCCGACGAGCGCCTCACCGGCGTCCGGATCATCATCCTGACCACCTTCGAGCTGGACGAGTACGTGTTCGAGGCGGTGCGCGGCGGGGCCGCCGGGTTCCTGGTCAAGGACACCGAGCCGGTCGAGCTGATCCACGCGGTGCGGGTGGTGGCGAACGGCGACGCGCTGCTGTCCCCGAGCGTGACCCGGCGGCTGATCGCCGAGTTCGCCACCCGGACCCGTCCGGCCCATGTGTCGCCGAGGCTGAACGACCTGACCGACCGGGAACGCGAGGTGCTGGCGCTGGTCGGCGAGGGACTGTCCAACGAGCAGATCGCGGGCCGCCTGGTGGTGAGCCCGGCCACCGCGAAGACGCACGTCAGCCGCGCGATGGTGAAGCTCGGGGCGCGCGACCGGGCGCAGCTGGTGGTGCACGCCTACGAGTCCGGGCTCGTCCGGCCCGGCTGGCTCGCCTGAGGGGCCCGCAGGCCCTGCCCCCGCGGGAGATTCTCACTCTGCGACGTTCCTCTGTCGCTCAGCGTGCGGACGTGCGATGGTGAGGTCCGGGGGGTGACCGGCACGGGCCGAGCGGTGACTTCGGAGGGCTGGGCGTGGCCGACGTGACCAAGATCCTCGCGGTCGACGACAGGGCGGACAACCTGGTGGCGCTGCGGGCGGTGCTCGACGCGCTGCCCGTGGAGGTCGTCTGCGCGAACTCCGGCCGCGACGCGCTGCGGGCGCTGCTGGGCGAGGACTTCGGGCTGATCCTCATGGACCTGGTGATGCCCGGCATGGACGGGCTGGAGACCGCGCGGCACATCCGCAGCCGGCCGCGCACCCGGCACGTCCCGATCATCTTCCTCACCGCCAGCGGCGTCCCCGACCTGGCTCCCCGGATCTACGCCGCCGGCGCCGCCGACCTGCTGGGCAAGCCGTTCGACCCGTGGCTGCTGCGCGCGAAGGTCACCGCCTTCGTCGAACTCGACCGCCACCAGCGCGAACAGCTCCGCCAGGCCGCCGCCGCGCACCGCGTCCCCGAGCCGCGCAACGAACCGGCGTGCGGCGGTGTCCCGGCGGGGTGCGGTGGCGCGCGTCGGGACGCGGGGCGGGACGCGGGGCGTTCGGCCGGGCCGCCCGAGCGGCGGCTGCGGCTCGTGGACGCCCGGCTGCGCGAGATCGAGTCCCTGGCGGAGGAGCTGGAGCCGTCCGTGCCTCCGCTGTGCGCGCAGGTCCGCGCGCTGCGCCAGGCGTTCGATCCGCTGCTGCGCGAGGGCGTCGCGCCGCGGATCTGATCACTGCGAGTGATCGTTTTCGGGCGTCCCGAACCGCCCCTATTACACGATCATTCGAATACTTCCCAGCTCAGCGCGTTCAGGTTTTACCTTCGAATTTCGGCCTGGGGTTTGAGCAAGTAAGTACTTGAGGGTAACTTGCACGAAGTGTCACGGAGGTGACGTCCGTCACCGGTTGTCCCCGGATGACCGTTTCCCCACCCCCTCGTCCCCCAGGAGAGCACATGTCCGAGTCCCCCGAGACCGCGCTCGGCAAGGTCCGCTGGAAGCGTTTCGCCGCCCTCGCCGGGCCCGCCGTGGTGGGTGCGGGAGCGCTGGTCTTCATGACCGCGCAGGGCGCGCTGGCGTCCTCCTTCGCCGTCTCCGGCAGCAGCTTCAAGGTGCGCGCCGCGTCCCTCGACGGCACCGGGTTCGTCCAGTACGGCGGCGCCGACGGCGAGAAGAACGGCACCCACCACCTGGTCCAGATCTCCGGCATCAAGGACGCCAAGATCACCGACATGTGCCAGTCGGTGAAGGTCATGCCGGGCGTGGTGCTGCGGCTGACCGCGGGCGACGCCGGCAAGCCGGTCGAGGCGCACGACCTGACCCTGGACGTCGCGCAGCTCGACGCCGACGCCGTGTTCAGGAACATCGAGATCGGCCGCGACGCGTCCACCCTGGACAAGAACCCGGGCGCGCTCGGCCGCGCGGGCGCGGGCATGTTCGGCCAGCAGGCCGACGAGGTGCACCTGAAGAACGTCCGGCAGACCGCCTGGGCGACCACCGCCGGGACCTTCAAGCTGAACAACCTGTCGATGAAGCTCGGCAGCGAGTGCTTCTGAGGCGCGCATGAGCTCCCCGACTCCGCACGGATTCCGCCGCTGGCGGCGCACGCGTCCCTTCTGGGGCGGGCTGTTCGCCGTCCTCGGCGGCCTGGAGATCATCTCCATCCCGCTGGCCCCGATGCCGCTCGTCATCCACCAGGGCATGGCCGGGATCGCGAGCTGGCTGTTCGGCGCCCTGCTCGTGGTCGCGGGACTGCTGCTGTGGTTCCAGCCGGCGCAGCGCACCTTCTTCGGCGTGCTGGCCGTCCTGCTGTCGCTGGGCTCGTTCCTGACGTCCAACTTCGGCGGGTTCCTGGTCGGCATGCTGCTGGGGCTGCTGGGCGGGGCGCTCGGCTTCGCCTGGACGCCCGGCGTGAAGAAGCGCCGGGCGGACGCCCCACCGGCCGGATTCCCGGCCCCGGCGGTCACCACGGCCGCTCCTGACGTCCGCGTCGCCCCGATCAACCCGGCGGTCGCCCCCATGTCCCCGGGCACCCCGACGGCCGCGACCGGTCCGATGGGGGCGGGTGCCGCGCAGGCGCCGTCGCCCCTCGGTGGTCCGGGTGCGGCGGGGGCCGGGGCCGCGCCCCGGCCTGCGCAGGAGTCCCGTGGGAGGGGCGCCCATGCCGCTCCCCGGGGCGGACGCATCCTGGGCATCGCCCTGCCGATCGCGGCGGCCCCCGCGCTGCTCGGTGGGCACCTGCTCGGCGGGCAGCCGTTCGACGCGTCCCCGAGCACGTCTCCGGCGGCGTCGCCCAGCGCGTCCGCGTCGCCGAGCGCTTCGCCGAGCTCCGCCGCGTCCCCCGGCGCGTCCCCCACCGCCTCCCCCAGCGGTTCGCCGAGCGCGTCCCCGAGCCCGAGCGCGTCGCCCAGCGCGTCGCCGACGGCCAAGGTTAAGGAGAAGTCGGCGGGGACGGTCGCCGGGGCGTACAGCGACCTGTCCACGCTGCGCGCGAGTTCGCTGGCGATGACCGGGCTGAGCTACGACGGCGTCGCCGACCTGCAGACCGGCGCCGGGACGGTCAAGGCCCTGCGGTTCAGCATGGACAAGGCCGTGCTGAAGAACGTGAACCAGACCGTCCGGCACGGCGCGGTCGCGTCCGGGATGACGACGCCGCAGCTCACCCTGACCGGCGGCGTGGTGATGTACACGACGAAGATGTCGTCGAAGCTGCTCGGCGTCCCGCTGACGTTCAGCCCCGAGCACCCGCCGCCGCTGGTCCTGCCCCTCATGACCCTCACGGACGTCGTGTCGGAGCAGCCGGCCGTGTCCGCGCGGGACGCCCACGCCTCGGCGCTCTCCTCCGGCCAGAGCTGACCCGCCGGACGGAAGCCGCACGCACGTCGGCCGCACCCCCTGGGCGGGCGGTCAGTTGACCCGGAAGGTGGCGTACACCGTTCCGCGGATCTTCTGGCTGTCCGCCCAGCGCGCTTCCGGCGTCCGGAAGTACAGCGCGTACGGATGGCCCTTGAGCTGGACGAACCGGTCCACCACATGGAACCGGGAGCCCCGGACGAAGGTGAACTCCCAGTCCGCGGCCGGAACGCCCTGGTAGGTCAGGTTCAGGTTCAGGGAGGCCGGCCGGTAACCGGGCAGGCGCGCCGACCCGGGGGCCAGCGAGGCCTGCCTCCTCGCCTGCGCGCCCGGGGTGGCGGCGTCCATCGTCCAGGGCGAGAGGTCCACGAGCAGGAACGAGTTGCCGTCCGGGGACTGGATCTGCGGCGGGCCGTCCACGGACGCGGCCCAGTGCCAGTCCTCGGGCAGCGACACCCGGTACCCGTCCCGCGAGAACGTCTTGTAGCCGGCGCCCGCGTCGCTTCCCGAGACCTGCCGCCGGATCAGGAACGCCGCCGCCAGCACCGCGCCGACGACCAGCAGCACGATGACCGTCACCAGCACGGTGTTGCGGCGCCGTCCCTGCTGCGACGAGGACCGCGAGGACGGTGCGGAGTCCGGAGCCTGTGCGGAGTTCGAGGACCGCGCGGACGGCATGGACCCCGCCGGCCGCGAGGACGGTGACGACGGCGTCGAGACCCGCCTGTACGGCTCCCGCTCGATCGTCTCGGCGGCCGGGGAGTCGGGCGCGGTGGGCGGCTCGTCCGCCGCCGTCCGGGCCCGGGGGACGTAGGGCGTGTGCCGCCGCGGCGGGCGCGGATCGTGCCGGGGCGGCGCGGGCTCCTGCCGCAGCGACCCGCGGCGCAGCAGGTCGGCGGGGTCGGTGACGGTCTCGGACGGGCCGTCCAGGACGGTCCGGACGTCGTCGGCGACCGTCGTCCCGGCGTCGGCCTCGCGCCGGGCGGGGGTGGTCGCGGCGACGCGGGCGAGCAGCGGCTCGGCCTGCTCGGCGTTCATCCGGTGCATCGGCTGCCGGGCCAGCAACCCGTCCAGGACGGGACGCAGCGGCCCGCCGTTGCGCGGCGGCGGCACCGGCTCCAGCAGCGCCGCCTGCAGCGACGACATCGCGTCCGACCGCTCGTAGGGCGAGCGGCCCTCCAGCGCGGCGTACAGGGTCGCGCCGAGGGACCACAGGTCGGACGCCGGGACGGCCCGCGCGCCCTGCGCCCGCTCCGGCGGGATGTACGCGGGTGAGCCCATGACCAGCCCGGTCTGGGTCAGCGTCGCGTCACCCTCCATCTGCGCGATGCCGAAGTCGGTCAGCACGACCCGGCCGGAGTCGCAGAGCAGCACGTTCGACGGCTTCACGTCCCGGTGCAGGATGCCCTTGGAGTGCGCGTGCCGCAGCGCTCCGAGCATCTGCATCCCGATGTCGGCGACCCTGCGGTGCGGCAGCGGCCCTTCGCGGTCGAGCACGTCCTGCAGCGACGGCGCGAGGACGAGCTCCATCACGATCCACGGCCGCCCGTCCTCCTCGACGACGTCGTGGACCACGACCACCGCGGGATGGCTCAGCCGCGCCGAGGCCCGCGCCTCCCGCAGCGTCCGCTCGTACAGGACGTCCCGCTCGCCCTCGCTGAGCCCGGGCGGCAGCACGACCTCCTTGACCGCCACCTCGCGGTGGAGCGTGAGATCGCGGGCGCGCCAGACCGTGCCCATGCCGCCGCGGCCCACCACCGTGTCCAGCCGGTAGCGGCCCGCGAGCAGACGTCCCTCTCCCATGACCAAATGGTCCCCCGTCGGAGCAAATGCTGCAGTGTGGGACGCGCGCGGGCGTCCCCCGGTTCATTGGATCAGCTCTATCCGGCGCTTTCGAGCACTTGGGTGAGGGTGGGACGCATGGCGCCCCACTGCTGCTCGGGCGCGACGACGATGACCGCGAAGGGCTGCCCGTTCTTGCGGAACCCCCGGTCCAGGGCGTGCGTGCGCTCGCCGGAGCGCAGCCAGGTGAACTCCAGGTCGGCCGCCGGCTGCCCGTTCCTGGTCGTGGCCGACCGCAGGCCGATCTGGTAGAACTCGCTCAGGGCCTTGGCGGTGTTGGGGTCCAGCATCCACGACTTCCAGTGGTTCATGGGCGTGCCCGTCCAGACCCGGTCGTCCACCTGGACGTAGCCGTGCGTGACCGGGTCGACGAAGGTCCGGTCGTCCTGGCGCTTCCAGTGGTTCGGGACGGCGACGCGGAGGCCGCCGAGGCGCTCGAACCGCATTCCCGCGGGCGGCCGGTTCGGCTTGATCCCCCCGCCCGACGGCTTCGGGTGCTCCTTCGAGGGCGCGGAGCCGCTCGGCGACGGCTGGCTGTCGTACGGGCCCGCGGCGGCGTCGTTCGAGCGTCCGAAGGCGTAGTAGAGCCCGCTCCCGGCGATCACCAGGGCCGCCACGACCCCGACCGCGCCGAGGACGATCCTGCCGCCGTTCCCGCGCTGGGAAGCCGCCACCGTGTGCGGCCCGCCGGACGAGGACACCGTGTGGTTCCCGCCGGCCGGGAGCGCCGAGTGGGTTCCCCCAGCCCCGGCCATCCCGTGGTTCCCGCCGGGCGGCACCTGCCCGTGGGCTCCGCCGGGCGGCACCGAGCTGCGGGTCCCGCCGGGCGGAATCGAGCCGTGGGCTCCGCCGGACAGGTCGGGAGCGTAGGTTCCGCCGGGCGGGGCGGACGCGTGCACCGCGGCCTCACCGGGTGCCGGAGCCGTGACGTGCCGGGTCGCCGGCTCGGTCCACACGGGCGGGACCGCGACCTGCGCGGCCGCCGGAGCCCCCGACGCGACCCGGCCGAGCTCCTGCTCGACCTGGTCGATGCTCGGACGGCGCGCGGGGTCGCGGTCGAGCATCGCGGTCAGCACGCGCGTCAGCGCGCCCGCCCGCCGCGGCGGCGGGGCGTCCATCGTCATGATCGCGGCGAGCACGGCCATGGCGTCGCTGCGGTGGTGCGGCGCCTGGCCCTCGACGGCGGTGTACAGCGTCGCGCCGAGCGCCCACACGTCCGACGACGGGCCCACGGCCTCGGCCTTGACCCGCTCGGGCGCCATGTAGGCGGGCGAGCCCATGACCATGCCGGTCCGGGTGAGCGTGGCGTCGCCGGACAGCTGGGCGATGCCGAAGTCGGTGAGGACGGCCCGTCCGTCGTCGGTGACCAGCACGTTCGCGGGTTTCACGTCCCGGTGCAGGATGCCGAGGGCGTGCGCGGCCCGCAGCGCCGAGGCGAGCTGGCGGCCGAGCGCGGCGACGCGCTGCGGCGGCTGCGGCCCCTCCTGGTCCACCACGTCCTGCAGCGACCGGGACGGGACGAGCTCCATGACCAGCCACGGCCGGTCGTCGTGCACCACCACGTCGTGCACGGTCACCACGCCGGGGTGCCCGAGCCGGGCCGAGGCCCGCGCCTCGCGCATCATCCGCGCGTGCGCGGTGCTCCGCTCCTCGTCGGTGAGCGACGGGTGCAGCCGGATCTCCTTGATCGCGACCTCGCGGTCCAGCGTCTGGTCGGTGGCCCGCCAGACCGTCCCCATCCCGCCCCTGCCCAGCACCGACAGCAGCCGGTAGCGGCCAGCGAGGGGGACGTCGGTCCCCGGTCCCGTCACTTCACCCTCCGCCATGAGCAGCGACTTTACCGACAACGCATAACGGACAGGCGAACGAGCCGCATATTCCGCCCCTCCGGAAGCGGCTCAGGGGGTCCGTCACTTCTCGGAAGTGAACCCCGCGTAGACCGGCTGGAGGTCCGAGAGGGTCTTCGACCACTGGCTGTCGGGCGCGTAGAGGACGATGGCGTAGCCGTGGCCCTTCATCACGAAGCCCCGGTTCAGGGCGTGGACGCGGCCGTCGCGGCCGTCGAACGTCCACTCCCAGTCGGCGGCGCGCTCCCCGCTCGGGTCGCTCACGGGCTTGCCGCTGCGCACCGGCTGGATGCCGATGAGGGTGTAGCCCTTGAAGACGTGCTTGCGGGCGGGTTCGAGGTCCTTCCAGTCCTGGAGCGCGCTGGTGTTGGCCTCCTCGGCCCGGTCGACCTGGATGTAGGTCCTGCGGTCCGGCGAGTAGAAGAACCATCCGCCGCCGCCGTCCCGGTGCTCCGGCTTGCTCCAGTCCTCCGGGATCGGCAGGGAGTAGCCCTGCGGGTCCTTGTAGACGCGGAAGCCGGCCGGGACGGCCGGGGAGGCGGGCGGGGCGCTGGCCGACGTCGTCTGCGCCGGGGTGGAGGGGGCCGTCGTCGGGGCCGTCCTCGAAGCCGTCTTCTGCGGCCGGCTCGACTGGACGGCGGAAGGCTTGGCGGCGCCGCCGTTGTCGTGCGTGGCGCCCCACACGATGCCGGCGATGGCCAGGACGATCACCACGACCATCGCGGCGACGAGCAGCAGGCGGCGGGACGAGACGCCGCCGACCGTCGGGGGAAGCTGCGGGAGCTGCGGCCTGGTGGTGGGACGGTCCGGCGAGGGGACGGTCCCGGCGGACTCGGCCGCGCGGGCGCGGTCGGGCTCGGCCGGGGCCTGCTCCGGGCCGGGCCGGGTGGCCTCGGGGAACTCGACGGCGATGGTGCGCTGGGTGTCGACCGTGGGGGCGCGGACGATGTCGTCCAGCAGGCGGCCCGCCTCGATCGCGTCCATCCGCTCGTCGGGGTTCTTGCGCAGCAGGCCCTGGATGACCGGGGTCAGCGGGCCGGAGCGGGTCGGCGGGTCGGGCTCCTCGGAGATCACCGCGACCAGCGCGGCCATCGGCTCGGGGCGCTCGAACGGCGAGCGGCCCTCGACCATCGCGTACATCGTGACGCCGAGCGACCACAGGTCGGAGGCGGGGCCGGCGGTGCGGCCCCGGGCGCGCTCGGGCGCGATGTAGGCCGGGGACCCCATGACCAGGCCGGTCTGGGTGAGGGTGGCGTCGCCCGCGGCGGTGGCGATGCCGAAGTCGGTGAGGACGGCCCGGTCGCCGCCCGCGAGCAGCACGTTGGACGGCTTGACGTCCCGGTGCAGCACGCCCGCGTCGTGCGCGGCGTGCAGCGCGGCGAGCATCTGGCGGCCGATGTCGGCGGCGCGCTTGGGCGGGAGGGCGCCCTCCTGCTTGATCACCTGGTCCAGCGAGCGCGCGTGGATGAGCTCCATGACGATCCAGGGGCGGCCGTCCTCCTCCACGACGTCGTAGACGGTGACGACGCCGGGGTGGCCGAGCCGGGCGGCGGTGCGCGCCTCCCGGAACGTCCGCTTGTACTGGACGGTCCGCTCCTCGTCGGTGAGGCCGTGCGGGAGGATGACCTCCTTCACCGCCACGTCCCGGCCGAGCACCTCGTCATGGGCCTGCCAGACCGTTCCCATGCCACCACGACCGACCTGGGTCACCAGGCGGTAGCGATGGGCGAGCAACCGCTCCCCGGTGGTCTCCTGTGGCATATCCGCGACCATATCGACTTTTGATGACAATCTTGGACCCGGCCCGCGAACGAACCTTCTCTCCGGCGGGTCATACCCGCCGGGAGCGCGATGATCCGCCCCTGTCCGCGGACCGCCGTGCGTCACCCTATCCAGTAGACATAACAGTCAGACCGGATGGGATGGTCACTATCGTCGGCGGTGGGCGTGAGCAGGGCGTCACCCGGTACAAATATCCCAAGATTCGACAGTCCTGACGGGAGAACCATGGCGGCAACAGGCGAAACGGGGAGCCTGCGCACCGGTTGGCGAAGACTCATGGAAGCGGCGCCCACCGTCTTCTTCTGGTACACCCGGCTCTCCGGGATCGTGTCCATCCTCTCCTGGCTGTCCTCGGACCTCATCGTCCGACTCGCCGACATCTGGGCACTGCGGTGGCTGTACTACCTGGCGGTCTTCCCCAGCATCCCCTGGGGCCTGCTGTTCATCCTGCTGTCGATGGGCATCCGGCGGCGCAAGAAGGCCGCCTGGCGGCTGCTGGTGCTGCTGTTCGGGCTGTACACCGCGTTCTCGGTGGCGTTCCTGCTGCACACGGTGCTGGACCCGAGCCAGCCGACGGCCGTCGGGGAGGTCGTCACCACCGGTGCGTACGGGCTCGTCCTCACCATGGCGCTCGCGTCCCGCGGCCAGTTCACCTCGCTGCCCGACCGGGCCAACCGGCGGCTGGCGGCCGTGGTCTTCTCCGTCCTGCTGGTGCTGAGCGGCGGCATCGGCACGTTCCTGGTCACCGTCACCGACCAGGACAAGGCCGGCAGCTTCTGGTCGCACCCCTGGTACGTGGCGCTGCAGACCGTCCTCGGCGCGGGCATCACCGGCGAGCCGATCGACGTCCGGGTGCCCGGCTGGGTGGACGTGATCATCGGCGTGCTCGGCACCGGCCTGCTGATCGTCACCATGTGGGCGCTGTTCCGGCCAGGCCGGCGCGACGCGGTGCTCAGCCCCGAGGAGGAGCTCTCCGCGCGCGGCCTGCTCGCCGAGTACGGCGACCAGGACTCGCTCGGTTACTTCGCGCTGCGCCGCGACAAGGACTTCATCGCCGCGCCGAACGGCCGCGCCGGGATCGCCTACCGGGTCGAGGGCTCGGTCTCGCTGGCCAGCGGCGACCCGCTCGGCGACCCCGAGTCGTGGGACCAGGCGATCGAGGCGTGGCTGAACGAGTGCCGCACGCACTCCTGGATCCCGGGGGCGGTCAGCGTCGGGGAGCGCGCCGCCCACATCTACGCCCGGCACGGCTTCGACGCCCTGGAACTGGGCGACGAGGCGATCCTGGACCTCACCGACTTCAACCTGGACGGCCGGGAGATGCGGCAGGTCCGGCAGGCCGTGCACCGGGTGGAACGTGCCGGGTACACCGTCCGCATCCGGCGCCACTCGCAGATCCCGGACTGGGAGATGGCCAAGCTGATCCGCAGCGCGGACGCCTGGCGCGGCGAGGCCACCGAGCGCGGCTTCTCGATGGCCCTCGGCCGCCTCGGCGACCCGACCGACGGACGCTGCGTCATGGTCGAGGCGTTCGACTCCAAGGGCGAGCTGCGCGGCCTGCTCTCGTTCGTCCCGTGGGGACGGACCGGGCTCTCGCTCGACCTCATGCGCCGCGACCGGGCCGCCGAGAACGGCCTGAACGAGTACATGGTCGCCAAGCTCGCCGAGCGCGCCGCGGCGGTCGGCGCGCAGCAGCTCTCGCTGAACTTCGCCATGCTGCGGTCGGCGTTCGAGCGCGGCTCGCAGATCGGCGCCGGGCCGATCGCGCGGTTCTACTACAAGCTGCTGTCGTTCGCGTCCCGGTTCTGGCAACTGGAGTCGCTGTACCTGTCCAACTCCAAGTACCTGCCGCACTGGCGGCCACGGTTCATCTGCTACCAGCAGTCCCGCGACCTCGTCCGGCTCGGCCTGGCGTACGCGCGCGCCGAGGGGTTCGTCCCGTCGCTGAACCGGATCAAGCTGGAGCGGGCCGCCAACCGCGTCCCGACGCCGGAGCTGGTCGCCAAGATCGCCGAGATCGAGGAGGCGGCGGAGGCCCGCCGCGCCCCGCAGCGGCGGCTGTCGGAGCAGGAGCGGGTGCGGCACGCCAAGCTCGCCGAGATCCGCGCGGCCGGGATGGAGCCCTACCCGCTCGGCTTCGAGCGGACCGACTACGTCGGCGACGTCCTCGCCGCGCACCCCGGCCTCGCGCCGGACACCCGCACCGGACGGCGCGTCGCCGTCGCCGGACGCGTCGTCCTCGCCCGCGAGCACGGCCGGCTGGTGTTCGTCCGGCTGCGCGACGAGACGGGCGACATCCAGGTCATGCTGACCGCCGACGAGCTCGGCGCCGAACCGCTCGCGCAGTGGAAGAAGCTGATCGACCTCGGTGACCAGGTGGGCGTGACCGGCGAGGTCGTCACGTCCCGGCGCGGCGAGCTGTCGGTGCTCGCGTCGGAGTGGAAGCTGACGGCCAAGTGCCTGCGCCCGCTGCCGAACAAGCGGACGGGCCTGTCCGACCCGGAGGCGCGCGTCCGGCAGCGGTACGTCGACTTCATCGTCAACGACGAGTCGCGCAGGATGCTGCGGATGCGCGGCGACGCGGTGGCCGCCGTCCGGGACACGCTCCGCGAGGGCGGGTACCTGGAGGTCGAGACGCCGATGCTCCAGCCGATCCACGGCGGCGCGACGGCCCGTCCGTTCACCACCCGCATCAACGCCTACAACATGCAGCTCTACTTGCGGATCGCGCCCGAGCTCTACCTGAAGCGGCTGCTGGTCGGCGGCGTCGGCAAGGTCTTCGAGCTGAACCGCAACTTCCGCAACGAGGGCGTGGACGCCACGCACAACCCCGAGTTCACGATGCTGGAGGCGTACGAGCCGTACGGGAACTACGACACGATGGCCGTCCTCACCCGCGACCTGGTCGTGAACGCGGCGCGCGCCGCGACGGGCGGGACGGTCGTGGTGCGCGACGGCGTCGAGCACGACCTCGGCGAGCCGTGGAAGGAGATCACCGTCTACGGCTCGGTGTCGGAGGCCCTCGGCGAGGAGGTCACGCCGGACACACCGCTGCCGGCCGTCCGGGCGCTCGCGGACCGGATCAAGCTCGGCTACGCGCCGGAGTGGGGGCAGGGGCGGCTCGTCCAGGAGCTGTTCGAGGAGCTGGTCGAGGGCGAGCTGATGTTCCCGACCTTCGTCCGCGACTACCCGGCCGAGACCTCGCCGCTGACCCGCCCGCACCGCAAGGACCCGCGGCTCGCCGAGAAGTGGGACCTGATCGTCTTCGGGCTGGAGCTGGGCACCGCCTACTCCGAGCTCATCGACCCGATCCTGCAGCGGCGGAGGCTCACCGAGCAGTCGCTCCAGGCCGCCGGCGGCGACCCCGAGGCGATGGAGCTGGACGAGGACTTCCTGCGCGCCCTGGAGTACGCCATGCCCCCGGCGGGCGGCATGGGCATGGGCATCGACCGGCTGCTGATCACCCTCACCGGACGGTCGATCCGCGAGACCGTCCCGTTCCCGCTCGTCCGTCCAGGACTGTAACCGGACGCCGCGGACACGCCGGGCGCCGGACGCCGGACGCGCCGGACGTCGGACGCGCCGGACGGCTGGAGGCCCCGGCCTGGGATGTGGTTTCCCGGGCCGGGGCCTTCCCGTGCTGTCAGAGGAAGCGCCTGGGGGCGGGTTCGAGGCCGTGGTCGGCGAGCCACCGCCGGGCCCTGCCGCGTTGCCGCTCCTCCCGGAACAGGCTCCACGCGAACTCCAGCCGCGTGCCCGCGAGCACTTCTTTGTAGGCGTGGACGTCGCGCATCGGGGCCGGGGTGTTCGGCTCAATGTCGGCGAAGTCGTGCATGTCGTCGTCGGCGGACGCGGCGGCCTCGGCGGCCTCGGCGTACACGGCCTGAAGGCGGCGGCCGTGGTCCTGCTCGGCGTGCTCGTGGAGGTCGTGTAGCTCGTCCTCGTCGAGGAGGTCGCCGGTGCGGAGGTCGAGGAACGTCACCGGGCCGCCCTCCGCGAGCGCGTAGGCCAGCGCGCCGAGATCGACGGGGACCGGCTCGCGGAGCGGTGGGTGGGCGCGGGGCGGGGCGCCGAGCGCGTCGCGGAGGGTGTCGGCCAGCAGGTCGTCCCCGGCGGCGTCGCGGCCCTCCAGGGCCTCCAGGCACTTGCGGGCGAGCGCCTCGACGTCGTCCCGGCGAAGCCCGCCGGACGCGTCCCGCCCGCCTCCCGCGTCGGCCTGGTTCAGGGCGTCCGCGAGGAGGTCGCCCGCGAACTGCAGGACGGGCGCGAGCGGACGGTTCCGGAGCACGGCGAAACCGGCGGCCCCGTCCCTCCGGAAGGCCGCCGCGCGCAGTTCGACCAGCGCGTCCGCGTCCCAACTCGCCACAGACCCCAGCCCCGTCCTCCAGCGGAATGCGGTCGTGGCGCACCCTACGGCACACCTCCGACGCTTCGCCCCCGAACACGTCCGCAGCCGCAGGCGAACGTGTCCGCGGGGGCAGGAGGCCGTCACCACACGTGCGGGATCAGGCGGGCGCGGGTGCGGGCGAACTCCCGGTAGGCGTCGCCCAGTTCCTCGGACAGGACGCGCTCCTCCACCCGGATGCGGATGAGCATCGCGACCGACACCCCCACCAGGAAGATCGCGAGCGCCACGATGTTCCCGAAGCTCAGCGCGATCCCGACGAAGATCAGCATCAGCCCGGTGTAGGACGGGTGCCGGACGTACCGGTACGGACCGCCCGAGACCACGCGATGCCCCTCCTGGACGTGCACGCTGGACCGGAAGAACCTCCCCAGCGTCGCGATGGCCCAGAACCGCACCGCCAGCCCGGCCAGCATGATCGCGGTGGCGGCCAGGAACACGCCCGTGCCGAGATGCCACTCCACCACGGGGACCAGGTCGCCGACCTCGATCCCGACGACCGCGCCGCCCACGCCGAACAGGACGAAGGTCCAGAGCGTGCCGTGCTCGCTCACGCGGACCGTCCCGGCCTTCCTCGCCTCCCGGATCCGCAGGCCGATCTCGCCGGCCACCCAGAGGACCAGCATCGCGTCGAAAACCCAGACACCCATGTCCGCCACCGCCGTCTCCCCTGGTCCGGCGCCCCTCCGATACCCTGTACTCACCGACGGTAGCCGGAAGGACGCACACCGGTCATCGGAGGAGAGGTGGAACCGCACATCTCCACCCGAGCCAACACCGCCGTCCACCCGCACACCCGCTGCGGCGGTCGGCCGGGAAGGCAGGGACACGAGCGCAATGGACACCGCCTGTCCTCCCGACCACGCGAGGTGGCCCGCGGCGCAGCGTCCAAGACCGTAACCGCGCCGCGCACTCCCACGCACGCGGGGGTGGTCCTCGCCCGAGACGCGGTCGGACTCGAAGTTATGCGCACTCCCCGCGCACACGGGGATGGTCCCGGCTGGGACGCGCGTGTAGGGGCCCCACGCTCGGCGCGGCGTTCGGACCACGGGTCGAGAGCGCGGCGTTCGGAGCACGGCGTTGGCAGCGCACGGTTGGCAGCGCACCGTTCCGAGCGCACCGTTGGCAGCGCACCGTTCCGAGCGCACCGTTGGCAGCGCGGCGTTCGGGGCGGGACGCCTGAGACATGCGCGCGGAAGCGCACGCCCATGCTGCGAGAGGGGTCAGTCGTCGTCTTGATGGCGGGCCATGACGATGGCGATCACGTAGGGGGCCAGGAGTTGCGCGACGGCCTCGGCGGCGCGGTCGGCCTCGCGGCAGGGGGCCAGCCAGACGCCCGTCCCCGAGCGGAACCAGCCCGCGTCGATCACCACGCTGTCGCCGACGCAGGAACTCACCGGTGACAGCACACGGATCAGCGGCCGCTCCCCCTCGTAGCGGCGCACCACCTGCCAACCGAGGCCGTTCAGGCGGTGCCGCAGGCGCTCCATCCGCCGCCGCTCGCGCCGCGCGGCGCTGCTTCTCATGACCGCCTCCGTCGGACGGGCTCCTCGACGCCCCGACACCGAGACGCCTCCCTCAGCAGTCATCACCGCCCCACCGACACGCGCCCAGCACGAGGCCCGGCACAGCCGCCCACGCGTCTTGGCACGCGCCAAGTCTGTGACGTGGCACGGTCCCGGACGCGCCGGGCACGTGGTCTGGCACGGTCCTGCACGCGTCCGGTTCGCGTCCGTCCGGCGGTGACCTGCCGGGCGGTTCCCGGTCCCCTGCGCGGCGTCTGCTTCCGGCGGCGCGGCAGGGTTCCGGAGCCCCGCGCGACGGCGGACGCCGCCGGATTGGACGGCCCGATGACCCTAACCGGGGCAGTGTGGCGGACCGGCTCCCCGGTAGGCGGCCCGATCCCGAAGCTCGGCATGGGAGCAGGAAGCCGCCAATCCCCTCTTGTCCGGACGAGTCGGAGCACGCTTTGTCGTGCCTTGACCGTCAGCCCCGAACGCTCCCGGCTCCCGCCTCCGCGTCGGAACGGGTTTCGGCCACGTTTTCGGGCCGGGTCTCGATACCCGTCTCACGTCCCGTCGCGCCGACGGTGTGCGGGGCGGGCTCGCCGGCAGTCCGTTCGGCGCCTGCATCAGCGGTATCGACGACGGTCTGTTTGGCGCTCGCATCGGCGGGCTGGACGGCGGTCTGCTCGACGCCCGCTCCGGCGGGCTCGACGTCCCCTCCGGCAGGCTTGACGTCCGCGTTGGTGGTCTGCTCGTTCTTCGTCTCGGGGGATTGCTGGACGGTCTGGACGTCCGTCTGCGGGTCGTGTTCAGGGGCGGGCGTTGGTCGCGGGCGCCAGGGGAGGAAGAAGGCCGTTCCGGCCAGGGCGACGCCCGCTGTCGCGACCGCCGTCCCGGCGTCCGTCGCGGCGGCGAGGACGGCCCACAGGAGCGTCGCCGCCGCGATGCCGACCTGTCCGCCGATCTTCCACGCGGTGAGGACGCGCGCGGTCGTCCGCTCGCCGGAGAGCTGGAGGCGGAGCGTCGCGAAGGCGGGGTTGAAGATCGCGGAGCCGACGATGAGGTCGAGCTGCGCCACCATGAAGACCAGCAGTCCGGACGGCCCGGGCCCGACGAACGCCAGGCCGAGGACCCCCGGAAGGCGCAGCACGCCCGCGCCGAGCAGGACGGCCCGCGACCCGAACCGCGCCACCAGCGGACGCGACACCCGCGCGCCGAGGAGCCCGCCGAGGCACGGCACGCCGATGCCGATGCCGTACTCCAGCGGCGAGAAGCCGAGGTCCCCCATCATCCGGAAGGTCATCAGCGGCGCGACCGCCATGATCAGCGCGCCGGTCAGGACGGTGTGCGCGAACAGCAGGCGCAGGTCGCGGCTGGCGGCGATCACCCGCCAGCCCGCGGCGGTCTCCGCGCGCCGGGACGTCCCGGCGGGGCGTTCGGGCGGCGCTGGCTCCGGCCGCCGGATCCGCCGGATGGCGAGCGCGGAGCCGAGGAAGCTCAGCGCGTTCGGCACGACCGTGGCGACCGGCCCGAACAGCCCGATCAGCGCGCCGCCCGCCGGCGGTCCGACCGCCGTGGACAGCCAGTTCACCGACTCGAAGCCGCCGTTGGCGTCGCCGAGCCGTCCGGCCGGGACGAGCGCCTTGAGGTGCGAGCCGGACGCGCCGACGAACACGATGTTCGCGACCGCCACGACGACCGCGACGACCAGCAGGTGCGCGTAGGTGAGCGCGTCCAGGAGGTACGCGGCGGGGACGGTCGCGAGCGCCCCGAACCGCACCAGGTCCGCGTTCACCATCAGGGCGCGCTTCGGCCGGTACTCCACCCACGGGCCGAGCGGGACGGCCAGCAGCGCCGCCGCCGCGCCGCCCGCGACCGCGATCAGCGACACCCGCGCCGCGTCCACGTGCAGCGCGAGGACGGCGATCATCGGGAACGCGTCGAGCGCGAGCCAGGTGCCGAGGGCACTGACGGCGTAGGCGCGCCACAGCCATGCGAAATCCCGTCCGAGGGACAACCGGAAAGCCACAGCCGGGATCCAACACCCACGCCGACCTGCACTCAAACAACCGTCCGGGCCCGTCCCACAACCTGGGGTTGTACGCCGAGGTCACCCCAGCGGGGGCGGGGCGCCTTGGCGCGCGGGGGCGGGGCGCCTCGGCGCGCCGGGTCAGACTCGGGCGTCCCAGTCGATGTGGAACGTGTGGACGGGGGCGAACATCTGCTCCGGCGTCGGGAAGGACGGCTTGTCGCCCGCCTTTCCGGCCTTGGCCTTGTTGCTGTTCTGCGCGGCGCCGGTGATGGCCTCGACGCGCGGACGGCGCAGGGCCTCGTAGGCGGCGAACGCCTCGGCGGCGGTCGGCCGGTCGCGCAGGCACCGGGCGAGTTCGACGGCGCTCTCGGCCGCCAGCGACGCGCCCTGCCCGGAGCTGGACGACGGCGCGTGCACGGCGTCCCCGAGCAGGACGATCCGGTCGGTGTGCCAGGTCGGGACGCTCGGCATGAACTCCATCGGCCCGACGGCCATGAGGTCCTCGGGGGCGGTGCGTCCGATGAGGGCCTCGCCGGGGACGTGGCCGGTGTAGAGCTCGCGCAGCCGCGCCAGCCAGTCCTCGTTCGGCACCGCGCGGACCTCGGCGGACGTCAGCGGCTCCTCGCGCGGCAGGCTGCCGAACCAGACGACGCGTCCGTCCGGGAGCGCCCAGAAGCCGAGGAACGTGCGGCCGAACGCGAAGTGCATCATGCCGGGGCGGGCGGCGACGTCGGGACCGTCGGCCGCGATGCCGCCGAAGCTGAGCACTCCGCCGTATCCGGGGGCGGGCGCGGCGGGGTCGATCAGCGTGCGGACGGTGGACCGGATGCCGTCCGCGCCGACGAGGATGTCCGCGGTCGCGGTGGTCCCGTCGGAGAACTCGGCGGTCACCCCGTCCGCGCTCTCGACCACGTTGACCAGGCTCTTCCCGTACCGGACGGGCACGCCCGAGGCCACCGCGTGGTCGCCGAGCGCGCGGAACAGGTCGGCGCGGCGCAGGGCGAGCGTCTCGGGCAGGCCGGGGAATCCGTGGAAGTCGGTGAGGACGCGTCCCGTGCCGTCCTGCATGACGACGCCGGGGACGGGCTGGCCGACCTCGCGGACCGCCTTGTCCGCGCCGGCGTGGGCGAGGGCGGCGAGGCCGTTCGGCGCGATGCTGAGCATGGCCCCGACGCCGTCGGCGGCCTCGGGACGCGCTTCGTAGACGGTCGCCTCGACGCCGGCCTTGGCGAGCGCGAGGGCGGCGACGGGTCCGGCGATGCCGCCGCCGATGACCAGAGCGGTGCGAACCGCGGTGTTGTTCGTCATGGCCCGATAGTCGCACTGAAACTAGTGTTGTGTCAACTAGTTGCTCCTGACTATCCTGGGCGCATGGCCGTACGAAGTTCACCGCTCGGGCTGACCGTCCTCGCCCTGCTGCTGTACAAGCCGCTGCATCCGTACGGGATGCAGCGGCTGATCAAGGACTGGGGCAAGGACCAGGTCGTCAACGTCGGCCAGCGGACGAGCCTCTACCGGACGATCGACCGCCTCACCGAGGGCGGCCTGATCCGGGTGCGCGCGACCGAGCGCGACCAGGCGTACCCGGAGCGCACCGTCTACGAGATCACCGACGAGGGCCGCGCCACCGCGCGCGCCTGGCTGGACGAGATGCTCGCGACCCCGCGCCGCGACTACCCCGAGTTCCCCGCCGCGCTGTCGAACCTGCTGATGATCGCGCCGGCGGAGGCGCTGTCCGCGCTCGAACGGCGCGCCGCGAAGGTGGACGGGCTGCTGGCCGAACACGACCGCGTCCTCGCCCGCAACGCCCGCGAGAACCTGGACCGGGTCGCCGGGCTGGAGACCGAGTACGCGCGCGCGGTGACCGCCGCCGAACACGCCTGGCTCCGCGGAGTCATCGACGACCTCCGCTCCGGCACCCTCACCTGGACCGGCGCGACCCCCTGACGCCGCCCTCCCCGCGCGCGAGACGCAACGCCGGGCTTGTGGTCGAGCCGCTGCGTTGGGCCCCCGCCCTCCCCGCGCGCGAGACGCAACGTCCTACCCAGGCGGACGCCATCGCTCCGCGCGGGAGGCCACGTGGGCACAACAGCACGCCACCGCGTCATAGCCCGTGGCACGACGGCGCAGCCGCGCGGCGCGGCGTTATTGCGGCTGGGGTTCGGAGCTATAGCCGTCCGGCGAGTTCCCAGAAGGCGGTCATCAGGGGCGGCGGGGCCGGGCTTCCCATCTCGACCTGCGTGAACAGCACCGCGACCGAGTCGGAGGACGGGTCGATCTGCGCGGTCGTGCCGCTGCCGCCCGTCCACCAGTAGCGTCCGGGCCGGTGTGCCGGTTCGTCGGCGTTCACGTCCACGGCCCCGCCGAACCCCCAGCCCTGTCCGAGCAGGAACAGCCGGACGGCGTCGCGTTGGGCGGCGGTCGTGTGGTCGCTGGTCATGAGCGCGACGGACGCCGGGGACAGCAGGCGGCGGCCGTCCGGGGCCGTGCCGCCGTCGAGCAGCATCCGGCCGAACGCGGCCCAGTCGTCCACGGTCGAGACCAGGCCGCCCGCCCCCGACGGGAAGGCGGGCGGCGCGCTCCACTGGCCGTCCGGGACGTCGTGCAGTTCGAGGGCGCCGTCCTGCCCGCGCCCGTAGGACGGGCCGAAGCGGTGCCGCTTCTCCTCCGGCACCCAGAAACCGGTGTCGGCCATGCCCAGCGGCTCGAAGACGCGCTCGGCGAGGAACACGTCCAGCGGTCGTCCGGCGACGCGGGCGATGAGCACGCCCAGGATGTCGGAGCTGGCGTGGTACAGCCATGCCTCTCCCGGATGGTTCACCATCGGGATGCTCGCGAGGGACGCCATCCACTCGTCCGGCCCGGGCGCGAGGCGCGGTTCCAGGACGAAGCGCTGGAACCGCTCGGCGAACAGCGCCACCGCCGGGAGCGAGAAGTCGGCGGGGTAGCCGTAGCCGGAGCGGAACGTGAGCAGGTCGTCCAGCGTGATCGGGCGCCTCGCCGGGACGACGTCGTCCACAGGGCTGTGCGGAGTGCGGACGACGCTGGGCGCGGCCAGCTCCGGCAGCCACTCGCGGACGGCGTCGTCCAGCGCGATCCGGCCGTCCTCGACGAGCGTCATCGCCGCCGCCGCCGTGATCGGCTTGGTGAGGGACGCGATGCGGAAGATCGTGTCCCGCGCCATCGGCCGTCCGCCTTCCGGGGACGTGCTTCCGACGGCCGCGACCTCGGTCTTCGGGCCTTGCGCGATCAGCCCCACCGCTCCCGGGACGGCGGAGTTATCCACAGCCCGGGCGAGCAGTTCGGCGAGCCCGTCCTCCCCTGTCATCGTGTTCATGGGAGGTGAGACCGAACCGATCATCCGAACTCATCGCGACACGCGACCGCCGACCTCGATCAGTCCGTCCGCGAGCGGCCTGGTGAAGATCTGCGAGCCGCGTCCCTGGGTCACCAGGAGCGGCCGTCCGAGCTCGGCCGTGAGCAGCAGCGCGGCGGCGCCCGTCGCCTCGTCCTCGTCGATCCCGTCCGACCGTCCCGGGAAGCCCCGGGCCCGAATCCCCTGGAAGGAGGCTTCGGCCGACTCGTCCGTCCGCGCCCAGGCGTAGATCCACTCGCCGGGCGGCGGCACCTCCAACGCGTCCACCTCGCCGGACGACGCATACTCGCGCAGCGTCCTCGGCGGCGCCCACTCGGCGCGCGCCGCGACCCACGTGACGTCACCGTCCCGGCGCACCGAGACCGTCCCGGCCGCCGTCACCAGCGACGACACGCCCACCAGCCATGCCGTCCCGACACACGGATGCCCGGCGAACGGCAGCCGCGTCGTCGGCGTGTAGATGTCGATCACGCCCCGGGCGGCGTCGTCCACGAACACCGTCTCGCTGAACCCCAGCTCCCCCGCGACCGCCTGCCGTTCCTCGCGCGAGGCCGCCGCCGCGCCGTCCCGCACCACGCCGAGCCGGTTCCCGAACCGCCCGTCCGCGCCGCAGAACACCCGCACCACCTCAAAGTCGATCACGCCCGGAGTCAACCACGCTCATGCAACGCATACCGAATCCGCACCTCCACCAGCCCGGTCTCGTCCGGCGGGCAGGCCAGCAACCGCGTGGCCCGCGCCACCACGTCGTCCTCCGAAAGCCCCGGATCCGCCCGCAGCAACCGCTCGACGAGTATCCGCAGGTCGTCCCGCGCGTAACTCACGATCGACCGCCCAGGCTCGATCCGGACCGCCGGCACTCCGGCGCCACCCCCCGACGGCGCCCCGCCGGCCTGCCGCCCCTCACCCCGCTCCTGCGGAGCGTCCTCTCGCTGCTCAGGACGGGCTCCGGAAGCAGCTTCCCCCTGCGCGGCGTCACGCTCCCCAGAGGCAGCCTCACGCCGCGCATGAGCACCACCATGCGGACGCCCCGCTACGTCCTCAACCCCAGACGCCCGCCCGGCACCCGAATGAGCCCCAGACCGCCGTCCAGCGAAACCCGACTCCCCCGTCCCAGCGGCCTCGGGCTCCTTCGGAGCGGACTCACGCCGCGCATGCGCACCACCGCCGCCACCATCCCGCGCAGCGTCCTCGGCCGGGTGCGCCTGAGCACCCTCCGCACGCTCCACCGCCTCGACATCGCCGACCGGGCGTGCAGACGCACCGTGGCGCGCGTCCGCCTCCTCATCGGGATGCGGACGGGCCTCTTCTCGTCCCACGGGTCCGTGTTGCGGGCGTCCAGAGGCCGTGCTCGCAGTAGCGTGCGCCGCCTGGCCTGGGGCTTGGCCCGCAGACGCCGCATCGTCCTCATCCGCCGCGTCTTGCGCGCGCGAGGAGTGCGCGGGGACGACAGGTCCCTGACACTCGTCGAGAGGTACGGCGTCCTCGGTTCCGTCTGTGGGCGACGCGGCGGGCTCAGAGGGCGCGGGGTGGCCGGCGTCCCCGCGCGCCTGGCCGCCTACCGGACGTTCGGGCTGCTCAGCCTCAGCCGGAAGCGAGGCTCCGACTTCAGCAGAAGCCCGAGACGACGGCTCACGCCTTCGGACATCGCTCTCAGCTCGCGCGGACGACGCATGCGGCGCAGCACTTTCACCTCGCTCCGTTTCGTCATGGGACACGGTTGGCGCGTCATCCCGCGTCTGTGCAGAGTCCGGGCCAACACGCTGGTCAGGACGCGAGGAGCCTTCCTCTTTCGCGGGCGCTTCGTTCGACGCCGGGTGCTGCGGCGAAGCGACGTCCGTCCGCTCGCGGTTCAGACGGACGGTGGACGCAGAGTTCTCTCCCGTCTCGCCGTCGGACGCCTGAGTCTCACGGCGGTGTTCATGCTCAGCACCTTCCCCGGGACCATCCGCGCGCGGGACCGCGCTCCTCCCCTCGTCCTCGCCCACACGGCCGCGCCCCATGTCTTCGGGGCCCTCAGGTGCCGAAGTCAGGGCTGCCTCATCACCGGACGCTGATTCCTGGGCGTGAGTGGTGCCCCCATCCCGCGTGCCGGTCTCGAGCTGCGCCGGAACACCTTCCTCAGCCGCAGAGCCCTCACCGCGCGGTGGCCCGTCGTGTGACGTGGCGTCCTCACCGCGCTCTGGAGCCTGCGAAGCGTAAGGGTTTTTACCGTGGTGAGCTGCCGCACCTTGCGGCTTCTCGACCGGGGTGGACTGCTCGGCGCGCGCCGTCACGTCCGTCCGCGTGACCTCAAGGTCTTTTGGTTCCTCATCACGGGAAGGCTCCTGCATCCGCCCGGGAGCAGGATCACCAGCGGGGTGGTCCGGCGCGTCTGCCCTGCCTCTGGAGTCCCCGGAGCCAGTCTCCTGCGCGCGCTGGCCCGCCTGCGCTTGTTCACGCTCCGACGCGTACCGCAAGAGCCGCGCCTGGGCGCTTTCGCGCGCCCTTTCCAAGGCTCTCGCGGATTCGCCTCGCCAAGTGGGCGCACCTACGTGCGCGCGTTCACCTTCCGGCGTGGGCGCGCCCGCCTGGGAGTGCTCGCCTTCCCGCGTGGCCTCGCCCACCTGGAGGCGTTCACCCTCCCGCATGGGCGCGCCTACCTGGGAATGGTCGCCTTCCCGCGTGGCCTCGCCCATTCGCGGGCGTCCGTCCACGTGCGCGGGCCGTGCATCCTGCGGGTGCTCGCTTTGCGCTGGCTCGGGGGTTTGTGCGGGGCCTTCCTGCTGCGTCTTGGCGGGGTGGGCGCGGTGGACGGGTGGGCTCGGCCAGGGGTGGGCGGGCGGCCACTGCCGGGTTGGCTGAGCTGGCCGCGCGTCCACTTGATCCTGTGTGGGGATGTGGCCGGGTGCGGGCTCCGCCCTTTGGGCATGGGTGGGGTCTTGCCGAGGCTGCTCCTGCTCGGGGGCGGAGGGATCGGTGGACGCGTGATGCCGCGTGGGTGCGGGGGCGGAAGGCTCGGCGGAAGCTTGGTGCCGGGTGGGCGTGGGTGCTGAGGGCTCGGCGGGCGCGTGGCGCTGGATGGGCGTGGACGGCTCGGCGGAAGCTTGGTGCCGGGCAGGCGCGGACGGCTCGGCGGGAGTGTGGTGGTGCTTGGGAGTGGCGGGCTGAGACTGGGCGGGGTTGGGGGTGCGGGGGGACGACGTGGCTTCTTGGGGAGTCCGCGTTGGGCGTGGGGTGTTGGGGTCGGAGGCTTCCAGGGCCCTGGAGAGGAGGGCCTTGTAGAGGGGGGTGGTGGGGGCCAGAGCGTCGTGGAGGTCTTGCGGGAGGGGCGGGCGGGGTGCGTCCAGGGGCGGGAGGTCCGGGCCCGGACGGCCCAGGAGGATCACCCGGGGGGTGTACCAGAGGAGGAAGAGGGCTTCGGGGCCCGCGTCGTGGACGTTGTCGAGGATGATCGCGTCCAGCGAGTCGGGGACCGGGGGGATCGCGGCGGGGACGTCCCACAGGGGGACGGCGTCGGGGTCGGTCTCGCGGGCGGCGGTCCAGGCGGACGCCCAGGTGCGGGGCAGGGTGGAGAACGCGGAGGGGTCGGCGGTCATGCGGGCAGCGAGGTCGGGGTGGACGGCGTGCAGGCGGGCGAGGAGCGCGTCGCGGCGGGTCCGGATGCGGTGGGCCTCGGCGAGGGCGTGCAGGGCGCGGGTGTAGGCGTCCGGGTCGCGGGCATCGAGGGCGGCGCGCACGTCGGTGAGGGACGGGTCGATGGCGTCGCGCAGGTGGGTGAGGGCGGCGGTGGCGCGGTCGGCTTCGGCGGCGAGGTGCGCGGCGGCGAGGCCGACCGTCAGGCCGTGCCACTGGAGCGGGTGGGTCACCGGGATGCCGAGTTCGGACACCTCGGCGACGACCGGGGCGAGGATGCGGACGCGGGCCAGGCGGGCGTGGGCGTCGGCGAAGCGGGCGGCGCGGTCGGCGAGCGGGAGGTCGGTGCGGAAGGGGACGCCCGCCGCGTCCCAGGCGTAGTGCAGGTCCTGGCAGGCGATCTCCGCCGTGAGGTGGGTGAGGACGATCTCCAGCAGCGGCAGGGAGGTCGGCGGCTGGCCGTCCACGGTGACGGTGGCGAGGAGCGGTTCGGCCTTGCGCTGCGCGGCCGAGCGCATCGGGCCGCGCTTGAGGGTGCCGCCGGTGAGCAGGTGGGCGCGGAGCTCGTGGGCGGCGTCGGCGAGGTCGCGGGCGGACGCGTCCGGCGGGAGGACGACGCGGCGGCCCCGCAGGGAGCGGGCGGCGCGGTGGGCGCGGTCGGCCTGGACGGACATCTCGGCGACGCGGTCCCAGACGGCGGGGCGGCGGCGGGCGAGGAGGTCGGCGAACGCGCGCGCGGCGGGGTCGGCGGACGGCCAGCGCGACGGGTGCGCGCCGAGGCCGAGCTCGTTGAGGATGCCGTCCACCTGCCCGACGCGTCCGGTCAGGCGGGTGAGGACGGCCGGGTCGAACTGGCGCAGGCGGCGCGCGACCTCCCCGGACGCCTCCGGCGGGACGGCACGCTCGACGTTCACCAGGGCGAGGATCCGGTTCGGGTCGGGCAGCGCGGCGGTGTCGGCCGGGGGCGCGAGGGTGCGCCGGGAGAGCAGGCGCAGGAGTTCGGCGACCTCGCCCTCGGTGAGCGGCGGCGTCCGGGGCAGGTCCGGGCGCGGCGGGATCCCGCCGGTGTCGGTGTCCGGGCGGACGACCAGGACGCGCCGGCCCTGCGCGGTCATCCCGGCGAGCAGTCCGGCGGCGGCGTTCGGCTTCGGATCGGGGACGTGCAGGACGCGCAGGTCGGCGGCGAGGAACCGCACCAGGCCGTCCGGCGGCGGCTCGCCCAGCCGGGAGATCAGCAGGTCGTAGTAGGCGGCGAGGCCGGTGCTGCGCGCTCGCCGCCGGACGGCCAGCGCGGGCGCGAGCCGGACCGCCGGGATCTCCCCCGGCTGCCCGCCCGGCGCCCAGTCGTCGCGGTACACGGCCGCCGGCCCGTCGTCGGCGGCGAAGGCCGCGGCGCACCATTTGCGCAGGACGTCCGAGACCGAGGCGCGCAGCGCGAAGCCCTGGCCCGCCTGGACGGCGTCCCAGACCCAGGCGGCGCGGCCGGGTTCGTAGCCGGGGACCCCGCCGAGCAGTTCGTGGTCGAGCGGCGTCGTGGGGCCGGCGAGGACGACGTCGACGCGCTCGGTCCGGTCGTCCACGACGATCTCGACGGGCGTGGACAGCAGGTGGCCGCGCACCGGCGGCCCGTCCGGCGGACGCCAGGACAGCAGGCCGGTGACGAGCACCAGGTCCTGGTCGGCGAGGTCGCGCAGCGCCCGGTACCAGTGCCGCATGGCGAGCCACGCGTCGAACTCGACCGGCACGGACGGCGGCCGGAGCGGGATCAGCGGCACGCTGAACAGCACCTGCCCCGGCCCGGCCTCCGCCTCGACGAACACCTCGGCGGGCAACTCCGACAACCAGTGAACCGCCGCCCCACCCTGCGCCGCGCCCCCACCGCCGGGCCCGCCCGTCTGGTGGCCCCCGGACGTCCGCGCCATCGTCGCGTGACCGCCGGAAGCGCGCCCGGAAGCGCCGGCCTGGCCGCTCCCCGCTGCGAACTCGTCCGCCTGGTCGGCGGCCCCGGTTCCGTGACCGCCGGGCGCGCCCGCCGGGTAGCCGCCCGACGTCCGCGCCTGCATCGCGTAACCGCCGGGCCCCCGCTCAGACGCACCGGTCCGGCCGGTCGCCCCCGCCGACTCGGCCGCCGAGCCGGCGGCCCCGGTTCCGTGACCGCCGGGCGCGCCCGCCGGGTAG
>NZ_QURH01000322.1 GCF_003428695.1 Actinomadura logoneensis
CCGCAGCGCCCGGCGCGCCCCGTCCGCCGCGGCCCGCGCCGCCCCGGACAGCGTCGGCTCGTCCCCGGTCCCGGCGGACGCCTCGTCCAGGACGCTCAGGATCGTCCCCTCCACCGGGTGCTCGACGGCGTGCCGCGCCAGCACGGCCGCGTAGCCGAGCGCCTCGCCGAGGACCCGGCCGTCCGGCGGCGGAGCGCCCCGGCCGCCGAGGATCTCGGCCATCCCGCGCAGGAACTGGCTGAGGATCACCCCGGAGTTCCCGCGTGCTCCGAGCAGCGCGCCACGGGCGATCGTCCGCCACACCTCCGGCGTCCCGGCGTCCCCGGGCAGCCCCTCGACCGCCTCGGCGGCGGCCAGGACGGTCAGGTGCAGGTTCGTGCCGGTGTCGCCGTCCGGGACGGGGAAGACGTTCAGCGCGTCGATCTCGGCGCGGGTCCGGCCCAGCGCCTCGGCCGCCAGACCGCACCAGCGCCGTACCGCCGCGCCGTCGAGGACCTCGCCCACACCCGCTCCCGTCGGCCGTGCCGCTTTCCGGAGAACACCGGTCTACCGTGGCGGCGCGTCCTTGGGAACACCGCGGGACGGTCCGGGGAAGAGCCGGGGCGGGCCGAATCCGCAGGCCGATTCGCCTATCGGGCGAACCCTGGGCTACTCTGATTCGTGCGCCTCGTCCCGGGGCGCTTGTCAGGATGCGCCTCCGGTGTCTGTCACCGATCCAGAGGCGGTCCGGTCCAGAGCATCGACACCCAACTTGGAGTTTCCCGTGGCTTCCGTCTGCGACGTCTGCGGCAAGGGACCCGGTTTCGGCATGCGCGTCTCCCACTCGCACCGCCGCACCCCGCGCCGCTGGAACCCCAACATCCAGCGCGTGCGCGCCGTCGTGAACGGCAGCACGAAGCGGATCAACGCCTGCACCTCCTGCATCAAGGCGGGCAAGGTCGTCAAGCCGACCGTCTGATCCTTTCCGGACTTCGGAGACCGGCCGAGGGGTTCACCCTTCGGCCGGTTTCTGTTTGCCCGGTGACGCCGCGCCCGGCGGTCTTCGCTCGGTCGGCGGTCTTCGCTCGGTCGGCGTTCCTCCGCCCGGTCGGCGGTCTTCGCTCGGCGGGGTCTGCGCTTCGCCGGGTCTTCCCTTGGTGGTTCTTCGCCCGGCGCGGGTCTGTGAGCCCTGGACCCCGGCCTTCCTGAGGCGGCCGGGGTCCAGGGCTGTCGAAGATCAGGCGTGGCGCAGGTGCCAGCCGTGGTGGACGGGGCCGATGCCCGTGCCCAGCGGGAAGCCCGCCGCGATGGCCCCGGTCACATACTGCTTGGCCTTCTCGACGGCCTCGGGGACGGGCTCGCCCTTGGCCAGGTTCGAGGCGATCGCCGAGGCCAGGGTGCAGCCGGTGCCGTGGGTGTGCCGGTTGTCGTGGCGCTCGGCGGTGAAGCGGTACTCCTCGGTGCCGTCGAACAGCAGGTCCGCGGGCTCCCCGGGGAGATGGCCGCCCTTGACCAGGACCCATTCCGGGCCCAGCTCCTTGACGGCCTCGGCGGCGGCGCGCATCCCCGACTCGTCCACCACCTTGACGCCGGTGAGCTGCTCGACCTCGAAGAGGTTGGGCGTGACGACCGTCGCGACGGGCAGCAGCCGCGTCCGGACGGCGTCCACGGCGTCCCCGGCGAGCAGCGAATCACCGTGCTTGGACACGCCCACCGGGTCGACGACCACCGGCGCGGAGACGTCCGCGAGCACCTCGGAGACCAGCTCCACCAGCGCTTTCGAGGCCAGCATCCCGGTCTTCACCGCGTCCACGCCGATGTCGGACAGGACCGAGTCGAGCTGGGCGCGGACGGCCTCGGGGGGCAGTTCCCAGTAGCCCTGGACGCCGAGGGAGTTCTGCGCGGTCACGGCGGCGATGACGCTCATGCCGTGGACGCCGTTGGCGAGCATGGTCTTCAGGTCGGCCTGGATCCCCGCGCCGCCGCCGGAGTCGGAGCCGGCGACGGTGAGGACGAGCGGAGGTGCCTGACCTGGCTGGTGGGACGTCATGCCGCCCACTCTAGGCAATCGCCGCCCGTGGTGATCACCAGGGCGGACGCGGCGGCAGGCGGCCTCGCACGGTTCGGAGCGTGGGCGGACGCGTCAGCAGGCGGGTGCGCACGGGTCCGGGCGAGCGCCGACGCGACGGTGGACGGGTGCGCGGGTCCGCGGGGTGGGGTGAGCGGCGCGCGGCCCCGGACCGGAACAGGCGCGGCCTCGGGCAGGGTCAGGCGCGGACGCAGGGCTCGCGGTTGAGGAGGCAGTCCACGGGCGCGGCGACCGGGCCGACGGACGTGTAGGTGACGCGCAGCGAGGCGCCCGGCGGGAGGGCCTGGCCGGCGCGGCTGCGGACGTGCACGACCCGGCCGGTCTTGACGACGGTCGCGCCGCCGACGGCGCGGACGGTGCCGCCGGGGACCCGGAACGCGAGCGCCCACTTGGGGACGGTCCTCGACCCGTGGTTACTGATCGTGACGATGCCCCGGAACCCGGCGGAGGTGCGGGACGCGACGCGGAACGCGACGGTGAGGTCGGAGCGCCCGGCGCCGCGGCTGGCGTGGCTCCCGCCGGGCGAGCGCTGCGACATGGTGCCGTCGCTCGGACCGTTCGCGTCCTGCGGGGTGGCCGCCTGCGGCGACTTGTTGAAGTTCAGCGATATCTGCTGCGTGCTGTAGGCGAGCACGATGACGCCGACCGCGAGCATGAGCGCGACGAGCGGCATCAACGGGAACGGCACGTGCTCGACCAGCTGCTTCCACCGAGGGCCCGGAGAGGGCCCGGCCGGCATCGGCTGGGCCTCGTCCTCGGGCGCCTCGAGTCTGGTGTGTCGTCCCATCCCATCCCTCTTCGATCACAGGATGTATACCAAACCCTCACCAAGCATGCCTACCGGACGAGTAAACCCCCGGGTGCGGTTCGACCCCGTTCAACCTGCGCCTAACCGCGGAAATGGTCCCAGCCGCGGACGGCTGGAACGCTCCCGTCGACGGTCACCCCGGAGCCCTCGGCGACCCGTCCGACGACCGTCCACGCGGGTGGGAGACCGGTCCCGGCGGGGAAGGTCGCGGCGAACGCGTGGTCCTCACCGCCCGTCAGCGCCAGGTGGAGACGATCCGGCGTCCGGGCGTCGTCCGCCGCCGTTTCGGGCGAGGTTTTACCTTCTTGATGCATCGTCGGCGGTTCGCCACGGGATGCGGCGGCCCGTCCCGCCGCGGACGCGGCGAGGGGCGGCGGCAGCGGGACGGCGGCGGCCGTGACGTCGATCGCGACGCCGGAGCGCTCGGCGATGTGCCCGAGGTCCTGCAGGAGGCCGTCGCTGACGTCGAGCATCGCGGTCGCACCGAGCGACCGCGCCTCCTGACCCGCGCTGTACGGCGGCTGCGGACGGCGGTGCGCGGCGACCAGCTCGGCCGGGCCGTCGAGGCCGTGCTGGAGCAGGTGCAACCCGGACGCGGCCCAGCCGAGCCGGCCCCGGACCGCGACCACGTCGCCCGGACGCGCGCCGGACCGCGTGAGGGGCGGGGCGCCGCCGAGGTCGCCGAGCGCGGTCACCGCGATCGTGATGGTGGGCGATCCGACCGTGTCGCCGCCCGCGACGGACGCGCCGACGAGCGCGGACTCCTCCACGATGCCGTCGGTGAGCCGCTGCGCCCACGCGGCCGGGGTCTCGGCGGGCGCGCCGAACCCGACGAGCAGGGCCGTCGGCCGGGCGCCCATCGCGACGACGTCCGCGAGGTTCTGCGCGGCGGCCTTTCGGCCGATGTCATAAGGGGACGACCAGTCGAGCCGGAAATGGCGCCCCTCGACGAGGACGTCGGTGGTGGCGACGACGCGTCCGTCCGGGGCGGCGACCACGGCGGCGTCGTCCCCGGGGCCGAGCAGCACGTCGGCGGCCATGGGCCGCCCGGTCACCCTGCGGATCAGCCCGAACTCGCCGAGGTCGCCGATGCTCTCCACGTTTCTCCCGCTCTCCCCCGTTTATCCGCTCTGCGGCCCCCGGTCGCCCGTGGCGGCGCGTAACACGATACGGTGACCGTCCGACGTTGAATCTCCGCCCGGGGAGGACGTGATGGTGCAGGCCTACATCCTCATCCAGACCGAAGTGGGCAAGGCCGCGGAAGTGGCGGGCCAGATCCGCGGCGTCACCGGAGTGACCCTGGCGGAGGACGTCACGGGCCCCTATGACGTGATCGTTCGAGCGGAGGCGCGCAATGTCGACGAGCTCGGCAAGCTCGTCGTCGCCCAGATCCAGGGTGTCGAGGGGATCACGCGGACGCTCACCTGCCCGATCGTCCACATCTAGGACGGTCGTCCGCGGCCCGTCCGCGGCGGTGACGGCGGCCCCGCGCGGCCCGTCCCGGTTCCGCGCGGCCGTGCGCCGAGGTGCGGCGGGTCTCTCCCTGCTGGCCCTGGCTCCGCTGGTCACCGCCTGCGGCGCGGGCGCGGTGCGCGTGCCCGTCCCCAAGGCGGACGCGGCGACGGTCAAGCTGTGCGAGGGACTGCGACTGCCCGCGACGCTGCACGGCCTGAAGCGCCGCGACACCACGCCCGAGTCCCCGCTGACCGCCGCATGGGGCGACCCCGCGATCGCGCTGCGCTGCGGCGTGCCGCTGCCGTCCACCTACCGGATGGACGAGCAGCTCATGGAGGTCAACGGGCTGAAGTGGCACGGCTACCCGCACGACCGGCCGGTCACCTGGACCCTGCTCGGCCGCCAGGCGTACGTCGAGGTGACGATCCCGCCGAAGTACGCGCCGCCCGGGGACACCCTGATCGAGATCGGGCAGGCCGTGTCCGCCACGATCCCGGTCAAGCCCGAGAACCAGATCTGACCTCTGCCCCTTCTGCCCTGCCCGCATCTGCCCTGCCCGCATCTGCCCTGCCCGCTTCGGCGGTGCGCGCCGCCGGGAGACCGGGGCCGGCGAGAACGCGCTTGCGTCGGCCACGAAGATCACCTAACGTCCGGGGCGTGGGTTCGCTGATTTTTCTCTGATCGACACGTGACCGCCGCGTAGAGCGTCATGGCTCCGCCGCGGAACGTGTTCCGACGCGTCCCCGTCGATCAGAGAGAACCCGCTGGAGTCTTCCTTGCGCACCGCGCAACTCACCCTTCGCCATGTCACCAAGCGCTACTCCGACCGCGTCGTCCTGCGCGACGCCGACCTGACCGTCAAGCCCGGCGAGAAGGTCGGCGTCATCGGCGACAACGGTTCCGGCAAGTCGACCCTGCTCAGGCTGCTCGCCGGGCGTGAGCGCGTCGACAACGGCGAGCTGACCGTCGTCGCGGACGGCGGTGTCGGCTACCTGCCGCAGACGCTCGCGATGCCCGCGCACGCGACCGTCCAGGAGGCGATCGACCTCGCACTGGCCGATCTGCGCGCGCTCGAAGCCCGGATGCGAGCCGCCGAGGAACGGCTCGCGGACGATCCGTCCCAGCTCGCCCTCTACGGCGACCTGCAGGAACGGTTCGAGGCGCGCGGCGGCTACGACGCCGACGCCCGCGTGGACGTCGCGCTGCACCACCTCGGCCTGCCCGGTCTCGACCGCTCGCGTGCGCTCGGCACGCTGTCCGGAGGCGAGCGCTCACGCCTCGCTCTCGCCGGCGTCCTCGCCGCCGCGCCCGAACTGCTCCTGCTGGACGAGCCGACCAACGACCTCGACGACCAGGCCGTCGCCTGGCTGGAGGAGCACCTGCGCGCGCATCGCGGGACGGTCGTCGCGGTCACCCACGACCGGGTGTTCCTCGACCGGCTGACCACGACCGTCCTGGAGGTCGAGGGCGGCGGGGTCGTCCGGTACGGCAACGGGTACGCGGGCTACCTGGCCGCCAAGGAGGCCGAGCGCGCCCGCCGGCTGCGCGAGTACGAGGAGTGGAGGCACGAGGTCAGGCGGAACGGCGGCCTGGTCGCGGCGAACGCGGCGCGCCTGGACGCGATCCCGCGCAAGCTGGCGAAATCCGGCTTCGGCCACGGCGCCTTCCGGGCACGCGGACGGGCGCACGGCGCGATGAGCCGCATCCGGATCGCCAAGGAGCGTGTCGAGCGGCTGACAGCGAATCCGGTCGCTCCGCCGCCCGAACCGCTGTCGTTCACCGCCGAGGTGAAGGCGGCGGGCGACGGCACGGTCGCCGTGCTGACCGGTGTCCGCGTCGGCGAGCGCCTGGACGTGCCGTTGCTGCGGATCGGCCCGGGTGAACGGCTGCTCGTCACCGGGCCGAACGGCGCGGGCAAGTCCACGCTGCTCAGGGTGCTCGCCGGGGAGCTGCGGCCGGAGGAGGGCACGGTCGTCCGGCCGCAGCGTGTCGGGCACCTCCGGCAGGACGAGGTCCCGTGGCCGCCCGCGACCAGCGTGCTCCGCGCGTTCGCGCACGGACGGCCCGGCGACCTGGACGAGCACGCCGACACCCTGCTGTCGCTCGGCCTGTTCGAGCCGTCCGACCTGGGACGGCGGGTCGGGGAGCTGTCGTACGGGCAGCGCCGCCGGATCGAGCTGGCGCGGCTCGTCGCCGACCCGGCCGACCTGCTGCTGCTGGACGAGCCGACCAACCACCTGTCCCCCGTCCTGGTCGAGGAACTGGAGGCCGCGCTCGCCGGCTACGCGGGCGCGCTCGTGATCGTCACGCACGACCGGCGGATGCGGTCGCGGTTCGCCGGGTCGCGACTCGTCCTCAACCGGGGACGGATCACTCACCACATCGACACAGGGGCCTCACCGTGCGGATAGTAACCGGGGAGCGGTCCCCCGGCGGCGGCCCTGTCGAGGCGGCGTCTCATGCCGTCCGACAGGGCTCCCGCCTTCATCATCTCGACGAAGACGGACGTGACGTTGCCGAGGTCGAACCAGTCGCGCTGCCAGGACCAGCGCATGTCCCCGGCGTACCGGAACCAGCTTCCGCCGATCCCGGCGACCTCGTACGGCGTGCCGTCCGGACGCCGGGCGTCGGCGACCTGCTTCCAGAAGCCGACGACCTCGCCGCGCCGCTCGTCCACGAGGATCGCCTGGTAGGGATAGCTCCAGCCGTCCAGCCCGCCCATCTCCGCGCCGAGCGCGATGTCGCGGATCTCGGCGCGTCCGACGGCCATGAAGTCCTGGCCGGGGCCGACGTTCCAGCCGTAGGTGGCGTCCTCGGTGTAGAGGTCGGCGAGCGGACGCCAGTCCCCCGCCGCCTCGCAGCGCCGGTTGGCCTCCAGCCAGTGCTCGACCATCGCGTCCAGTTCGGTCCGGGGGAACGCGGGCATCACGCCTCCATCCGCAGGGCTCGCGTCGGGCAGTACCGGACGGCCGCCGCGACCTCGTCGCGCCGCTCGTCGCCCGGTTCGGGGTCCAGGACGCGGACCTTGCCCCTCCTCGGCACCTCGAAGACGTCCGGCGCCTCGAGCTCGCACATCGCGTGGCCCTGGCACAGGTCGAGGTCGGCCTCGATCCTCATCGCCGCCTCCGGTACCGGACGACGCACGGCCGCGCGAGCTGGACGACCATCTTCGAGTGGTCGTTCCGGTACGTCCCGGGCGGCTGGGCGAGCTCGAACTCCCAGTCCCGGAGCAGGACGGAGAAGATCGCCTTGAGCTGGATCATCGCGAAGTTCGCGCCGACGCAGCGGTGCCGTCCCGCGCCGAACGGCACCCACGTCCAGCGGTGGAGCAGGTCCTCCTCGCGCGGGGCGGCGTAGCGCTCGGGGCGGAAGGCGTCCGGATCGGGGAAGTCCTCGGGGATGCGATTGGAGACGGCGAGCGAGCAGCCGACCATGGTCCCGCGTTCGATCCTGTGGCCCAGGACCTCGAGTTCGCGCTGCGCGACGCGGAGCACCAGGATCAGCGGCGGGTGCAGGCGCAGCGCCTCCTTGACCGCCGCTTCGAGGCGCGGGATCGCGCGGAGCGCCTGGAAGCTGACGTCGCGTCCGTCCGCGTAGAGGCCGTCCAGCTCCGCTGTGACGTCGCGCAGGACGTCCGGATTGCGGAGCAGTTCGATGAGCGTCCAGGCGGCCGTGCCGGACGAGGTGTGGTGCCCGGCGAACATCATCGAGATGAACATGCCGGTGACCTGGTCGGCGCTGAACCTCGGCGTCCCGTCGGGCTCGCGGATCGACAGCAGGACGTCGAGCAGGTCACGGTCGGCGCGCGGCGGGTGCGGGTCGCGGCCGTCCATGATCTGCTGGACGAGCCGGACCAGCGCCGCCCGCGCCTCGTCCCGCCTGCGGAAACTCTCGATCGGCGCGTACGGGTCGACGTAGGCGATCGCGTCGGTGCCGCGCTCCAGGTCGTGGTACAGCTCGGCGAACCGGCGGTCGAGCTGGTCGCGGATCCTCCGTCCGATGAGGCACGCGGACGAGGTGTAGATGGTCAGTTCGGCGAACCAGTCGAGCAGGTCGATCTCGCCCTCGTCGCCCCAGTCCGCGACCATCCGGGCGACCTCGGCGGCGATGGTGGCGGCGTGGCCCTTGAGGAAGGAGCCCTTGAGCGCCTGGTTGTGCAGGGCCTCGCGGCGCTGCTCGGGCGTCGCGTCGAAGACGACGCCCTCGCCGAAGATCGGCGTCATGAAGGGGTACGCCTCGGCCTGGTCGAGGTCCTCGTCCGGGGCGCGGAAGAAGAACTCGTTGGCCTCGGCTCCGGTCAGCTGCACGACGCGGCGACCGCCGATCCGGAACTCGCCCACGTCACCGCACTCGTCCCGGACGCGCCGCATCAGCGCGATCGGGTCATGACGGAGTTCTTCGAGATGGTCGGGTCCGCCCGACACGATCGGGATCGTCATCGCTCCTCCAGCGGGGCTTCCGGCTGGACCTCGACCAGCGTGAGGTGCGCGCCGCGCGGCATTCCGACGACCGCCGCCACCGCCGCGGCGACGTCGGAGGGGCGCAGGAAGTAGGGGTGACGCGCGTGTCCCCACTTGACCCACTCCTCCAGGACTTTGCCGGTGGTCTCCGCGTCCCAGTTCATGCCCATGCCGGTGGACGTCGGACCGGGGCGGACGAGCGACGCGCGCACACCCGTCCCTTCGAGTTCCATCTGCATCTGGCGGGCCATGCCTTCGACGCCGCTCTTCGCCGCCACGTAGGCGCCCATCCGCGTGCGGGGTGAGCGGACGACGTCGGACGAGACGAAGACGATGTCGCCGCGCCTTCGCGCGACCATTCCGGGCGCGAACGCCGACACCAGCCGGTGCGCGCCGACGAGATGGACCTGGACCTGCGCGGCGAAGTCGTCCGAGTCGAGCTCGTCCAGCCGCTGCGCGTGGAGGTCGCCGGCGCTGGACACCACGACCTCGACCGCTCCCAGGTTCTCCGCCGCCGCCTGCGCGAACGCTTTGACCGAGTCGCCGTCGGCCACGTCGAGCGGGTGCGCGAACGCCTCGCCGCCGCCCGCGCGGATCGTCGCGGCGAGCTCCTCGCACCGCTCCGCGCGCCGCGCGCCGAGCGCGACGGGATGCCCGGCCATCGCGAGCGCCGTCGCGGTGGCCGCGCCGATCCCGGACGAGGCGCCCGTCACCACGGCCGGCCTCCGGCTCGGATGCGGTTCGAACCTGGCCATCTACCTCACGTCCCATCGGACCGGCAGGCTCGCGAACCCGCGCACGTTGATCGAGTGGACGCGGCGCGCGTTCGCCTCGTCCACCTCGAACCCCCTGATCCGGCGCAGGAGCGCGGTGAGCGCGATGCGCGCCTCCAGCCGGGCGAGGTTCGCGCCGAGGCAGAAGTGCCGCCCGCCGCCGAAGCTGACCATCTGCGAGGTGTCGCGGTCGAGGTCGTACTCGTCGGCGCGGTCGAAGACGCGCGGGTCGCGGTTGGCGGACCCGATGAGCAGGAGCACCCGTTCGCCCGCCGGGACGGTCGTGCCGTGCAGCTCCACGTCCTTGGCGACCGTCCGTCCGATCATCTGCGAGGACGTGTCGTAGCGGAGCGTCTCCTCGACCCAGTCGTCCACGCGGCGCGGGTCGGCGAACGGTTTCCGCAGCTCGTCGGGGTTGCGGGAACCCCAGTAGAGGGCGTTGGCGAGCAGCTTGGTCGTCGTCTCGTTCCCGGCCACCACCATGAGGAACAGGAAGGCGACCAGCTCCTTGTCGTCCAGCCGCTCGCCGTCGGTCTCGACGTCGATCAGCGCCGACGTCAGGTCGTCGCCGGGATGCGCCCGTTTGTGCGCGACGAGGTCCTGGTAGTAGCCGGCGAGGGTGAGCGCGGCGTCCATCCCGGCCGGCGGGACGTCGTGCACGCCGTCCTCGCGGTGGACGACCAGGTCCGCGAGCCGCCGCACCTCGTCCCGGTCGGCCTCGGGCACGCCGATCATCTGGGAGATCACGTCCATGGGCAGGCGTCCCGCGAAGTCGGCCACCCAGTCGCGCTCGCCACCGCTCAGCGCCTCGTCCAGGTAACGCCTGGTCAACTGACGTATCCCGGCGCTCATCCGGTCGACGCGACGCGGCGTGAACCCCTTGGAGACGAGCGCGCGCATGCGCGTGTGCGTGGGCGGATCGAGCGCGAGGAAGGACATCGTCCGGTGCGCGGACGGCCCCCAGGCGCTCGGCTCCAGGGAGACGCCGTTCCTGCTGGAGAAGGTCGTGAAGTCCCGGAACGCCTTGGCGACGTCCGCGTGCCGGGACAGGGCCCAGAAGTCGAGTTCGTCGTTGCGGTAGAGCGGCGCCCGCTCCCGCAGTTCCGCGTACAGGGGGTAGGGGTCTTCGTGGACGGCATAGTCGTACGGGCTGTAGGAGGGGTCCACAGCCGCCACCTCGCTTAGGAGTCGGGCAGGATCAGCTCCGCCATCTCTTCCAGTCGGTCGGCCACGCGCGCGTACGAGGTGTAACCCATCCCCGCGTGCACGAGCGCCCCCGAATAGGCCAGTTCCAATGCCCCGAGAACCTTCTGGTCGTCCGAGCCGAGCGCGTTCCGGAGCCGCCCCCGGATCGCGACCCCGATCTTCAGGCGCAGCTCCCGGACGTCCGGATCGGTGCCGAGCATCGCCGTCGTGCAGGCCGCCGCGAGCTCCGGCTCGTCCGACACCAGCAGCGCGATCTCCCGCAGCACCTCGACGACCCGTCCGCGCCCGGGTGCCCCGTGCACCTCCGGCAACGCGCTGAGCCGCCGCCAGAAGACCTCGGTGACCAGGTGGTTCTTGGACGCGAAGTACGTGTAGGCCGTCGCGGGCGCGACCCCGGCCCGCCGCGCCACGTTCCGCACGGTCAGCCCGTCGAACCCCACCTCCCGCAGCTCCTCCACCGCGGCCTCGGTCAACCGCCGCACGGTCTCCGCCTGCCGCGAGGTCAGCCGCCGCCGCGTGGACTCGGTCGCCATTTCCCTGGACACATGTCCAGACACTAGTTCAGCCATACCTCCACGTCCACCCCGCGACGGCGCCGAACCGCGTCGTGCCGCAGGCGCTCACACAAGACTCCTGCGGGCGCTGCGCGCAGGTCAGGGGCGAGGTCACTGCTGAGGGGCTCGGGCGAGGTCGCCGCGAAAAGGGTCTCGGCTTGGGCGCCGCTTGATCAACAAGAGACCGGGTGCCCGCTACGGTCGATTTCCTGGACTCTCGCGCCTTCACGTGCGCTTGTCGCCTTCACTGGGGGAATCGTGGCACTCCATGACCACGGGCTGGTGCCGTATCGGACGTCGCGCCGAACACGAGCGCGCATGGACCGCCTCGTCGCCGTGGTGGTCGCCGCGGCGACGGTGCTCGCGCTCGCGGGTGTTCGGGCGGGTACGGCGGCGGCGGCCCCCGGCCGTCAACCGGGTGACCAGCCGAGCCAGGTCCTCACCTGGGGACGCAACCAGTTCGGGCAACTGGGGAACGACTCCACCGAGCACAGCAATGTCCCGGTGACGGCGCTGCTCCCGGCGGGCACCTCGGTCAAGCAGGTCAGCGGGGGCTACGGATTCAGTGTCGCCCTCACCTCGGACGGGCGGGTCTGGGCCTGGGGCGAGAACCCCAACGGCCAGCTCGGGGACGGCACCACCAACGGCAGCCGTGTCCCGGTCCCGGTGGCCCTGCCCGCGGGCACCACCGTGACCGCCCTCGCCACCGGCGACGACCACACCTTGGCGCTCACCTCCACGGGACGGCTGCTGGCGTGGGGTTACAACGACTTCGGCCAGGTCGGGGACGGGAGCACCACCGACCGGCTCGCGCCCGTCGCGGTGGACCTGCCGAACGGCACCACGATCACGGCGATAGGCGCCGGAGCCGGGCACAGCCTGGCGGTGACGTCGACCGGACACGTCCTGGCGTGGGGCTACAACAACACGGGCCAGCTCGGGACGGGCAACTACGCCGACAGCAGCGTGCCGGTGCGGGTGCCCCTGCCCGAGGACGTCACCTTCACGGCGGTGGCCGGTGGTTCGGCCCACAGTCTCGCCCTGTCGTCCACCGGTCAGATGTGGTCCTGGGGGTGGAACACCTACGGCCAGCTCGGCAACAACAGCACCACCAGCACGAACGTCCCGGTCCGGGTGCTGCTTCCGGAAGGGGCGAGGGTCACCTCGCTGGGCGACGGCAGCGGGCACGGCTGGTTCAGCCTCGCCCTGGAGTCGGACGGGCAGATGCTCGCCTGGGGTGACAACTCCTACGGGCAGCTGGGCAACGGCACCACGACCCGCAGCACCGTGCCGATCCGCGTTCAGCTCCCCCCCGGAACCATCGTCTCCGCGATCGCGGGCGGGGACGACCACACCGTGGCGCTGACGTCCGAGGGGCGGGTCCTGACCTGGGGCTACAACCGCTACGGGCAACTCGGCGACGGTGGCAACACCAACGCCGTCCTGCCCGTCGAGGCGGCCGTGCCGCAGGGTGTCCGGGTCCAGGCGATCGGGGCCGGCCAGTACCACACGCTGGCCGTCGTCCCGGTCGAAGCCGCCGGGACCACGACCACGCTCACGACCTCGACCGAAGAGCAGACCCACGGTGAGCCGGTGACGCTGACGGCACGCGTGGAATGCGAGGACGGGACCCCGACCGGGACCGTCGTCTTCGAGGCGGACGGCGTGCGGCTGGGCACCGCCGAACTCCAGGACGGGACGGCCACCCTCACCGTCAGCGACCTGGACGTCGGCGAGCACGTCATCACCGCCCACTACGAGGGCGACCGCCTGTGCGGACCGTCCACCTCCGACCCCGTCACGGTCGTCATCCGCCGCGCCGAGACATCCGCGAGCCTCCACCTCGTCAAGCGGTTCGACCGGTTCGTCGGCTCGGCGGGGCCCCACGCCAAGGCCCGGCCGAAGGCGAAGCCCAGGCACGACGCCCGGATGAGCGCCTGGCACGACCACGATGCGATCAGGTACCGGTTCGTCGTCACCAACGACGGCGACGTGCCGATCAACGCGATCACCGTCCACGACTCGCTGACGGGAACCGTGTCGTGCTCGTCCGGCACCCTGGCGCCGGGGCGGTCGGTCACCTGCTACGGCACGCACAAGGTCACGCTGAAGGAGAAGTCCCGAGGCTATGTCGACAACTCCGCCACCGCGTCCGGCACCCGGGCGGACGACGGACGAACGGTCGTCTCGAACGAGGCCCGCCTGAGGGTCGACATCACCTACAAATAGCCCGCTGCGGAACGCCGTCCCCGTGGCTCGGGGACGGCGTTCCGCGTTCGCGACCGTTCTCGTCGCGCGGGTGGGGCGGGTGGGATTCGAACCCACTCAGCGCTGGGCACCTGAGTTACAGTCAGGCCCGACTCTCCTGCTTCGGCGCCGCCCCTGGCGTGCCCTCGATGGGATTCGAACCCATACCATCCCGGCTCTCGACCGGACGCCTCTACCTGTTGGACTACGAGGGCTCCGTGCGGCTCCGGGGATTCGAACCCCGATCCTCTGGTCCCTGAAACCAGCGCCTCTACCGTTGGGCCAGAACCGCGCGTGTCGGTGAAATGTCGGCGTCACCCACGCGGGCCGGTGTCAGGGAGCGGGATACCGGCCGGTGCTGGCGAGCGACGCCTCGGGCAGTCGGTAGAGCATCAGCATGGCCGGTCCTCCTCTCGGGGCTTGCTGTCCGGTGCGGACGTTCATGACACTGCCAGGCCACCGAGAGGGACGCAACGGATTAAAGGGCGCGCTAGTAGCGCTTTGTTACGTGGTCCTGTCGCGGTGGTGCGCCGGGACTGGCTGGTCGGCCCCCGGAGGGCCGACCAGCCGGCGGAGGGTGACCGCCAGTGGGGCCGCCTCCTAAGCGGCGGTCGGGCTGAGCATTCTGCTCAGCCAGGTGATCGCGAGGGGGTAGCGGTGCTCGATTCCGCCGTGTACGCCGTCGAACAGTTCGAAGTGGATCCGTTCGTCCGGCACTCCGGCCGCGGCCGCGGCCCGCCGGAACGCCATCGCTCCGGCGTCGAGGTGGTACTCGTCCCTGTTGCCGGCATCGATCCACACGGCGCGCATCGAGGCCAGCGCCTCGGCGTACTCCGGCCGCGCGGCCATGACCACCGGGTCCCAGGCGAGCCAGCGCCGCCAGACGTCGGGAACGATCGCTCCGAACTCGTCGAACGGAAGGCGCACGGTGCCGTCCTCGTCGGCCGAGTAGGCCGCGGCGTAGGCGTACACCTCGAGGAGTTCCAGGTCACTGGGCTGGAAACCGCCGACGCGGCTGCGGAAGTCGGCAAAGAACTTCTCGTACGACCCGCCGTACTTGTTGCGCAGCGTCCGGAACCGTTCGGGCAGTTCGGCCCGCGCGCCGGTCTCGAAGAGCGCGTCACCGGCATGGGTGGCGAGGGCGCCGAACACATCGGGCCTCAGCATGGGGGTGAACATGGCGGCGTGCCCGCCGGAGGACTTGCCGGCGATCGCCCGGTGGTCGCGGTCCGGGATGGTCCGGTAGTTCGCGTCCACCCACGGCACCACCTCCTCGCACAGGTAGGTGTGGTACCGGCCCGTCGCCGGGGAGTCCAGGTACTGGCTGCCGCCGAGTGAGGTCCAGGTGTCGAAGTAGACGACGATGGCCGGCTCCGCCTCTCCCGTGGCGAACGCCGCGTCGATCAGTTCGGGGAACGCCGGCCGGAACCCCGTGCGGTTGAGGACCATCCCGACGTGGCCGCTGTAACCGGGTGCCCAGAAGATCGTCGGGTAGCGGCGCCCGGGCTCGTCGTCGTAGCCGGGCGGCACGTACACCAGCAGCGGCCGTTCGTGCGGGTCGCCGAGCGGGTTGCCGCGCAGCACCGTGCTGCCGACCGTCCGGTGCTCGATCCGACCGGCGAGATCAGCCGACCAAGGCAACATCAACGTTCTCCAGATTGGTGAGAGACCACGCGGTCGGCCGGACATCCCCTGCGGGCCGGCGGCCTCGACGCGGTCATACGGGACGCGCGGACGGCATCGGCCGCGATGGCCGTGGTCGCCCTGCGCTGAGATGGTCGTTCTTCCCTCGGTTCGAGGGACGGCGGGGGCGGCGGCGATCAGGCCGCCTGCTCCGGCCTGGTCAGGTGGCGGACGTCATTTGGCGACTGGTACGCGATGCTCTGTGCACCCCACTTTCCTATGATCTTGGCGTAGGTGCCGTTCCTGATGATCTCCTTCATCGCCGCCTCGACGGCGGGGCCGAGGTCGCTGCCGTCGGGGATCACGATGGCCTGCTCGAGCGGCTGGTAGACGAACGACTGCAGGTCCAGGGGGACGTTCCGGCTTTTGATCGTGTATTCCAGCGCGTCCTGGGTGGTGGCCGTGACCTGGACGCGCCCGTTGGAGACCGCCAGGATCCGCGCTCCGTCGTCCGGGTACGTCTGGAGCTTGATCGGACCGCGCCCGGCGCTCGCGCACTGGGCCTGGGCGGCGTTGATCTGGTCGATGAAGTAGGAGCCGGCCTGCACCCCCACGGAGCGGCCACAGAGGTCGGTGGCCCTGCCGATCGTGATGCCGCTTCCCTTCCTGACCGCGAAACCGGTGCCGATCTTGAATTCGGTGACGAAGTCGACCTGCCCGAGCCGCTCCTTCGTGACGCCGAAGTCGCCGCTGGACATGTCATAGCGGCCACTGGCGACCCCCGGGATGAGACTGTCGAAACTGCCCACCGAGGCGTTGTCGAGCCTGACGCCCATCACCTCGCTCAGAGCGAGAGCGATGTCCGGCTGGATGCCCACGAGCGTCCGGCCCTCGAGGAACTCCTGGGGTGGGAAGTTGTTGTAGATCGCGTTGGCGATCGGCTTGTTCCTGAATCGCGCCGGCACCAGCGCCGCCACCGAGGCGACGGGCTTCTGGCCCCAGCTCTTTGTGATCATGGAGCCGCCGCCGCGGGAACCGGCGGAGGGAGCGGCCGGGCTCGACGGGGCCTTCGGCTCGGCACAGCCGGTGAGCCCGGCGACCGCGACGGACACTATGACGGCCGTGACCCTGAACATGCTGGTGCGGGGCATGGCTGAACCTCCTGGGTGGTACTGCGCGGCCCCGGGCCGGAGGCCACGATGCGGGGGTGGGGAGGACTACAGGACCTTCGCGAGGAAGTCCTTGGTGCGCGCCTGTCGAGGATTGAGCAGTACGTCCTCGGGACGGCCGCGTTCGACGGCGATTCCGCCGTCCATGAAGAGCACGGTGTCGGCGACCTCTCTGGCGAAGCCCATCTCGTGGGTCACCACCACCATGGTCAGCCCGTCGCGGGCGAGGTCCTTCATGACCTCGAGGACCTCACCCACGAGTTCGGGGTCGAGCGCGGAGGTCGGCTCGTCGAACAAGACGAGCCGCGGCTTCATCGCCAGCGCCCGCGCGATCGCGACACGCTGTTGCTGTCCGCCCGAGAGCTGACGGGGATAGGCGTCGGCCTTCGACTCGAGGCCGACCCGTTCCAGGAGCGCCATGGCCGTCGCCGTCGCCTCCCGCACGGGTTGCTTCAGCACGCCGACCGGGGACTCGACGATGTTCTGGAGCACGGTCATGTGCGGGAACAGATTGAACGACTGGAACACCATTCCCACGCGTGCCCGCTGGGCGGCCAGTTGCTTCCCCGGCAGGGTGACGTAGCGATGGCCGCGCCGGCGGTAGCCGATCAGCTCACCGTCGAGCTCGACCCGCCCACCGTCGATCTCCTCCAGGTGGTTGAGACTGCGCAGCAAGGTGCTCTTCCCCGATCCGGAGGGCCCGATGATGCACAGGACCTCGCCACGCAGCACGGTGAGGTCGACGCCCTTGAGGACCTCGTTCGGGCCGAACCGCTTGCGGATGCCCGTCGCGCGGAGGACGACCTCACGCTCCGCGACCGGGTCGGCGGCCTGTTCCACCATCCTGCCCTCCTTCCGGCCGACGCCTACATGCGTCCGCGGACATTGGCGACTCCTCGTTGGAAGCGCTGCCACGGGGTCGGTGGGAGCTCCCGGCGCCCACCCCGTGCGTATCTGCGCTCGATGTAGTACTGGATGACACTCAGGACGCTGGTGACGACGAGGTACCAGAGGCTGGCCACGATGAGCAGCGGGATCGTCTGGAACGTCTGGTTGTAGACCTGCTGTGTGGTGTAGAGCAGCTCGGCCGTCGACGTGACGCTCACCAGGGCGGTGGACTTCAGCATGCCGATCGCCTGGTTGCCCGTGGGCGGCACGATGACCCGCATCGCCTGCGGCAGCACGATGCGCCGCATGATCCTGCCGCCGCGCATGCCCAGGGCCGCGCCGGCCTCGCTCTGCCCCTGGTCGACCGAGAGGATGCCGCCGCGCACGATCTCGGACATGTACGCGCCCTCGTTGAGCGCGAGGCCCAGCATGGCGGCGACGAACGGAGTGATGACGGTGTTGGCGTCCGCCGAGAAGAGCACCGGACCGGTGAGCGGGATCCCGATGTCGATCGTGGGGAAGAGCGCGGCGAGGTTGTACCAGAAGATGATCTGCACCAGCAGCGGCGTGCCGCGGAAGAACCAGGTGTAGGCCCAGGCCACCGATGACAGAACGCGGATCGGTGAGAGGCGCATGACGGCGGTCAGGACGCCCAGCAGGGTGCCGAGGACCATGGCCAGCACCGTCAGCGCGAGTGTGGTCAGCAGCCCCTGGAGGATCCTCCTGGTGAAGAGGTACTCGCCCACAACGTGCCACTGCAGGTTGTCGTTGGTCAGCAGCATTTTGACCAGAGCAGCGGTGCACAGGACCACGAAGGCGACGAGGATCCACCAACCCCAGTGTTGGCGGTGGGCGACCCGGACGCCGTCCCGCGCCTCGCCCCGGGGCGTGTCGGCGGGGGCCGTGATCCCGCTCATCCGCGGGTCGTTTCCCGAAACGAGCGCCTGTGCATCGTTTCTCCCATCCCTGGAACAGACTGACGTCGTCTTCGGCCTCGTTGTTGGCGGAGGTGGTCGTCAGGGGCCTGGCGTGCGTGGAACACATGCGCCATCGCCGTCACCCGGCCTGGGCGGCGAAGTTCGGAACCAGCGACTCGTAGAGGGCGACGTACTGGCCGAACCGCTCGTCGTACCGGCTGACGTTCGCCGGGTCGGGTTCGAAGACGCGATCCACGACCACCGTCGCCTCGACGCCCTCGTCGATCGAACCGAACTCGCCCACTCCCACGCCGGCGAGGATCACCGCGCCGAGCGCGCCCGCGTCGGGCTGCCGGGTGGTCACCACGGGAATCCCGGTGACGTCGGCCTCGATCTGCTTCCACACGGCGCTGCGTGATCCCCCGCCGAGCGCACGGATCCGCGTGGTCCGCACCCCGGCCGCCGCGAACGCCTCGACGTTGCGGCGCACCACGAAGCAGACGCTCTCCATCAGCGCCCGTACCACGTGTGCGCGGGTGTGGTTCAGGGTCAGTCCCATGAGCACGCCGCGAGCGTGCTCGTTGTTCTCCGGTGCCATCGCGCCTTGCAGGTGCGGCAGCATGAGGAGCCCCTCGGAACCCGCCTCGACGCCCGCGGCGAGGTCGCCGAGCACGTCGTACGGATCGCGGCCCTCACGCACCGCCGCCTGGACCTGCGGCTCGCAGAACTCGTCGCGCAACCACTTCAGCACGATCCCGCCGCCGCTGAACGTGTGGAACATGTAGGTGTCGGGGATTCCGTGGTAGTGGACGGGCACGACCCCGGCCGGGTCCCGGCCGGGTCCGCTCAGGGTCGAACAGATGGCCACCGCGGCGCCGGTGTTCTCGCTGAATCCGCCAGGAGCGACGTTGCCGCCGCCGATCGCACCGCACGCCTGGTCGAGCGCGCCGGCACAGACCACCGTCGTCGGGTCGAGGCCGAGTTCCTCGGCGACGGCTGGAAGGACGCGCCCGATCGGCGCTCCGGGCTCGACCACGGCGGGCAGCTGCCCGGTGTCGACACCCAGGGCGTCGAGCATGGCCGGCCACCACGTCTTCGTGCCGAGGTCCCAGTAGCACGTCGAGGTGGCCAGCGAAGCCTCGGTGACGTACTCGCCCGTCATCCGGGCCAGCAGGTAGTCCTCGATCAGCAGGTAGCGGGCCGTGCGCCGGGCGATGTCCGGCTGGTGACGCCCCATCCACAGCAGCTTCGCCGCGGGCCAGGTGGCCAGCATCTCCGGCTGGCCGGTCCGGGCGTAGAGCTCGGCCGCGCGGAAGCGCTCGGCGAGCTCGGCGGACTCCTTGGTCGCGCGGTTGTCCAGCCACACGATGGCCGGTCGCAGAGCGTGCCCGGACGCGTCCACCGGCACGAGGGTCTCCCCCTGAGCCGAGATCGCCAGCCCGGCGACCTCGCCCCGGCGGTCCCCGGCCGCACGCCAGACCTCGGCCAGGCAGTCGCGGATCGATCTCCAGTAGACCTCGACCTCGACCTCGACGTGCCCGGGCGCCGGCGTCCGCAGTTCGTACTCGCGCGTGGCGGAGGCGACCTCGACCCCGGCGGTGCTGTAGAGCGCGCACTTGACCGCGGTGGTGCCGAGGTCGATCGCGAGGAGCGTACGACCGGTCACGCCCCGGCCCCCTCACCGGGCCCGCCGGCCCAGACGATCACGACCGGGACCTCGCCGACGTTGCTGATCTGGTGGGGAACGGCGGGCGGGATCCTCAGCGCGTCCCCGGGCTCCAGCTCGAAGGCGGCGCCCCCGCAGGTCACCACGGCATGACCGGCCGCGCAGTAGAAGACCTCCCACGACCCGTCGTGCCCCGGGTCGACGGCACCGGTCGCACCGACCGGCACCACGGACGTGCCGAACCAGAGGTGCTCGTTGCGCAGGTACTCACGGCAGTGTTCGGGTCCGTCCATGAAGGACAGGGCGTCGAGCCGACGCACGACGGTCGGTTGCTGCTCCGTACCGGGCGCGGACACCCCGGCGCTCATCGGGCCCCCGCCCTGCCGACCGCGTCCAGGACGGTGCGCAGCTGGGTGGAGACGTTCGCACCGGGGACGACGCGCCGGTCGAGCGCCGCGGCGCCGATCGTGAAGCCCCATGCTCCGGCGTCGCTCACCAGCCGGATCCGCTCCACGCTCGCGACGGCGCCGGCGACCAGGACGGGGAGGGGCGACGCGGCGCAGACCTCACGGACGAGGGCGTCGCCGCCCCCGCTGACGTGGCGGTAGGCCAACAGGTTGACGCCCGCGACGGCCCCGCGCATGGCCTCGATGTCGGCCAGGATCTCCTCGGCGGTCCCGTCGAGGGTGCCCGGGTGGCCGATGACGGTACCGACATAGGGGAAGTACCGGATGCCGGTGTCGGCCAGCAGGTCGGCCCCGAGCCGCCAGCGGGTCCCGCCGAGCACATAGTCGAAACCGAGCTCACGACCGAGCCCCAGCGAGGCGCGCTCCTCCTGCTCGGTGAGCGAGACGACCTCGAGGTGGGCCCGCCGGCCGGCGGCGTGGATGGTGTCGACCAGCTCGGCCATCTCCTCGACCGGCCGGCCGACGTCTTTGAAACCGATGTGCTCGACACCGGCGGCGATCGCGAGTTCGAGGACGGCGTGGGCGTCCGTGACCGTGACGTCGTCCCGGGTCAGCATCAAGACGAAGTTGCTCATGTTCGGATGTCTCCTCAGATGGGGTGGTGCGCAGGCCGCGTTCGCCGGTGAACGGGGTCAGGCGGCCGGCAGGAACGGAGTGGGGTCGATCGGCGGCGGCAGCCCCATGAGCAGGTGCGCCAGAAGGTCGGCGGAACCGGCCGCCTGCGTCCAGCCGAGCGAGCCGTGCGCGGCGTTGAGGTAGAGACCGGGGACCCCGGTCGGGCCGATCAGCGGCAGTCCGGTGGGAGTCATGGGCCGGTGCTCGGCGCGGTACGTGGCCGACGACCAGTCCAGCGCGCCCGGGAAGAGCCACTCTCCGGCCCGCCGCAGCAGCCGCGCGGCCTGCCCGGCCACGTCGTGGTCGGTACATCCGATCTCGGCCCCGGTCGAGAGCCGGAGCCGCTCCCCCATCCGGGAGTACGCCACGTGGAGGCCCTCGACGACACCACCGACGTCCGGAGCCAGGCCGGGCTCGTGGACGGGCACGGTCGCGGCGTAGCCCTTGACCGGCAGGATCGGTACGCGGACCCCGGCCGTGCGGGCCAGGCTCCGGCTGCCGACGCCGGCGGCGAGGACGACCGCGACCGCGTGGAGCTCACCAGCCGCGGTCGCGACGCCGGTCACCCGGCCCCGGCCGTACAGCAGCCGGCGGACCGGCCGTCCCTCGATGACGCTCGCTCCGACGTCGCGCAACCGCCCGGCGAGCGCACGAGTGAACGCCCGGCTGTCGCCACGGGCGGCACCCGCCGCGTACAGGGCGTGGAGTCCGTCGGGAAGGGCGTCGTAGGCGGGGTCCATCGCCACGAGCTCCGCCCGGCTCAGCTCGACGTAGGTCTCCCCCGCGTCCCGCAGGGAGGCCCGGGCGTGGAGCGCCTCGGCGACCGCTGCCGGTGAGTCGAGGAGGAACAGCATGCCGGTGCGTTTGAGATCCGTCCCCAGCTCACCCGAGGCGGCCCAGTCCCGCGCGACCTTCAGACTGTGCGTGCTCAGGGCGTGCGTGGCCCGGCAGGCCGCGGCGTACTTCCGCGCCGTCGAGTTCGCGAGGAACCGGGCCCCCCAGACGACGGTGCCCGGATTGGTCCACGACACCTTGATGCTGGAACCACCGCGGCCGAGCAGGGTCGCCGGCACGGCCCGCGCGTTGGCGGGTCCCGGCCAGACCACGGAGTCGGCCGGGACCAGGAGGCCGGCGTTCCCGGCGGTCGCCCCGTCACCGATCCGTTCCGCCGTGACCAGGGTGACGGCGTAGCCCGCGCTCGCCAGCGCGTACGCGGTGCTCGTCCCGACGACGCCTCCCCCGACGACGAGGACGGTGCTGCCCGGCGCCGGCACGGTGCTCACCCCAACAGCCCGGCGGACCGCAGCACGGACTCGAGCCGGCTCAGCTTCTCCGGGTCGGTGAGCGGCAGCTGCGGCTGGCGGACCTCGCCGCCGGGCTGACCGAGGAGGCGCATCGCGGCCTTGAGCTGCGAGGCCGGTGCGGCGAACCGGCCCCCGAAGTCGGGCTCGATCCACGCCCGGGTGAACTCGGACCACTTGCGTCCGTACTCGCGGGCGGCGTCGAGGTCGCCGGCCCAGAGGCTCTCGAAGAACGGGACGGCGAAGGGGGCGCCGATGCCGCCGCCGTCGATGTAGCCGTCACCGCCCAGGCCGTTGAGCACGGCGAGACCGCGGGGACTGATCAGCGCGGCGAAGATGCGGACGCGGGACGAGAGCCGGTCGACGTAGTCGAGGACGAGATCGGTGTTCGCCGTGCTGCACTTGAACGCCACCACGTGCTCCAGCTCGGCGATCGCGGCGGCGGTGTCGACCTCGATCTCGACGGCGGTGCCGCGGGGCCAGTTGTAGGCCACCATCGGCAGCTCGACCTCGGCGTCGATGAGCCGGTAGTGGTGCAGGATCTCCTCCTGCGTGGGGTGCGCGTACGGCGGTGGCGTGAAGAGGATGCCGTCGGCTCCGGCCGCCTGGGCGTCCCGCGCCAGCTCGATCGCCGCCGCGGCGGTGAACGCCGTGCAGCCGATGATGACCGGGATGCGGCCGGCGACCGCGTCGACGGCGACCTCGGCCACGCAGCGGCGCTCGTCGCGGGTCTGGGTGTACCACTCACCGGCGCTGCCGTTGAGCATGACCCCGTGGACGCCGGCGGTGACGTAGTGGTTCATGAGCGCGACCAGGGCGGCCTCGTCGACGGCCCCGCCCGCGGTGAACGGAGTCGGGGCGGCGGGGATGTACCCGCGCCAGGCGACGGAGTTGCGATCCATGCTGAGCTGTTTCCTTCGCTACGGGGGGTGCCGGCCCGGAGGGCCGGCGGCGAGAAAGGGGCCCGGCCCGGCCTCAGACGGTGAATCCGGCCGGGAAGGGGTCGGTGGGGTCGAGGAGGTGCTGGCTGAACCCGGTCACCCAGGCCCGCCCGGTGATGCGCGGGACGATGCCCCGCCGCCCGGCCACCTCGGTCTCCTCCAGGACGGTGCCCGTGAACCGGGTGCCGAGCATCGACTCGTTCACGTGCCGGTCCCTGGCGGAGAGCTCGCCGCGGTGGTGCCGCAGCGCCATGATCGCGGAGGTGCCGGTTCCGCAGGGGGAACGGTCGAAGTAGCCGGGCACGTTGAGTACGGCGTTGCGCGTGTCCGCGCCGTCCGCGCCGGGCTGGACGAACTGGGCGTGGTGGATGCCGCGGATGCCGGGATCCTCAGGGTGGACCGGCGGACGCCGGCTGTTGACCGCCTCGATGATCCGCAGGCCGACGGCGATGAGCTCGTCCTTGTGCCGCAGGTCCAGCTCGAGGCCGAGCCGGCCGGCGTCGATCACCGGGTAGAAGTTCCCGCCGTACACCATGGCGTACTCGACCTCGCCGAGGCCGTCGACGTCGACGACGGCCCGGTCCTCCAGCACGAAGGCCGGAACGTTGGTGATCGAGACGGACCGGGCACGGCCGTGCTCGACGTCGACGACCGCCGTGACGGGCCCCGCGGGGGTGTCGAGACGAATCCGGGTGAGGGGCTCGGAGACGGGGACCAGGCCAGCCTCGACCAGCGCGGTCGCCACCCCGATCGTGCCGTGGCCGCACATCGGCAGGAAACCGGTGGTCTCGATGTAGAGCACGCCCCAGTCCGCCTCGGGCGTGGTGGGCGGCTGGAGGATCGCGCCGGACATCGCCGCGTGCCCGTGCGGCTCCCGCATGAGCAGACCGCGCAGGTCGTCGAGATGCTCCTTGGCCCAGGCCCGGCGTTCGGCCATCGTCGCGCCGGGGACCACCCGCACGCCCCCTGTCACCACCCGCGTGGGCATGCCCTCGGTGTGGGTGTCGATCGCGTGGACGAGCCTCGAGCTGCGCATCGACTCTCCTCTGTCTCCCTGAGTGCAATTGCACTGATGAGCGCAGAGTCTAGAGATGCACTTCTCCCTACGTCAACGGTCCGCGCACTGCAATTGCACACCGCTCGACCCCGGCCAGGGCGGTACCCTGACCCGGTAGCCGATGACAGCCTCGACGGAAGGGCCCGCCTGTGAACGGGGACGCCGTGCACGACGCGAAGACCGCGGACGCCTCACCCCAGGGCCTGCCCAGCGTTCGCGCCCGGGTCACCGAGGCGCTGCGAGCCTGGATCGTCACGGGCGAGCTCGAGCCGGGCCAGGTCTACTCGGCCCCCCGCCTCGGCGCTCAGCTCGGGGTCTCGCCGACCCCCGTGCGAGAGGCCATGCTCGACCTCGTCAAGGAGGGACTGGTCCGCACGGCCCGCAACAAGGGCTTCGAAGTGCTCGCCCCTTCTCCGGCCGCCCTCCACGACATCCTCGAAATGCGCCTGCTTCTGGAGGTTCCGACGGTGCGTCGGCTGGCCGAGCGCGGTGTCCGCGAGGCGGACCTCGCCGCTCTGCTCCCGCTCGCCGAGGAGACGGTCCGCGCGGCCGAGAAGCTCGACGTCGTCCGCCACGTCGCCGCCGATCTGAAGTTCCACCTCGCCCTGCTCGGCCTGTGGGGCAACGACGAGATCACCGAGACCGTGCGCGCTCTGCGCTCACGGTCGAGGCTGGCGGGGCTCTGGTCGGCCGAGAACCACGACGCGATGATCGAGAGCGCCCACGAACACCTCGCGCTGCTCGACCTGCTCCGCCGGCGGGACGACGCCGCCACGGCCGAGCTCATGGAGCACCACATCACCCGGGTCTCCGCCTTCTGGAGCAAGTGGAGCAGCGCCGGCTGACCGGAACCACCCGCGACCACCGCGCAGCGGCCGTCCTGGTCACCGCCCGCTCTGGAGCGGCACCTGACCCACCGGACGGGCGCTAGTCGCGGACGGTGGCCAGGTCGGCGAGGCCCGAGATCGTCAGGACCGGCATCAGGATCGGGCTCGCGATCAGTTCCAGCCGCTCCGCGTGCGGGAACAGCACGCTGAGGCCCGCGCTGTCGAGGTACTCGACGCCGGTGAGGTCCAGGACGAGGGGGCCGGACGTGCGGTCGAGCGCGTCGGCCAGCTCCCGGGTGTTGCTCATGTCGATCTCGCCCACGGCGGTCAGCAGCGGGGTGCCGTCCGCCCCGCGTCCGTGGGTGAGGGTCAGGGGCGTGCTCATCAGACGATCCTCGCGTGCATGTCGACGGTGGTACCGGACGGGCCGGGGGTGACGGTGACCTGCTGCATCAGGGCGCGCATCAGTCTCATGCCCCGGCCGCGGTGGGTGTCGAGCTCGGGCCGGGGGGTCTTCCAGCGCCCGGTGTCGGCGATCCGCAGGTGCAGGTCGTCGACGAAGGCCTCGGCGCGGAAGTGGACGGAGCGGCCGGGGGTGTCGCGGTGGCCGTGCTCGATGGCGTTCGCGCACGCCTCCCCCGCGGCCACCAGGATGTTCTGGACGGTTCCGGGCGGCAGGTCGCACTGGTCGAGCCAGCCGCGCAGGGCCTTGCGGACGGGTGCGAGCTGCGCCGAGTCGGCCGGGAAGGACATCTCCAGCGGGGCCGGGTGCCGGTACAGCAGGAGCGCGACGTCGTCGTCGTAGCCGTCCGCCGGGGCCAGGTGCGCCATGACCTCGGTGGCGAGCTGGTCGACCGCGGTGTTCCGCCCGGCCTGGAGCGCCTCCCCGGCCCGGTGGATGCCGGTGCTGAGCGGACGGCGGCGGCGTTCGACGAGCCCGTCGGTGTACAGCAGCAGGGTGGAGCGGGCCGGGATGGTGCAGGTGCTCTCGGGCCGTTCCCGTCCGGGCCGGACGGCCAGCGGCAGCGAGCGGCCGTCCTCCAGGAGGCGGGTGGCGCCGTCGGCCTGGACGAGGATGCCGGGCGGGTGGCCGGCGCTGGAGTAGGTCAGCTCGCCGGTCTCGGCGTTGAGGACGCCGCAGAACACGGTGGTGCAGGACGCGCCGGGCACCCCGGCGGCGAACTGGTCCAGGGCCATCAGCGTCCGGGCCGGGCTGGCGTCCTGCAGCAGCAGGGCACGGCAGGCGCTGCGCAGCTGCCCCATGACGCTGGCCGCCTCCAGGCCGCGGCCGACGCAGTCGCCGACGACGATCCCGATCCGGCCGTCCGGCAGGGGCACGGTGTCGTACCAGTCGCCGCCCACCTCCAGCGGCCGGGTGGCGGGCTCGTACCGGACCGCGAACCCCTCGGGCAGCCGGGCCGGGCCGAGGATCGCGCGCTGCAGGGCGATCGCCGTCTCGCGCTGCTGGTCGATCTGGTGGGCGCGGGCCAGCCCCTGGGAGAGGCGGCCGGCCAGCAGGGCCAGGAGCAACTGGTCCTCCCCTCCGAAGGGACGGCGTTCGCCCAGGTCGATCCACAGCCCGAGGGGGCCCTCGGGGTGCTCCAGGAGGATGCCCGCGCCGTTCGCGTCGGAGACCGGGGTCAGCTCCGGCCGGTGGAGCAGGTCCTCCAGTCGGGCGCGGTCCCCGGCGGGCAGCTCCGCCCAGGTGAGCGACGGGTCGGTGGCGGTCAGGACGGGCGTGTCGCCGGTGCCGAACAGCGCGGCTCCGACTGTCCGGGCCCGCCACAGCCTCCTCAGTTCCGCCAGGGCCCCGACCAGCGCCTCGTTCAGGCTGGTGGCCTGGGACAGGCACGTCCCCAGGGCGGCGAGCGCGCTCTCGCGCTGGATGGCGTAGTGCTCGGAGGTCACGTCGCGGAACGTGCCGACGATCACGGTGCGGCCGGTGTCGGGGTCCTGGACCTGGTTGAACGCGGCGCTGATCCACAGCCGGTGCCCGTCGCGGTGGACCACGGGGATCGTGTAGCCGCCCCGGCTCCGGCCGAGCAGCCGGGTGAAGGCCTCGGCGACCTGCCGGTGCGCCTCGGGGTCGGAGGCGGCGTCCGGCCACCACGGGTGGACGGCCGGGTACGGCAGCCCCTCGGGGCCGTAGCCCAGGATGTCGGTGAACGCCGTGTTGATCTCGACGACCGCGCCGTCCTCGTCGCAGACGAAGAACCCCTCCTGGAGGGAGTCGACCAGCGCGGTGCGCCAGCGGGCGTGGTGGCCGCGCAGCCGCGCGAGCTCGATGTTCGCCCGGACGCGGGCCAGCAGCTCGGCCGCCGCGAACGGCTTGACGAGGTAGTCGTCCGCGCCGGCCCGCAGGCCCTCGATGGACGCCTCCTGTCCGGCGCGCGCCGACAGCAGCAGCACCGGCACCGACGCGGTCCTCGAGTCGGTCCGCAGCGCGCCGACCAGGGCGAGCCCGTCCAGGCCGGGCATCATCACGTCGCTGACGACCAGGTCGGGCGAGTCCGTGCGGACGGCCTCCAGGGCCGCCCGCCCGTCCCGGACCGTCCGGACCTCGTACCCGGCGCCGCGCAGCAGGCGGGCGAGGTACTCGCGCATGTCGGCGTTGTCGTCGGCGACGAGCACCCGCGCGCCGAGCCTGGGCGCGGCGGCCAGGTCGTCCGCGGTCGGGGCGGTGCCGTCCCGGACCTCGGCGGGCGTGCCCGGCTGCTCGCCCGGCAGCCAGCGCAGGGCCTCCTGGACGAAGGGGTCGGCGCCGATCGGGAGCGCATCCGCGACCGCCTCCGCCAGGACGGCCTCGGCGGGCAGGTGCGCGGAGCCGAACGGCAGGCGGATGGTGAAGCGCGTGCCGCGTCCCTCGGTGGAGTCCGCGGTGATGGCGCCGCCGTGCAGGCCGACCAGTTCCTTCACCAGGGCCAGGCCGATGCCGCTGCCCTCGTTGGAGCGGGACCGGGCGTTCTCGATCCGGTGGAACCGCTCGAACAGCCGGGGCATCTCCTCGGCGGCCACGCCGATGCCGGTGTCCTCGACGGTCACCACGGCCTCGCCGTCCACCTCGCGGGTGGTGACGCGGATCGATCCGTCGAAGGTGAACTTCAGGGCGTTGCTGAGGAGGTTGAGGACGACCTTCTCCCACATGCCCCGGTCGATGTGGACCGGCTGGGGCAGCGGCGCGCACTCGACCTGGAAGTCCAGTCCGGCGCGGTCGACGGCGGAGCGGAAGACGCTGGCCAGCTCGCCGGTGACCGCGGCGAGGTCGACCGGCTCGTAGCGGGCCTGCATCCGGCCCGCCTCGATGCGGGAGAAGTCCAGCAGGGAGTTGACCAGCTTGCCCAGCCGCAGCCCGTTGCGGTGGATGACCTCCAGCTCCTCGCGGACGCGCGGGTCGCCGTCGGCGAGGTGCTCCCGTAGCTCCCGCACCGGCCCCATGATGAGGGTCAGGGGCGTGCGGAACTCGTGGCTGACGTTGGAGAAGAACGTCGTCTTGGCCCGGTCGAGCTCGGCCAGCTCCTCGGCCCGGCGCTGCTGGGCCTGGTAGTTGCGGGCGCTGGCGACGCCCGTGGCCACGTGCCCGGCGACCAGTGCCACGAACGCGCGGTAGTCCTGGTCCAGGGAGCGGTACCGGTTGAGGCCCGCGACCATGAACCCGTACGGGGCGCCGCCCTTCTGCGGCAGGGGCACCACCAGGGCCTGGGTGGGCGGGCCGCGCCACACCCGCGTGGGCAGCTCGGCGGTGAGGACGGCGTCGAGGGGCATCAGCACGGACTCCTCGCGCGCCGCGGCGGCCGTCGGCCACGGCCGCGCGGAACCCGCGGGCAGCAGCTCCGCGGCGGCGGGGTGCCCGGCGGGGACGCCGGTGGACGAGGCGAGCCGGGCGGCGCCGTCCTCCTCGAACAGGTAGGTCAGCGTGAACGGCAGGTCGTGCGGGTTGCGGTCGAGCTGCTCGCTGGTGAAGTCGAGCATCTCCTGCTGGGTGCGGACGACGCTGGGGTCGGAGCCGAGGTCGCGCAGGGTCGCCATCCGGCGTTCGCCGATGACGCGCTGGGTCTCCTCGATGACCACGCACAGCATGCCGACCACGTCGCCCGCGTCGTCGCGCAGGGGGCTGTAGGAGAAGGTGTGGTAGCTCTCCTCGGTGTACCCCGAGCGCTCCAGGAACAGCAGCAGGGCCTCGTCCCAGGTGGCCTGGCCCGTCGTCAGGACGGCGTCGATGCGGGGGCCGATGTCGTCCCAGATCTCCGTCCAGACCTCGCGGGCCGGGCGGCCGAGCGCCCAGGGGTACTTCTGCCCGAGGGTGTCGCGCCGGTAGGCGTCGTTGCAGAAGAACGTCAGCTCGGGGCCCCACGCCATCCACATCGAGAACTTCGACGACAGCAGGATGCTCACGGCCGTCCGGAGGCTCTGCGGCCAGTCCGCGGGCTCGCCGAGGGGCGTCGCCGCCCAGTCCACCCGGGCCAGGTCGCCGCCGATCCTCTCGTCCGCGGCGAACACGCCGGCCCCGGTCAACGGGTGCACGGCTGGCTCAGCATCCCCCGACTGCGTCACTGGACACCCCTTCGTTTCCCGTGCGGACCTCGTGCGACCTGCCGTGCGTCGACCCGCCGCGCCCGCGCCCGCCGTGTGCGTCACCACGCCGTGCGTCGGCCTGCCGTGTGACGGCCTGGCGTGCCCCGGCCTGGCGTGCGCGGACCTGCTGGGAAGCGCGCCGTCCGGGTGGGGCTCCGCCGAGCCGACCGCCCGCCCTCCCGCGCACGCACGCCTCGGACGTGGCCGCGGCGGTACCTACCCGATCAGGGGCGACGACACCTGTCACCGGCGCCTTCCGTAGGATAGGCCAGCTGGCTCCCCGGCCGGCACCCATGGTGGCCACGAACGCGGGAGACGACATGACGGTGACCGAGCGTCCGTCTCCGCGTGACGCCGGGGCCGACGACCCGCGGGAGAACGGCCTGGCCACGGCGGGTGCGACCGCCGCCGGTGAGGCCGCCGCGAGTGAGGTCCCCGCCGGTGAGAGGGAGCGGCTCGTCGCCCTCCGCCGCTACCGGGTCCTGGACACCCCGCCGGACGGCGCCCTCGACAAGATCGCTTCCCTGGCCGCCCGCATCTTCGGCGCGCCGATGGCCACGGTCTCGTTCGTGGACGGCGACCGCGTGTGGTTCAAGGCCGCCCACGGCCTCGGCGGCATCGAGCAGACCGGGCGCGAGCCGGGGCTGTGGGCCTCCGCCGTCCTGCACGACGGGCCGTACGTCGTCACCGACGCCGCCGCCGACCCGCGCACCGCCGGCCACCCGTTCGTCCGCGGCGACCTGGGGGTGCGCTCCTACGCCGCCGCGCGGATCACGACCGCCGAGGGGCACGGGCTGGGCACGGTCGACGTCCTGGACGTCCGGCCCCGGCGGCCGACCGCCGACCAGCTCCAGGCCCTGCAGGAGCTGGCCGCGCTCGTCATGGACGAGCTGGAGGCGCGGCTGGCGGCGCTGCGCGTGGTGGCCGCCGAGCGCCGCCGCCGCGCGGACGCCGAACGCCTGGCCCGGACCCTCCAGCGGACCCTG
>NZ_QURH01000324.1 GCF_003428695.1 Actinomadura logoneensis
GTGGCCGAGCCGGTCGGAACGCCGGCCTCGGCCGGGCCCGCCACGGCCCGGCCGGACGGCCCGGACCAGGTGCCCGCGTGGCAGGCGATCCTGCGGGGGCTCGGCCCGCGCGGGCTGGCCCTGAAGGTCGGCGCGCCCGTGCTGGCGCTGCTGATCTCGCTGGGCATCACCATGATCGTGCTGCGGGTGTCCGGCGCGGACCCGGTCAGCTCGATCCAGTCGATGATCGACTACGGCACCACGTCCAACTCGATCGTGGACATCCTGAACCGCGCGACCCGGTACTACCTGTCGGCGATCGCGGTCGCCATCGGGTTCCGGATGGCGCTGTTCAACATCGGCGTGGACGGCCAGTACCGGCTCGCGGCGCTGCTGGCCGCCTCGCTCGGCGGCGCGGTCACCCTGCCCGCCCCGTTCGGGCAGATGCTGGTGATCGTCGCGGCGATGGTGATCGGCGGCGCGTGGGCGTCCATCGCGGGCCTGCTGAAGGTCACCCGCGGCGTCAGCGAGGTCATCTCGACGATCATGCTGAACGCGATCGCCACCGGCGTCATCGCCTACCTGCTGAACACCGACCGGCTCGCCGCGGACCGTCCGGGCAGCAACAACGTGGCCACCCCGGACATCCCGTCGTCCGGCCGGGTCGGCCCGCTGAACGGCTTCCTGTCGAGCATCGGCATCGACCTGCCGGGCCGGATGTACGGCCTGCTTCCGGTCGCGATCGTGGTCGGCGTCGTGTTCTGGGTCGTCATCAACCGGACCCGGTTCGGCTTCGACCTGAAGATCTCCGGGCTGTCCCCGACGGCGGCGCAGGCCAGCGGCGTCTCGGCGGGCCGGATGGTCGTCATCACGATGGTGCTGTCCGGCGTGGTCGCGGGCCTGATCGGGATGCCCGAGCTGCTCGGCGCGTCCTACAACTACTCGCTGAACTTCCCGGCGGGGCTCGGCTTCACCGGCATCACCGTCGCGCTGCTCGGCCGCAACCACCCGGTCGGCATCGCGCTCGCCGCGATCCTGTTCGCCTTCCTCGACCAGTCCTCGGACATCCTCCAGGAGGTCGACGTGCCGAAGGAGATCGTCGGCGTGATGCAGGGCGTGGTCGTGCTGACCGTCGTCATCGTCTACGAGCTGGTCCGCCGCTGGGAGATCCGGCTCCAGCAGAAGAGCGTGGCCAGCGAGCTCGCCGCCGGGCACACCGTCGCGGGGGAGGCCGCCAAGTGAGTACCGCCACCGTCGCGGAGAAGGTCTCCGGCGTGCGCGCCAAGCTGGACCTCCGCTGGCCGCACTACCTGATGATCGCCGGCGCGCTGCTGGTGCTGCTGTCGGCCGTCCGGGTGCTGGACGGCGCCGACGACGTCACCTCGTCCGGCACCGTCTCGGCCGCGCTGCGGCTGGCCGTCCCGATCTTCCTGGCCGGGCTCGGCGGCCTCTGGGCCGAGCGGTCCGGCGTGGTCAACATCGGGCTCGAGGGCATGATGATCCTCGGCACCTGGACCGGCGCCTGGGCGGGCTACCAGTGGGGCCCGTGGGCGTGCGCGGTCGCCGGCATCCTCGGCGGAGCGCTCGGCGGCCTCGTGCACGCGATCGCGACCGTCACGTTCGGCGTCGACCACATCGTGTCCGGTGTCGCGATCAACATCCTCGGCCTCGGCCTCACCCAGTTCCTGGCCGGCCTGGTGTTCAACACCGGCCACGCCAAGGCGCTGGGCGGCGGGCCGCGGCAGTCGCCGCCGGTGGACGCGATGCCGACGCTGACCGTCCCGTTCCTGTCCGGCGGGAAGATCGGCTCCTGGCAGTCCCCGGACTGGCTCGGCTCGGTCGAGAAGCACCACTGGTTCCTGGTGTCGGACGTCGCGGGAGTGCTGCGCGGCCTCACCGCGGGCATGTCGGTGCTGACCCTCATCGCGGTCCTGCTCGTCCCGGTCACGTTCTTCGTGCTGTGGCGGACGCCGTTCGGGCTGCGCGTGCGGTCCTGCGGCGAGGACCCGTACGCGGCCGAGTCGCTGGGCGTCAACGTGTACCGGATGAAGTACGCGGCCGTGATGATCTCGGGCGGCTGCGCTGGCCTCGCGGGCGCGTTCATGGTCACCGTGTCGTCCCTCTACCAGGACGGCCAGACCGGCGGCCGCGGCTACATCGGCCTCGCGGCGATGATCTTCGGTAACTGGCGTCCGGTCGGGCTCGCGTCCGGCTCGCTGCTGTTCGGCTACACCGACGCGATGAACGTCCGCGGCGGCGGCGACTCGGCGCACGCCCTGCTGCTGTTCGTGGCGGTCATCTTCGTCGCGGTCGCGGCCTGGCAGCTCGTCCGCGGGTCCCGGCTGCGTCCGCTGGTGACGACCGACCTGGAGCGGCGCACCGTGCGCGGCGCCTACGTCGCCGGAGCGCTCGCGCTGGTCACCGCCGCGGCCCTCGGGCTGTGGTTCGCGATGAGCGACGCCGTCCCCGGCGAGCTGGTCTCGACCATCCCGTACGTGACGACGCTGCTGGTGCTGGCCCTCGCCAGCCAGCGGCTGCGGATGCCCGCCGCCGACGGCCTCATCTACCGCCGCGGCGAAGCGCGCTGACATCCGGCCCGGGCCCGGCATCGCACCGCCGATGCCGGGCCCGATCCACGACCACCGAGTGGGAGCAATGCCTGATGAGTGAAATCGACTGGGATGTCCTTCGCGGCGCGGCCCGGGACGCGATGAAGCGGGCCTACGCGCCGTACTCGAGGTTCCCCGTGGGGGCGGCGGCGCTGGTGTCCGACGGCCGCGTCGTCACCGGGTGCAACGTCGAGAACGCCTCGTACGGGATCGGCCTGTGCGCGGAGTGCAGCCTGGTCTCCGCGCTGTACGGCCCGGACGCCGACCTCACGGGCGACCGCCCCCGGCTCGTCGCCGTCGCCGTCGTGGACGGCCACGGCGCCCCCCTCATGCCCTGCGGGCGCTGCCGCCAGCTCCTCTGGGAGCACGGCACCCCCGAGACCCTGCTGGAGTCCGTCTCCGGCATCCGGCCGCTGGCGGACGTCCTGCCGGACGCCTTCGGCCCCGACGACCTGATCACCCGCTCCTGAAAGAGGTCCCCGACGTGGACGCCATCGACGTCATCCGCGCCAAGCGGGACGGCCACGCGCTGTCGAACGAGCAGATCGACTGGGTGATCGACGCCTACACCCGCGGCGCGATCGCCGAGGAGCAGATGTCCTCGCTCGCGATGGCCATCCTGCTCAACGGCATGTCCCGGGCCGAGATCGGCCGCTGGACCGCCGCGATGATCGCCTCCGGCGAGCGGATGGACTTCTCCTCGCTCAGCCGCCCGACCACCGACAAGCACTCCACCGGCGGCGTCGGCGACAAGATCACCCTGCCGCTCGCCCCGGTCGTCGCGGCGTGTGGCGCGGCCGTCCCGCAGCTGTCCGGGCGCGGCCTCGGCCACACCGGCGGCACCCTGGACAAGCTGGAGTCCATCCCGGGCTGGCGCGCGTCCCTGTCCAACGCCGAGATGCTGGACGTCCTGGAGAGCACGGGCGCGGTGATCTGCGCGGCGGGCAGCGGCCTGGCCCCGGCCGACCGCAAGCTCTACGCGCTGCGCGACGTCACCGGCACGGTCGAGTCGATCCCGCTGATCGCGTCCTCGATCATGTCCAAGAAGATCGCCGAGGGGACGGGCGCGCTCGTCCTGGACGTCAAGGTCGGCTCCGGCGCCTTCATGAAGACCGTCGAGGACGCCCGCGAGCTCGCCGAGACCATGGTCGCGATCGGCACCGACCACGGCGTGCGGACGGTCGCCCTGCTCACCGCGATGGACCGGCCGCTCGGCCGCGCCGTGGGCAACGCCGTCGAGGTCGCCGAGTCCGTCGAGGTCCTGGCGGGCGGCGGCCCCGAGGACGTCGTCGAGCTGACCGTCCGGCTGGCCCGCGAGATGCTCGACGCCGCAGGGATCACCGGCAAGGACCCGGCCGACGCCCTGCGCGACGGCTCCGCCATGGACGTGTGGCGCCGCATGGTCGCGGCCCAGGGCGGCGACCCGGACGCCCCCCTGCCGCAGGCCGCCGAGACCCACACGATCACCGCGCCGTCCTCCGGCGTCCTCACCCGGCTGGACGCGTTCGCCGTGGGCGTCGCCGCCTGGCGCCTCGGCGCCGGCCGCGCCCGCAAGGAGGACCCGGTGTCCGCGGGCGCCGGCGTCATCTGCCACGCCCGGCCCGGCGACAAGGTCACCGAGGGCCAGCCCCTCCTCACCCTCCACGCCGACGACCCCGCCCGCTTCGACCGCGCCCTGGAGTCCCTGGAGGGCGGCTACGAGATCGGCACCACCGCCCCCGACCTGCTCCCCCTCATCATCGACCGCCTCTCCTGACCCCTTCGAACAACGCGGAGTAGGGCCTTCAGAGGTTGAAGCGGGTCTCGATGCCGTCGAGGACGGCGTCGAGGCCCGTTGCGAACTGCCAGTCGGCGTCGTCCTTGTGGGCGGCCTCGTGCAGGTAGCGGCGGTAGGTGGGGTAGCGGCCGGTCCCCATGAGGTAGGTCATGTGCGGGGCCATGCCGATGCGCAGGTCGGTGGGGGAGTCGAAGCCCTGGCGGCGCATGAAGCGCTGGTAGGTCAGCTCGGCCTCCGTCGCGCCCTGGGTGTAGAAGCCGACGGCGCGGTAGACGGCCATCATCGTGTCGGCGTCCAGGCCGAGGCCGTCCAGGGCGGACAGGGCGTGTTCCACGACGCCCACGCGGTGCGGCGACAGCGGGGAGAGCGTCGCCGGGAGCTCGGTCAGCCACGGGTGGGCGTGCATGAGCGCGCGGGTGCGCAGGGCGTGCTCGCGGAGGGTCTCCCGCCAGGTGGCGCCCCGGACGAGCGTCAGCTCGCCGTAGACGCGGTCGACCATGACCTCCAGCAGCTCGTCCTTGTTCTGGATGTGCCGGTAGGGCGCCATCGGCGCGACGCCCAGCCGGGTGGCCAGGCCGCGCATGGTGATCGCGTCCAGGCCCTCGGCGTCGGCGATGCCGACGGCGGTGTCGGCGATCCGGTCGAGGGTGAGCGTCTGGCGGGGTGCGGCGGCGGGACGCTCCAGGCGCTCCCACAGCGGCGGTAGGTCGGCGGGCATGTGTACATCGTATCTGGAGTAGACGACGTACACATCGATGTGTACGTTGTATCCCACTGGATACGTCGTACACATTCGAGGGGTTCCCATGATGAAGGTCGCGGTCATCGTCGGCAGCACGCGGGAGGGACGGTCCGGTGGCACGGTCGCCGCCTGGATCACCCGGCACATCGCGCAGCGGGACGACATGGAGGCGGACGTCGTCGACCTCGTCGCCACCCCGCTGCCGACCGTCCTGCCGGAGCTCGGGAGCCCGCCCTCCGACCCGGAGGCGCTGCCGCAGCTCGCGGCCGTGTCGCCGCGGCTGGCGGCGGCCGACGCGTTCGTCGTGGTGACGCCCGAGTACAACCGCAGCTTCCCCGCGTCGCTGAAGAACGCGATCGACTGGCACAACCGGGAGTGGCACGCCAAGCCGATCGGGTTCGTCTCCTACGGCGGCTTCTCGGCCGGGACGCGGGCGGTCGAGCAGCTCCGGCAGGTCTTCGGCGAGCTGCACGCCGTCACGATCCGGGACGGCGTCGGCTTCAACGGCGTGTGGGGCGCGTTCGGCCCGGACGGCGAGGCCGCGGACCCGGCCGCCGACGCCGCCGCCAAGAAGATGCTCGACCAGCTCGCCTGGTGGGCGGAGGCGCTGCGTACGGCCCGCGCGGCGCGGCCGTACGCGGCATGAGCGCCGCGGACGGGGAGGCCGGGTACGACCGGCTCGGGGTGTTCGGGCTGCTGCTCGGAATGTTCCTCGCCATGCTGGACGGCACGATCGTCGGCACGGCCCTCCCCACGATCGTGGGGGACCTCGGCGGCGTGCGGGAGCTGTCCTGGGTGGTGACCGCGTACCTGCTGGCGACCGCCGTGACGACGCCGCTGTGGGGCAAGCTCGGCGACCTCGCCGGGCGCAGGGGCGCGTTCATGGCGTCCGTCGTGGTGTTCCTCGCCGGGTCGGCGCTGTCCGGGATGTCGGGGTCGATGGCCGAGCTGATCGCCTACCGCGCCGTGCAGGGGCTGGGCGCGGGCGGGCTGATGGTCGGCGCGATGGCGATCATCGGGGAGCTGGTGCCGCCGCGCGAGGGCGCCCGGCTGCAGTCGATGATCGGCGTGATCGTGCCGGTCGCGTTCGTCGGGGGACCGCTGGTCGGCGGGCTGCTCACCGACCACCTCGACTGGCGCTGGACGTTCTACGTGAACCTCCCGGTCGGCGGCCTGGCGCTGCTGCTGGTCGCGACGCGGGTGCGGCTCGCGGCGCGGCGCGTCCGGGCGCGGGTGGACGTCGCCGGGGCCGCGCTGCTGACGCTGGGGATCGTCGCGCTGACGCTGCTCGGCAGCTGGGGCGGTGTCCGGTACGGGTGGACGTCCCCGCAGATCATCGGGCTCGCGGCGGTCGCGGTGGCGGCGCTGGCGGTGTTCGTCCCGGTGGAGCGGCGGGCCGCCGAGCCGATCCTGCCGCCCCGGTTGTTCGCGTCCCGTAACTTCGCGCTCGCACAGGTGCTGAGCTTCCTGGCGGGGGCGGTGATGCTCGGGCTGATGACGTACCTTCCGCAGTACATGCAGGTCGTGCGGGGCGCGTCCCCGGTCGGCGGCGGGATGCTGCTGCTCCCGCTCATGTTCGGGATGCTCGCCGCCCAGCTCGGCACCGGACGGATCGTCGGGCGGACGGGCCGCTACCGGTGGTTCCCCGTCCTCGGCGGCGCGCTGGCCGCCGCGGGCTCGCTGGTGCTGCTGCCGCTCGGGACGCACACGCCGACGGCCGCCGCGTCCGCGCTGACCGGGCTCGTCGGCGTCGGGATCGGCCTGCTGACCCAGTCCACGATGCTGATCACGATGTACGGCGCGGACCCGCGCGACATGGGCGCGGCCAGCGGTACGGTCAACCTCACGCGGACGCTCGGCGGCTCGCTCGGCGTCGCGATGCTCGGCGCGGTCTACACGGCCCGCCTGGACGCCCCCGTGAACCTCACGCCCGCGCAGGTCAGGGCGCTGCCGGAGGCGGGACGGGAGGCCGTGCGGGACGCGGTCTCCGCGGGCCTGCACGGCGTCGTGACCGGGTCGGCGGCGCTGGCGCTCGTGGCCTTCGCCGCCGCGTGGTTCGTCCGTCAGAGGGCCCTGCGCGGGACCGCCGAGCCGTTGCCGGATGCGGCCGAACCTGCGCGTTTGTGAAATATCACCGTTGACGCGGCGGGGGGCGGATCGCCAGGCTTCTCCTGATCTTCATTCCCCCAGAGGAGCTCACTTGCGCCTTTCCCGACTCGTCCCCGTCGCGGCGGTCCTGGGAGCGTCCGGCCTGGTGGCCGTGGCGCTGCCCGCGGCCGCCGCGCCGGAGCGCCCGCACGTGACCGTCAAGGACGGCCGCACCCAGCCGACGTTCTCCTTCCAGGACGCGATCCGGCAGCAGGTCTACGTCGAGACCGACGTGGACAGCGACCATGACGGCAAGAAGGACCGGGTGGCGGTGTTCGTCACCCGGCCCAAGGAGACCGACGCCGGTCTCAAGGTGGCCTCGATCATGGAGGCCAGCCCCTACTACGCCGGGCTGCAGGACCCGCCCTACCACCCGGCCGACGTCACCGACTACCCGCGCCTGTCGCCGTGGACGCCGCCGACCGAGCCGCCGGCTCCGACGAGCTACACGCGGATGTACTACGACAACTACTTCGTCTCGCGCGGGTACGCGGTGCTCGCCGCCGACACCCTCGGCACGGGGAACTCCGACGGCTGCCCGACGGCCATCGGCCCGAACGAGGTCAACGGCATGAAGAAGGCCGTCCAGTGGCTGACCGGCGACGCGAAGGCGTACGACGCGAACGGCGACGAGGTCAAGGCGAGCTGGTCCACCGGTGACGTCGCGATGGCCGGCAAGTCCTACGACGGGACGCTGCCGCTCGCGGCGGCCTCGACCGGCGTGAAGGGCCTCAAGACCGTCGTATCGGTGTCCGGCGTGGCGAACTGGTACGACTACTACCGCGCCAACGGCGGCGTCGTCGCCCCCGACGGCTACGAGGGCGAGGACCTCGACCTGCACGCCAAGGCCGTGCTGAGCCGGAAGAACCCGCAGGTCTGCGCCCCGGAGATCCACGAGCTCGAGAAGAAGATGGACCGGGTCACCGGCGACTACAACGCCACCTGGGACGTCCGGAACTTCGCCAAGAAGATCGGGAACTTCCGGGCCAGCGTCTTCATGACCGGCGGGCTGAACGACTGGAACGTCAAGCCGTCCGAGATGGCGCTGCTCTGGAACTCGCTCAAGAAGACGAACCTGAACCGCAAGCTCTGGCTGCACCAGGGCCAGCACGACGACCCGCTGGACGTCCGCCAGGGCGCCTGGCTGGACAGCCTGAACCTGTGGTTCGCGCACGAGCTGTACGGCGTGAAGAACGACGTCATGCGGCAGCCGAAGGTGGACATCGAGCGCAGCCCGGGCACCTGGGAGACCTACCGCGAGTGGCCCGCGCCGTCGGCGCGTCCCGTCTCGCTGGGCTTCACGCAGGGCGCCGACGGCGCCTCCGGCGTCCTCGGCGCGCGCGGCAAGGGCGGCGCCGGCTTCGTGGACGACCCGGCCCGCACCGCCGAGCAGCTGGTCACCGACGAGTCGAAGGCCGACCCGAACCGCCTGCTCTACGTCACCCCGGCGCTGAAGCAGGCCGTCAAGTTCTCCGGCACCGCGAACGTCAAGGTCCGCGCCTCGGTGGACGGGCGCTCGCCGTACCTGTCGGCGGTCCTGGTCGACTACGGCACCGACACCCGGCCGAAGGCCCTGGTGTCCACGCAGGACCGGTGGTGCTACGGCGACTCGACCCCCACCGACCAGGGGTGCCGCGCCGTCCGCAAGTACACGATGGCGACCGAGCCGTTCAAGATCGTGACGCGCGGCTGGACGGACATCCGCAACCGCGAGTCCCTGTGGCACCAGAGCCCCGTCAAGGCGGGCAAGTCCCACACCTACTCGTGGAACCTCGTCCCGGAGGACTACGTCTTCAAGGCGGGCCACCGGATCGGCGTCATGCTCGTCGCCACCGACCACGCGTACACGCTGCGCTACCCGGCCGGCACCCAGGTCCGCGTGGACCTCGGCCACAGCGGCATCACCCTGCCGCTGACGAGCGACATCACGGGCTGAGCCAGTGAGATTCCGCCGCGATCGTCCTTGGGCGGGCGGTCGCGCCCTGTCCGGGCGGTCGCGGCGGGTATCTTGCGGAGATGAACGAACGTCTGACTCTTGACGACATCAGGCGCGCCCCCAAGGTGCTGCTGCACGACCACCTGGACGGGGGACTGCGGCCGGAGACCGTCGTCGACCTGGCGCGTGAGGCCGGCTACGCCGACCTGCCCAGCACGGATCCGGCCGCCCTGGGGACCTGGTTCGAGGAGGCCGCGAACTCCGGGTCGCTCGAACGGTATCTGGAGACGTTCTCGCACACCGTCGGCGTGATGCAGTCGGCCGAGGCGCTGACCCGGGTGGCCTACGAATGCGCCGAGGACCTGGGCCGGGACGGCGTCGTGTACGCCGAGGTGCGGTTCGCGCCCGAGCTGCACACCCGCACCGGGCTGAGCCTCGAACAGATCGTGGAGGCCGTCCTGGACGGCTTCGCGCGCGGCGGACGCGACCACGGCATCCGGGTGGGCACGCTGGTCACGGCCATGCGGCACCAGGCCCGCTCGATGGAGATCGCCGAGCTGGCCGTCCGGTACCGGGACCAGGGCGTCGTCGGCTTCGACATCGCCGGCGCGGAGGCCGGCTACCCGCCCACCCGCCACCTGGACGCCTTCGAGTACCTGCAGCGGGAGAACGCGCACTTCACCATCCACGCGGGGGAGGGCTTCGGGCTGCCGTCGATCTGGCAGGCCATCCAGTGGTGCGGCGCCGACCGGCTCGGCCACGGTGTGCGGATCATCGACGACATCGAGCTGGACGGCGACGGGCTGCCGACGCTCGGGCGGCTGGCGTCGTACGTCCGCGACAAGCGGATCCCGCTGGAGCTGTGCCCGACGTCCAACATCCAGACCGGGGCGGCCAAGTCGATCGCCGAGCACCCGATCGGCCTGCTGCGGCAGCTGGACTTCCGCGTCACCGTGAACACCGACAACCGGTTGATGAGCGGCACGTCGGTGTCAGAGGAGTTCGCCAAGCTCGTGGACGCCTTCGGCTACGGCTGGGACGACCTGCAGTGGCTGACGGTGAACGCGATGAAGTCGGCGTTCATCTCCTTCCCGGAGCGGCTGGAGCTGATCAACCGCGTCATCAAGCCCGGCTTCGCCGAACTGAAGGCCGAACAGGCGGACTGAGCCCGCTCGACCCCGGGCCTCGGTGGCCCGGGGTAAGGGCGGCACGGGCAGGGCGGTGCCGGACGGCGTGAGCACGGCGGTCGCGGTGGCATGATCTGAGCCATGACCCCGCTCTACACCGCCCGGTCGCCCGTCGCGCGGGCCGCGGCCTGGGCCTGGGTGGCCTTCACCGTGCTGAACCTGCTGGACCTGGGCCTCGGGCTGACCGGGAAGCCCGCCCGGGACGCCACCGGCGCGGTGATGGCCGCCCTGCTGCTGCTCGGCTGCGGCATCGCGTACGTGCTCGGGCTGCGGCCGGCGATCGTCGCCGACGAGGCCGGGGTCACCCTGCGCAACCCGCTGCGCGACGTCCGGGCGCCGTGGCGGTCGGTCCGAAGGGTGGAGGGCCGCGACGCCGTGGTCGTCACGTTCGCCCAGGCGGACGGCGCGGAACGGTCGGTGCGCGCCTGGGTCCTGCAGACCTCGCCGCGCTCCGCCGCCAAGGCCGAGGCGCGCACCCAGCGGGAGGCCGCCAAGCTGCCGAAGGGCGCGGCGACCGCGCTGAAGGGCCGCACGCCCACGATGTTCGCGATCGACCAGCTGAACGAGATCGCCGAGCGGGAGCGGCCCAGGAGCGACGAGGACGCCACGACCGGGACCGTCGCGTGGTCCCCGGTGGCCGTGGCGTCCCTGGCCGTCCCGTTCGTCCTGCTGCTGGTGGTCGTCGCCGTCCTCTAGGCGAGCAGCGCCGCCACGGCCTGGCGGAGTGCCGTCAGATCGGCGTCCGCGCGGGCGCGGGCCGCGTCCACGTCGTCCCCGGCGGGGCGGACGACCTCCAGGTAGCACTTGAGCTTCGGCTCGGTCCCGGACGGGCGGACGACGACGCGCGCGCCGTCCAGCCGGAACCGCAGGCCGTCCGTCGGCGGCAGGCCGTCGGCGCCCCGGGCGAGGTCGTCGACCGCCTCGACGGGACGTCCGGCCAGCTCCTTGGGCGGCTCGGCGCGCAGCCGCGCCATCATGCCGGTGATCAGCGACAGGTCGTCCACCCGGACCGACAGCTGCGCGGTGGCGTGCAGCCCGTACCGGCGGGCCTGGTCGTCCAGCAGGTCGAGCAGGGTCCGCCCGTCCCGGCGGGCCTCGGCGGTCAGCGCGGCGGCGGCCACGGCGGCGCTGACGCCGTCCTTGTCGTGGACGACCACGCCGTCCTCGGCGCCGACGCTGTAGCCGAGCGCCTCCTCGTAGCCGAAGACCAGCCGGCCCTCCGCCTTCATGATCCACTTGAAGCCGGTGAGGGTCTCGGCGAACCGCACCCCGTGGCCGCGCGCGATCGCGCCCAGCAGCGACGACGACACGATCGTGGTGACCACCAGGCGGTCGTCGCCGGAGGTGTGCCGCAGGACGTGCTCGGCGAGCAGCCCGCCCACCTCGTCGCCCGTCAGCGCCCGCCAGCCGCCGTCCCGCGTCGGGACGGCCAGCGCGAGCCGGTCCGCGTCCGGGTCGTTGGCGACCACCAGGTCGGCGCCGGTCCGGGCGGCCAGCGCGAGGACGAGGTCCATCGCGCCCGGCTCCTCCGGGTTCGGGAACGCGACGGTCGGGAAGTCCGGGTCGGGCTCGGCCTGCTCGGCGACCACGGCGGGCGCCGGGATCCCGGCCCGCTCGAACGCCCGCAGCAGGACGTCCCGCCCGACGCCGTGCATCGGGGTGTAGGCGACCTTCAGCCCGGCGGCGTCCGCGACCGGCAGCACCGACAGCGCGTCCAGGTACGCCTCGACGATCTCGTCGCCGAGCACCGTCCAGCCCTCGCCGAGCGGCAGCTCGTCCACCCGGCCGACCGCGTCGATCGCCGCGGAGATCTCCCGGTCCACGGGCGGCACGATCTGCGCGCCGTCCGACCAGTACACCTTGTAGCCGTTGTCGCGCGGCGGGTTGTGGCTGGCGGTGACCATCACCCCGGCCGCCGCGCCCAGGTGCCGGACGGCGAACGCCAGCACCGGGGTCGGCAGCGGCCCCGGCATCAGCCAGGCGCGCAGCCCCGCCCCGGTGACCACGGCCGCGGTGTCCTCGGCGAACCGGCGCGAGTTGTGCCGCGCGTCGAAGCCGATCACCACACCGGACCCGGCGGGCAGCCGCGCGGCCAGCCCGGCGGCGGCGCGCATCACCGTCACCCGGTTCATCCGGTTCGGGCCCGCGCCCAGCTCGCCGCGGAGCCCGGCCGTCCCGAACTCCAGCCGCGCCCCGAACCGGTCGCGCAGCGCGTCCTCGTCGTCCAGCAGCGCGGCCAGCTCGGCGCGCGTCTCGGGATCGGGGTCCTGGGCGAGCCACAGCTCGGCCAGCTCCCGCATCGGGGTCGGCGCGCCGGTCATGCCTTCGCCAGCACGTCCGCGAGCAGGCGGCCCATGCGGGACGCGGCGGCGCGCCCGGCCTCCAGCACCTCCTGGTGGTCCAGGAGCTTGTCGCTCAGCCCGGCGGCGATATTGGTGACCAGGGAGATCCCCAGCACCTCCGCGCCGCCCTGGCGCGCCGCGATCGTCTCCAGCACGGTCGACATCCCGATCATGTCCGCGCCCATCGTGCGCAGCATCCGGATCTCGGCCGGGGTCTCGTACGTCGGGCCGCGGAACGCCGCGTACACGCCCTCGGCGAGCGTCGGGTCGGCGGCCAGCGCCAGCTCCCGCAGCCGCTTGGAGTACGCCTCGGTCAGGTCCAGGAAGGTGGCGCCGGTCAGCGGGTTCGCGCCGGTCAGGTTGAGGTGGTCGGAGATCAGCACGGGGTCGCCGACCGACTGGGTCTCGGGCCGCAGCCCGCCCGCCGCGTTCGTCAGCACCACCGTCCGCACCCCGGCGGCCAGCGCCGTCCGGACGCCGTGCACGACCGGGTCCACGCCGCGGCCCTCGTACAGGTGGGTGCGGCCGAGGAACACCAGGCAGCGCCGGCCGCCGACCTCCACGACCCGGATCCGGCCCGCGTGCCCCGCCACCGCGGGGACGGCGAAACCGGGCAGGTCGGTCACCGGGATCTCCGTGACGGGCTCGCCCAGCTCGTCCGCCGCCGGGACCCATCCCGAGCCCATCACCAGGGCCACGTCGAAGGCGTCGAACCCGGTCTTCCGGCGGATCTCACGTGCGGCGGCGTCCGCCACCGCAAAAGCGTCGTTGCTCACGATCCGACATTACCGGCCGAGATCACCGCGCCGAACGGCACTCGGCCCCTCTTCGCGGGCCGCCCCCGGCCCTCGCCGACGCCGGACGGCCCTCGCGTGGGGGATCGGGGCGGGTCAGTCGCCCAGGGACTTGCAGGGCCGCTCGCGCAGGGCCTTGACGTAGTCGTCCGGCGCGCCCGCCTTCTCCGCGGCGTCGGCGAGGATACCGAGGTACCGCGCGGAGGGGAGGCCGCCCTCGTAGTCGTCCAGGACGTAGACCCACGCCAGCACGTCCCCGTCCAGGGTGTGCACCCGGACCCGGGTCTTGCGGTAGACGCCGAGCGCCGCGCCCTCCCACGCGTCGAGCTCCTGCTCGTCCCAGGACGGCACGTCGTACAGCACGACGAACACCTGCTCGGAGCGGTCCTCGACGACGGTGGCGAGCGCCCCGTCCCAGCCCTTGTCCTGGCCCCCGAAGGTCAGCCGCCAGCCGGACAGCCACCCCGTCCCGCGCATCGGCGAGTGCGGGGCCCGGGCCGCCATCTGGTCATGGTCCATATTGGAGGCGTACGCCGCGTACAGTGCCACGACCGCCAAGCGTACGCCCCTCCATACCGGGCCCGGGTCCGAGCATCGCGGACGGTGGAGAACAATAGAGACGTGACGCGCATTGTGATCATCGGAGGAGGCCCAGGCGGCTACGAGGCCGCCCTCGTCGCCGCGCAGCTCGGCGCGGACGTGACCGTCGTGGAGCGCGACGGGCCGGGCGGCGCCTGCGTGCTGTCCGACTGCGTGCCGTCCAAGACGCTGATCGCGACGTCCACCCGGATGGCGGTGATGGGCGAGTCGTCGGCCCTCGGCCTGCGGTTCAGCGGCGGGCCGGACGGCATCGTCGGCGGCCTCGAGGTCGACCTCGCCACCGTGAACAAGCGCGTCAAGGACCTCGCCCGCGCCCAGTCGTTCGACGTGGCCGAGCGCCTCGCCTACGAGGAGGTCAAGATCGTCCGGGGCGAGGCGCGGCTGGTCGAGCCGCACGTCGTCGCGGTCGGCGACCGGCGCATCCGGGCCGACATCATCCTGCTCGCCACCGGCGCGACGCCGCGCGTCCTGCCGAGCGCCGAGCCGGACGGCGAGCGCATCCTCACCTGGCGCCAGCTCTACGACCTGCCCGAGCTCCCCGAGCACCTGATCGTCGTCGGGTCCGGCGTGACCGGCGCCGAGCTCGCCGGGGCCTACCTGTCGCTCGGCTCCAAGGTCACCCTGGTCTCCTCGCGCGACCGCATCCTGCCCACCGAGGACGCCGACGCCGCCTCCGTGCTGCAGGAGGTCTTCCTCCGCCGCGGCATGAAGGTCATGTCCCGCTCCCGCGCCGCCGGGGCCGAGCGCACCGGCGACGGCGTGACCGTGACCCTCGAGGACGGCACGAAGATCGAGGGCTCGCACTGCCTGATGACCGTCGGCATGATCCCCAACACGGCCGGGATCGGCCTGGAGGACGTCGGCGTCGCCCTCGACAGCCGCGGCTTCGTCGTGGTCGACAAGGTCTCCCGGACGTCCGTCCCGCACATCTACGCCTCCGGCGACTGCACCGGGGTGCTCATGCTCGCCTCGGTCGCGGGCATGCAGGGCCGCATCGCCATGTGGCACGCCCTCGGCGAGGCCGTCCAGCCGCTGAAGCTCGGCTGGGTCTCGTCCAACATCTTCACCGACCCCGAGGTCTCCTCCGTCGGCGTCACCCAGCACATGGTCGACACCGGCGAGGTCAACGCCCGCACGGTCATGCTGCCCCTGTTCACCAACGCGCGCGCCAAGATGCAGGGCTTCGAGGACGGCTTCGTCAAGCTGTTCTGCCGCCCCTCCACCGGCATCGTCCTCGGCGGTGTCATCGTGGCCCCGCGCGCGTCGGAGCTGATCCTGGGCGTCTCCCTGGCCGTCCAGCAGCACCTCACGGTCGACCAGGTGGCCCACACGTTCGCCGTCTACCCGTCCCTGTCGGGCTCGATCACCGAGGCGTCCCGCCGCCTGATGTCCGAACACGCCTTCTGACCCGCCCGCCCGCCTCACGCCGAACGGCTCGTCCCGCAGGGGACGAGCCGTTCCGCATCCAGGGCCGTTCCGCATCCAGGGCCGTTCCGCTTCCAGGGCCGTTCAGCGTTCCGGCGTGGTCACGTAGCGAGCCGCAAGGCGAGCGGAGTGGGCCGGGACTTTGAAACGCGGAGTTGGGCGGGACTTGAAAGCCCGCCTAACGGCGTTCGCCGCGCGGGTCCTCGAGGCCGTGGCGGTGCAGGCGGGCGCGGCGGAGGTCGTCCGAGCTGACGGCGACGGTGAGCGTGCTGGCCAGGAAGGCGAGCAGCGCGACCATGCCGCGCAGCCACCAGGGGCCGGGCAGCAGGCACAGCGTGAGGCAGACCGGGATCATCAGCGCGACGTGCCGCAGCAGCAGCCGCGCCCGCCAGCCGACGTCCGTGAGGTCGTGCCGCACCCACTCGCGGTTCTCCGGCGGCAGCCGGAAACCCAGCGTGTACCGCACGCGTCCCAACGGGCCGGGATCGCCCGGCAGACGTGTCATGGTCGTCCCATCCATCCCGCCACAGGTTATGTGCCCGCCCGGACGGCCCCCGCACCATCCGCCGGAGGGGGCGGGAAACGGGTCCGGCCCGCGTCCTCGGGGGACGCGGGC
>NZ_QURH01000338.1 GCF_003428695.1 Actinomadura logoneensis
CGTCCCGCGGGGCGGCGGGACGCGGGGGCGGGTCAGGTCAGGGAGCCGACCAGCTCGCTGTCGGTCTCGGCCAGCGCGCTCGCGACGCTCGACGCGGAGGCGGCCTCCGAGGTCGGCTCGGGCTCGCGCTCCGGCTCCGGCGTGGGGGCGGGGACGCGGGTGGGCTCGGGCGCCTGCTGCGGCTCGCGCTCGGGCTCGCGGCCCGGCTCCGGCAGCGTCTCCGGCTCCGGCGTGATCGTCAGGTAGACGCGCTCGGTCTCGTCGGCGATCCGAGGCCAGCTGTGCCGCGAGCGCACCCGGTCGGCGGCGGCGATGGCGTAGCCGTGCCGCGTGGTCTCCTCCGCCAGCAGCTGCCGGACGGCCAGCCCGATCTGGCGCGGGCGGTTCGCCGGGACGTGCAGGCCGGTGATCGAGTCGAGCACCGCGTCGGCGTTGGTCCCGACCGGCGTGACCACCGCGGGGACGCCGCAGGCCATGGCCTCCAGGGCGGCGGTCGGGGAGGACCCGGTCGGGGAGAGGCCGAGCGCGAGCCGCGAGGTGCGCAGCAGACGCGGCAGCGAGCGGCGCGGCATCCGGCCGAGGAAGATCACCCGGTCGGCGACGTTCAGCTGCTTGGCGAGGACGGTCAGCCGGCGCACCGACGCGTCGTCCTCCAGCTCCTCGCGCTCGGGACCGCCGGCGACGGCCAGCTCGGCGTCCGGGACGTGCGGGAGGGCGCGGATCGCGGTCTCGGCCGAGCCGTCGGACAGGTTCCGGGAGATGACGGTGAGGCGCATCCGGTCGCCGCGCGGCATGGCCGGGCCGACCTCGGAGAACAGCTCGATGTCCACGCCGGGCGGGGTGATGCGGATCGCGTCGCGCCGCACGCCCGTCCGGACGGCGGCCTGCGCCTCGTCGGTGCTGCGGGCGAGGACGACGTCGGCGCCGCGGCCGATGGCCCGCTCGAGCCGCGCCCGGGCCGGGTGGATCTTCCGTCCGGCGCGCGCCTCGGTGGCGGCCAGGCCGTGGAAGGTCTGCGCGAAGGGGAGGTCGAGCTCGCGGGCGACCGCGCAGGCGGCGAGCCCGGCGATCCAGCCGTGCGCGTGCACGACGTCGGGGCGGCCCGCGCCTGTCCAGCGCCGGCGCAGCTCGTCGGCCAGGTCGCGGACGTGGTCCAGGAGCTGCTCGTCGGAGAGTCGCTCGACCGGACCGGCGGTCAGGTTGTACAGGGTGGCTCCCGGCGAGATCCGGGAGCGCGCGGGGGCCTCGGGGGTGCAGCGGCGGCCGTAGACGGAGACGCGGTGGCCGGCGCCGCCCTCGTCCTCGGAACGGCTCAGGGCGCGGGCCAGTTCACGGACGTGGGACACCTGGGAGTCGTCGCCACTGAAGTCGGAAGCGGAAACGAGGGCGATGTTCAGGGAACGACGCATTGGGGACCTCCGGGTCAGCACACGGGTTAACCGGGAGGTATCTGCGTCTTAGACACCTGGACATGCGAGTGGCCGCTCTGCCTTGCCCTGACGGGCGCCGGGCGGGGGGTTGGCTGTCCCCGCACCGGTTCAGGCGGTCACAACGACCATAGTCCCCGAGCCGCGCGACCGCCAAACGTGAGCGTGGTGGCTGTCACAATGAAAAGTGGCGGATGGGGGAGTTTGCCATGACTTCCGGGTGAGGCGATTTCTGCCCCTGAGCCGCGAAAAGTCCTCGAAAGACGGTCGTCCGGCACCCCGCGGCGACACGCCGGGAAGAACTTCCGCGCGCCGGGGCGCGGAGGCCGTCCGCCACGGAACCATGGCCTCCGCGACACCGTCCCATCGGTATGCCGACTCCCCGCTCTCTCGCCGCCGCGGTCTGCGCCGCCGCGCTCGCGGCGGCCCTCGCGGCGTGCGGCGACCAGCCGCCCCGGGTCCACGAACTCCGCGGCGCCGTCCTCGACGTCCCGCCCGGCGATCCGCGCCCCCTCGGCCGCGCCGACACCGCGTTCGGCTTCGGCCTGCTCTCCGCCTGGTGCGCCGCCGACCCGAACGCCAACATCGTGCTGTCGCCGAGCAGCGTCGCGTCCAGCCTGGGCATGATCCACCAGGGCGCGCGCGGCGAGACGGCCGCCGCCATGGCGCGGGCCCTGCACCTGCCGTCCGGCGACCTGCTGCCCGGCCTCCGCGCCCGCACGGCCGCGCTGCGCGCGCTCGGCGACAAGAAGACGTCCGTCAGGGTCTCCGACCAGATCTGGGCCACCGCCGGCGTGCCGACCGACAAGAACTACCTGGCCCGGCTCGCCACCGGCTACGACGCGGGCGTGAAGACCCTCGACTTCGCCGGCGCGCCCGAGGACGCCCGCAAGGCCATCAACGCGCAGATCAAGAAGGACACCGGCGGGAAGATCCCCGAGCTGCTCACGAAGGGCCAGGTGCAGTCCGACACGGGGTGGGTCCTGACCGACGCCGTCTACCTCAAGGCCGAATGGCGCACCCGGTTCAAGGAGGCGTCCCCCGACCGGTTCACCACCTCGGACAAGCGGGTCGTCCAGGCGAAGCTCATGAACGCCAGGAGCCGCTTCGGCTACGCGCACACCGCCGGATGGACGGCCGCCGACCTCCCGTACGCGGGCGGCGGGCTCCGCATGACCGCCCTGCTCCCGGACGCCACCGCCCCCGGCTGCCCGGCCCTGACCGGACCGCTGTTCGACCGCCTCACCGGCGCCCTCGGCACCGGCACCGACGTGGACGTCTTCCTCCCCAAGACGGACCTCACGTCCCGCCGCGAGCTCACCCCGCTGCTCACCCGGCTCGGCATGGGCGTGGCGTTCTCCGGCCGCGCCGACCTGCACGGCATCTCGCCCAAAGCCGACAGGATCCAGTTCGTGCAGCACGCCGCCACCCTGCGGGTGGACGAGAAGGGCACCGAGGGCGCCGCCGCGACCGGCGGCGGCGTCTCCGCGACCGCGCTGCCCGCGCCCGTCGAGAAGATCGAGGTCGTGTTCGACCGCCCCTACGTGATGGTGGTGCGCGACGCGAAGACCGGGGAGCCGCTGTTCATGGCCCGCGTCGCCGATCCCACCCGACAATGACCGGGTGAAGCTCTGGTACGTCGCCTACGGCTCCAACCTGCACCGCGACCGGTTCCTCTGCTACCTGCGCGGCGGACGCCCGGCGGGCGCGGCGCGCACCTACACCGGCTGCCGCGACCCGCGTCCGCCGGCCGCCGACCGGCCCGTCCTGCTGCCGGGCGGCGTCTACTTCGCCCTGACGTCCCTGGTCTGGGGCGGCGGCATGGCGTTCTACGACCCCGACCTCGCCGACGAGGTCCCCGCCCGCGCGTACCTGCTGTCCAGCGGGCAGTTCTGCGACGTCCTCGCCCAGGAGATGCGCCGCGACCCCGGCGCCGAACCCGACCTCACGCCCGCCTTCGGCGCCAACGGCCGCCGGGTCCTCGGCCCGGGCCGCTACGAGACCGTGCTGAACGTCGGCGAACTGGACGGCCACCCCATGCTCACCTTCACCTCGCCGCACGGCGCGGCCGACGCCGAGCTCAACGCGCCGTCCGACCTCTACCTCACGATGCTCGCCACCGGCCTGCGCGAGTCCCACGGCTGGACGCCCGAACAGGCCACCGCCTATCTGATGTCCCGTCCGGGTGCCCTTGGTACGGTTCGCCCATGAAAGTCGGAGACGTGGTGGACGACTTCGAGCTCCCCGACGAGACCGGCGCGCTCCGCCGCCTCAGCGACCTGCTCGCGGACGGACCGGTCGTGCTGTTCTTCTACCCGGCGGCGCTCTCACCGGGCTGCACCGCCGAGGCCTGCCACTTCCGCGACGTCGCCGAGGAACTCGCCGACCTCGGCGCCCGTCCCGTCGGCATCAGCGGCGACGCCCCGACCAGGCAGCGGGAGTTCGCGGGCCGCCACTCCCTCGGCTACCCGCTCCTCTCCGACCCCGACGGCGCCGTCCGGGCCCGCTTCGGCGTCAAGCGCGGCTTCGCCCTGGCCCCCACACGCCGCCAGACCTTCGTCATCGCTCCGGACCGGCGGGTCGTGGAGATCGTCAAGTCCGAGGTCCGCATGAACGTCCACGCCGACCGCGCCCTGGCCGCCCTCCGCAACCTCTGACCACCCGCCCCGACCCGCGTACGGCACCTGAGGCGCGGCCTACGTGACCCACGGTTCCCCTCTGGGCAACGCTGGGACTTCTGGCCGCACGACCTGCTTCGCGCCTCCGCCCCACGCGTTGGGTGCGCGCGCGGGACTGCGGTCACGCCGCCCGCCCTGCCCCGACCGCTCGACTGCCCGCGGGTCAGACGCGCGGGAGCAGGATGGCGGACGGCCGGTCGGGAGCGTGGAAGATCTCCTGGTCGGCCGTGAGGTGGTCGGTGGCGGTGCCGATGGGCTGGCCGGTCCCGGGATTGCGCGAGACGCGGGGGTAGGCGCCGCTGCACACCTGGACGCGGACGCGGTGCCCGCGCCGGAAGCGGTGCCCCGCCGGCCACAGCTCGACCGTGACGCGGCGGACGCCCTCGTCGTCCGGATCGGGGGCGCCGGGCACGAGGCGGCGCATCCCCTCGCACAGGTTGACCGACACGCCGTCCTCGTCCACGTCGCAGAGGCGCACGACGAAGTCGGTGTGCAGCCGGTCGGACCGGACGTACAACTCGGCCGAGACCGGGCCGATGATCTCGAGGTGCTCGTCCAGCACGGGCGAGGTGAACGTGAGGACGTCCCGGCGGCGTTCCAGTCGCGCCTGGTCGGCGACCGGCTGGTTGTCGCCGAGCAGCGTCGGGCCGCCGAGGAACGGCGTCGGATGGTCGGGGTCGTACCGGTACCGGTCGGGCTCCGACTCGGGCGGCGCGTCCGTGGCCAGGCCCCCGTCCGGGTGCAGGTGCCAGCGCTCCTCGCGCATGCCCGGGACGGGCCAGTCGGGGAAGTCGCGCCACTCGTTCGCGCCCGTGATGTACAGCCGTACCGGCAGCTCGCGCAGCTCGGACGGGTCGTCCAGCAGGTGCGCGCGGAACCAGGTCAGCGACTCGCCGACCGAGTCGCGCATCATCCGGCCGTCGGCGTGGAACCACGGCCCGATGGTCAGGTACGGCCGCCGTCCGCCCGCGCGCAGCGCCGCGTAGTCCTTGATCTGCCAGGGCAGGAAGATGTCGTACCAGCCGCCGGTCATGTTCACCGGCGCGGACACCTCCGACACCGTCCGGGTGAAGTCGCGGCGGTCCCAGAACGGGGTGTCGGGGCCGTGCGTGAGCAGGTCCTGGAAGAACTTCTGCTGCGCGCCGGTCGCCAGGACGTCCAGCTCGGCGAGCGGCTTGCCGGACAGCGCCGCGCGGCGCGCCCGCCGCGGCGACATGATCCCGGTGGTGACCCCCGACAGCGGATGCTTCATCCGGGCGGTGAGGTCGACCCAGGTCAGCGCCGCCTCCAGCGCGAACGTCCCGCCGACGTTCACCGCGTCCCGGAACGACGACGCGGTGACCTGCATCGACAGCGCGCGCAGCTCCGGCCCGGCCTCGGCCGCGACCGCCCACTGCACGTACCCGAGGTAACTGGGCCCGTGCATCGCGAACGTCCCGCCGAACCACGGCTGCCGCTTCAGCCACTCGATGGTGGCGAGGCCGTCCTCGCGCTCGTCCAGCGGCTCGAACACCCCGCCGGACCCGAACCCGCCGCGCACGCTCTGCACCACGGCCTGGAACCCGTGCGAGGCGAACGTCTGCCCGCACATCAGCCCGAACGGCCCGCGCCGCCCGTACGGCGACCGCACCAGGATCGTCGGCCGCCGCTCCAGTCCCACCGGCGCGTAGTGGTCGGCGAGCAGGGTGACGCCGTCCCCCGCCGGCACCTCGAGGTCCCTGGTGACCTCGACCCGGTGGGGGCCGTTCCGCAGACCGAGCGCCGTGACCCCCAGGCGGCGCAGCATCCCCGTTCCTACCACTCGCCCGATCGTAACGCTTCGCCCTGACATCCCCTTCGGGACGCCCTGCCCCATCCGCCCCGAACCGGGCGCGCGACGCGACTACGATCGATGCTTTGTCTGGAACGTCCGACGTAGGTGGAGGATGCCGGAGCATGCCTGAGTGGCCCGGTTGGGAACCGATCATCATCGCCGCATCCGTCATGGCGGTGACCCTGGTGCTGGCCGTCTCGCTGCGCCTGTTCGCGAAGCGGCTGACGGCCCGCGCCGAGGACACCCGGTGGGCCTGGGACGACCTGGCCGCCCGCCTCCTGTACGACCTGGCGCTGCCGCTCGGCCTGCTCGGCGGCGCCTGGCTGGCGGCGAACGCGCTGCCGCTGCACAAGGGGACGATGGTCGCGACCGGCCGCGTCCTGACGGCGGCGACCGTCCTGGTCGTCTCGCTGGCGCTGGCCCGCCTCACGGCCGGGATCATCGCGTCCGTCGCGCTGATCCGGCAGGGCACCGCGGCCAACGTCACCATCTTCACCAACATCAGCAAGGTCCTCGTGCTCGGCGTCGGCGTCCTGGTGATGCTGCAGAGCCTCGGCGTCTCCATCACGCCGCTGCTGGGCGCCCTGGGCGTCGGCGGTCTGGCCGTCGCGCTCGCGCTGCAGGACACCCTGGCCAACCTCTTCGCCGGCGTCCACGTCCTGGCGTCGCGCACGATGGAGCCCGGCGACTACATCAGGCTCAGCAGCGGCCAGGAGGGCTACGTCGTCGACATCAACTGGCGCAACACCTCGATCCGCACCCTGTCGGACAACATCGAGGTCATCCCGAACGCCACGTTCTCCAAGACGATCCTCACCAACTACCACCGCCCGGCGCAGGACATGTCCCTGCTGCTCCAGGCGAGCTGCGCCTACGACAGCGACCTGGACCACGTGGAGAAGGTCGTCATCGAGGTCGGCCACGAGATCATGGCCGAGGTCGAGGGCGGCGTGAAGGACGCCCAGCCCCTCGTCCGCTTCCACACCTTCGACGACTCCCGCATCCACTTCACGGTCATCCTGCGCACCGTCGAGTTCGGCGACCAGTTCCGCATCAAGCACGAGTTCGTCAAGCGCCTGCACCGCCGCTTCCGCCTGGAGGGCATCGAGATGCCCCCGCCCACCCGCAGGGTCCTGCTCCCCGGCGCGAACACCGAGCTCCCCGCCGGCCCCCGCGACTGAGGAGACCTCACGCCCGGACGGCGGGCACCAGGACGTTGTCGACGAGCTCGGTGAGGAACTCGTCGGTGATCGCTCCCGACTCCAGGGTGCAGCGGTACATCACCATCGCGGGGCCCATCTCCGCGTTCATGGGCGTGGCGGCGGACGCGCGGACGTCGCCACGCTCGACCCCCCGCTCCAGCGCGGCGAGCAGCAGTTGCTTGAGCGGGCTGATCACCCGGTCCCGCACCACGTCGCGCATCAGGTCCGTCGACTGCTCGCCGTCCTGCTTGAGGACCTGGAAGGCCGTCCCCCGCGTGGCGTCCACGACGCGCCGGTAGCAGCCCATCAACTCCATGAGGTCGTCACGGATGTTGTCGTGCACGGGCATGTCGGCGGGCACCGGCAGGACGTGCTGGAGCGCGTCCGCGACCAGCTCCTCCTTGCCCGACCAGCGCCGGTAGAGCGCGGCCTTCCCCGTCTGCGCCGCCGCCGCGACCCCCTCCATGGTCAGCCGCACGTACCCGACCTCGGCCAACTGCTCGAGCGCCGCGTTCAGAATCGCACTCTCCAGCGCCTCACCCCGCCGCCGCGTAGCCGTCCCCACCACTCCCACCTCCCGATCCCCCCCAAAGTACCCCCCGCCCCTCACTCCGCCCGCCCCTCCAACCCCCACCCGCGAGTCCCACCCCACCGCAACCCCAAACCCCCAAACCCGCCCCGCGAAACCCGATACGGCGCGCACCCCGAACCCGCGCGCACCCCGAACCCGCGCGAACCCCGAACCCGCGCGAACCCCGAACCCGCGCGAACCCGAACCTTCCCGAACCCAGAACCCGCGCGCACCCAGAACTGCGGGATCCCGGCACCGCGTGGCCCCGATAACTGCGTGGCGATGGGCACCGCGAGCCTCAGCCTCACACGAAAGTCGTGCCCCCGACATAAGCCCACCCGCCCAGGAGAAACGGACTGCCAAGGAACAGTGCGGGCGGCACCAGCCAGAGACGGTGCGGCTCTCGACCGAGTGGCGTGTTTGAGCCACCTCCCCAAGGCCATCGTGGAGCCGACCCCGCGGCTCTTGAGTGAAGAGTGTGCTTGAGCCACTTCATCCCCGCCGGTCCCGGGCCACCGAGTTGACCCGGGCGCCGAGGTGCCGCGGACGCCACGTGACCGTGGCACCGCGTGACGCTGGCACTGAGCTGCCCCAGGCACCGCGTGACCCTGGCCTCGCGCATTGGTGGCCACTGACATGACGCCCGCCGGACGAGGGCAACCGCGACACAGGGCAGGGCGCGCCTGACGGGACCAGCCGAGGAGGTGCCGCCAGCTGGATGGGAGGCCAACCAGAGGAAGAGGCGGGCGTAGAAGTCGGAGCGTGCAGGACGGCGCTCGGCCACCAGGCATGCCTGAGCTATCCCCAGCCCACCTGGGGATTTGTCTCGTGCCACCCGCATCGCGTGACTCTCAGCCTCGCGCGAATGGCGGGCCGGCGACAGGATGCCAGCCGGACGAGGGCGGCCTGCGGCACAGGGCAGGGCGCGCCTCGTGGGACCAGCCGACGAGATGACGCCATCTCGCCGGGCATGCCAGCCAGTGGACGAGGTGGGCGCGTAGAAGCCCGAGCGTGCCGTACGGCGCTCGACCACCAGGCGTGCCTGAGCCACTTCCGGCTCCCTTGGGATTGGCCTCGTGCGACCGGCCTCGCGTGGCTCCGTCCTCGTGCTCATGGATGGTCGCCAAACGACGTTGCAGGGGCGTAGTGGCTTGCTCAGGGCGCCGGCCTTGAGTGAGGAGGCGTGCTTGTCGGGGCTGTCTCGGGAGGTTGCGCGTGGGTGAAGCGTGCTTGGAGAGCGTGGTGGCGGACGAAGCGGTGAGGGGGCGTTAGTTGGCTGGTGGGCTGATGGGAGGTGTTGGGCGGGTGAGTGCCGTGCAGGGGAGGGGCGTGCCTGGGACTGGTGTGCGTGGCAGCGGTGTCTCGGGGAGGGGCCGGCGTGGCAGCGGTGTGGGTGGGAGGGCTGTGCGCGGTAGGGGCGTGGCCGGGAGGGTTGTGCGCGGTAGAGGTGTGGCTGGGAGTGCGGTGCGGGGGAGGGACGTGGGCGGGACGGAGGTCTTGGGGAGGTCGGTTCTTGGGAGGGCTGTGCGGCGCAGGGGCGTGGGTGGGAGGGACGTGCGGCGCAGAGGCGTGGGTGGGAGGGGTGCGCGGGTGAGTGGCGTGCGTGGGTTCGGCGTGGGCGTCGGGTGGGGCGGGGCGTTGGTGGCTTGAGTCGGGGTTGAGGCGGGGACGGGCGCAGTAGTGAACGCTGGCGTTCCCTTTTGGGGATTCGGGTGGTACCTTCGGCGCATAGTGAACGCTTCCGTTCCTTAAAACCTAACCTTCTCGGAGGTCGTCTTGTCGACTGTTCCGGGTGGACGGGTGAGTGTCGAGGAGAGCCCGACCACCTCCTCGGCGCGTCCGTCGCCCGACTCCCCCCGCCGCCCCGGTCTCGTGCTCGCCGTCATCGTCGGCTGCCAGCTCATGGTCGGGGTCGACACGTCGGTCGTCACCATCGCGCTTCCGGACATCCGTGGCGCACTCGATCTGTCCACGGGCGGGCTCGCCTGGGTGCAGAACGCCTACACGCTCGCGTTCGGCGGGCTTCTCCTGCTCGGCGGACGCGCGGGCGACATCGTCGGCCGCCGCCGGGCGTTCGTCGGCGGGATCGCGTTGTTCACCCTGGCCTCGCTGCTCGGCGGCGTCGCCACCGGCGGCGGGGTGCTCATCTGCGCCCGCGCGTTGCAGGGCGTCGGCGCGGCGCTCGCCGCGCCCAGCGCCATGGCACTGATCGCCACACTGTTCACCGGCGCGGCCCGGGTGCGCGCGCTGGGCGTCTCGTCGGCGGTGACGGGGGCGGGCGGCGCGCTGGGCATGCTGCTCGGCGGCCTGCTCACGGACCTCGCCTCCTGGCGGCTGGTGTTCTTCATCAACCTTCCCATCGGTGTCGTGATCGCGCTGGCTGCGCCCAGGGTGCTCGCTGAGCTCCCGCGCCGCGCGGTCGGCATCGACGTCATCGGCGCTGTGACCGGCACGGTCGGCCTGACGGCGCTCGTGTTCGGACTCATCCGGACGGGTTCGGACGGCTGGCACGACGCCCTGGCACTGACCGCGCTGGCGGCGGCCGTCCTCTTGTTCGTGGTGTTCGTGCTGGTCGAGGCCCGAGTGCGGCACCCGCTCGTCCCGCTGCGGCTGTTCACCGATCGGCGGCGCGCCGGCGCGTTCGTCGTGCTGGCGACCGTGGTCTGCGGGATGTACGGCGGCTTCTTCTTCCTCACGCAGTACATCCAGCAGAACCTGGGATACGGACCGCTGGGAGCCGGAGCCGCGTTCGTGCCGATCGTCGGCACGCAGTTCGCCGCGGTGCGCTTCGCGCCGCGACTGCTCGGACGGTTCGGCGCGCGCACCCTGGTGACGATCGGCGCGCTGCTGGTCGGCGCGGCCATGCTCTGGCTGGCCGCCCTCGACCCGCACCAGGGCTACGCCACCGGGCTCCTCGGCCCGTTCGTGCTGTACGGCGCGGGCGGCGGTCTCACCGTCATGCCGCTGATGGCGACCATCCTGGGCAGTGTCGCGCCCGAGGACTCGGGGGCCGCCGCCGGAGTCGCGCAGACGGTGCTGTGGTCCGGCGCGAGTCTCGGCGTCTCCGTCATGGTTTCGGTCTTCGACGCGGTCGCCGCGCACTCCGGCGGCCACGCCTCCACGGACGCCCTCGCCGGAACGTTCCTCACCGGAGCGGCCTTCGGCCTGATCGCGTCGCTCATCGCTCTTCTCACCCTTCGTTCCGCACGACCGTCGGACTGACCCGGCGCCCGAGAGGGGACCGGCACCGGTGACGCCCGCCCTGGGACGCGCCGGTGCCTCCATCGTGCCGAGCGGTCGCACCCAGATGAAAGCGGGCCGCGGAACTGTGGATAACTTGCCGAACAGCCTGGTCAGACGGTGCGCGGAGAGGACGGGCAAGAGGGCGGCGGGTTCACCGCGCCCGGCGTCTCCGCAGCTCGGTGAGCCATGCGCGGACCTGGGCATCGCTGTGCAGATAACCGCCGCTGTGCAGGTCACCCTCGCTGTGCAGGTCACCACCGGTCGTCCCGCCGGCGGGGAGGTCGATTCCGTGGAGGAGGTCGAGGGCCCACCAGGAGAGGTCGTCCCAGTCGATCCCGTCCCGCGCCACCCAGCTCGCCGCCCACCGGTCGGCCTCGTCGCGGGACAGCCGACTGGCGACGAGTTCCACGAAGCGCTCCTCGATCTCATCGAGAGTCGGCCGACCCGTGGCGCTCATGTCCCGACCATAGCGGCCGACCACAACCGCAGCGGCAAGGGCAACAGCGCGTGACCCGGATCAGATCAAATCCGGGTCACCCCTCGCGTCGGCCACCCTCGGAGACGCCCTCCGAGACGCGCTCCGCGTGCCGGTCCCCATCACCGTTGGACGACCAGTCCGCGGCGGACATCCGGCTCCCGAGGCTGTTCGCCCCGTACTTCAGGTGCTTCTCCAGCGCCACCAGCGATCCGTGGTCCGGGAAGGTGTGGAACCGCATGTCGTCGGCGAGCGCGCGCATGATCTGCAGGCCGCGTCCGGACTCGGCGGTCGGCGAGGCGGAGCGGCCGGCCTTCTCGACGGCCTCCGCGTCCACGCCCCGCCCGGAGTCGATCACCCGGATCACGCACCGCTCGTCCACGATGGTCACCCGGACCGTGTACTCGTCGCCCGCACCGGCGTGCCGGATCACGTTGGTGCACGCCTCGGTCAGCATCAGCTCGATGTCGCCGCGGATCGGCTCGTCCACCCCCAGGGTGTCCAGCGACGCGTCGAGCAGCCGCCGGGCCGCCGGGACGCTCGTACTGTCCCCCGGCAACCGCAACTCCAGGTTGATCTCCACGTTGCTCAACGCCTCCCCGCGCGTCGTCAGGCGGATGGTCATCGGTCCCAGAAGCGTGCCCCCACCCCGGGCCCCAAACCTGTCCGCTCGTCCAGACGGGCCATACGCTCTCACTCCCAGGGCCATGGCGGACGGACCGCCACACCGCGAACGCGCATGTCAGGGCACGTGCGAGGAAGGATTCTCCGACCGTCGCGCGGTGGGCCAGTCTCCGCGTTCGACGAGGCGGAGCAGCAGGGCGGCGATGTTCCACGCGTCGTCGGCGCCGCTGTGGTGCCGCCCTTCCAGGGGAATCGCGGCGTGCCGGAGGGCGCCCGCCATGCCGAGTCTCTTCGGCAGGCCGTGGGCCTCGGACCACAGCGCCTTCACGTTCACGTGCCGGCGTCCGAACGGGTAGCGGACGCCCGCCGCCGCCGCCGTCTGCCGCTCGAACTGCTTGCGGTCGTAGTCGCCCCAGCTCACCCACGTGCGCGTGCGAGCCGAGTGCTCGCGCTCCAGAAGCGCGCACGCCTCGGCGAACGAGACGCCGGTGTCCGCTTCGTCCTGCGTGAGCCCGGTCAGCTCCGTGCAGAACGCGCTCACCCGCGAACGCTCGGGACGGACCAGGACGCGGTGCTTCCCGACGCGCTCCCGCGCCTCGAGGTCCACCACGCAGAGCCCGATCTCGATGATCTCGTTGACCTGGCCCGCCGGGCGCCGTCCCTCCCAGCAGGTGGCCTCGACATCGACCACATTCACATAGCGCTCGGAGGCCACATAGCGCCCGGAGATGTCCATGCGCGGCACCGTAACCGCGTGCGGACGCCGTCCGCGAGTGCTTTATCCGCTGCTCTGTCCGCGTCCGCGAGTGCTTTATCTGCTGCTTTATCCGCGTCCGCGAGTGCTTTATCCGCTGCTCTGTCCGCGTCCGTGCGGGTCAGTCGCGCCGCCGGATCGGCGCGTAGGAGTCGACGTACTCCTGCCCCGTCAGCTTCTGGATCGCCTGCATGACCTGGTCGGTCGCGTAGCGGACGGCCTCGCGGTCGCGTTCCTCGCCGGTGAACTCCATCGGCTCGCCGAACCGCACCTCGATCTGCCCGGCGTTGGGCAGGAGCCGTCCCTGCGTCCGCAGGCGGTCGGTGCCGACGAGGCCGACGGGGACGACCGGCGCGCCCGTCCGCAGCGTGAGCCGTCCGACGCCGGTGTGACCCCGGTACAGGCGTCCGTCGGGGGAGCGGGTGCCCTCGGGGTGCAGCGCGAACACCTCGCCGCGGCGCAGGACGGCCTCCGACGCCTCCATCGCGGCGACCGCCGCCCGTCCGCCCGACCGGTCCACGGCGATCGCCCCGACGCCACGGAAGCACGCCGCCTGGATCCGGCCGAACCGGCCCGGACGCGTGAAGTACTCGTGCTTGCCCAGGAAGAACACCTGGCGCGGGACGACCAGGGGCAGCAGCAGCGAGTCGGGGAGCGCCAGGTGGTTGGCCGCCAGGATCACCGGACCCGACCGGGGCACGTGGTGCCGTCCCGACGTCTTCGGCCGGAACACGACCCGCAGGGCGGGCCCGAGGAGGACGTGCTTGGCGAGCGGATAGACGAGACGTTCGGGCTCCATGCCCAGAACGCTAGGTTCTGTCCGCGAAGGCCTGCCCTGCCGGGGCGATACAAGCCCACAGGCGAGGACTTTGTAGGATTCCTCACTTGTGCGACAGCCCGTCGAATGGAACGCCGGGTCACCGGCCCCGCACGCCGTTGCCGACTTCCGGAACGTCGAGCCGGAACGACCCGCTCGGGACGGTCTGGCCGCAGCTCCGTCCCTCGCGCGCCGCTCCGTCCCTCGCGCGCCGCTCCGACTCCGGCGGGCGTCAGCCGGTGGCGCTCGCCATGACGGCGCGCTGCTGGCGGATGGCCTTCCGCAGCCCGGGGGCGGCGGGGCCGCTGCGGGCGGTCAGCGCGGCGATCCGGGCGCGGTACCGCCGGTTCTCCGCCCGCGGGACGACCGTCCTCACCTCGCCCGCCGCCGCCAGCGCGACCGCCGCGGCGTCCAGGCTGTTCACGTGCGCCGCCGGACGGCCCCGCAGCGCGGAGCTGACGCTGCCCGACAGCGCCTTCAGCACGCGCGGGTCGCGCACCTCGACCGCCGTCACCGGGAAGAGCCCGAGGACGCGGCGCGGACGCAGCCGGATCCAGCCGCCGCTCTCCAGCTCGTCCCGGACGGTCCGGACCATCCGCCGCGCGTCCTTGCGCACCCAGTGCGGCCACGGCCGCGGACGCGACGCGCCGATCTGCGCGACCACCCCGTACGGGTCCGGCCCGGGCGTCCCGGGGACGGGCTTGCCGTCCTCCTCGCCGAGCCGTCCGTCCAGGTAGAGCTCGGTCAGCGCGGCGGCCCGCAGGACGAATCCCAGGTGCTCCCCGCGCAGGGCCGGGCGCTGCTTGCGCGTGTCGTAGGCCAGCAGGAACATCCGCTGGGGCAGTGTCTCGGGGATCGCGACCATGTGACTCGTCCTCTGCTCTCCGGCTCTATTCTCCGTCCGGATCCCCCGGGGGGTCCTCGGCCGGCGCGGCGGTGTCCGTGCCGCCGCTGTCGTCCTTGGCCGGGCGTCCCGGCCTCCGCATGCGCCCCGCGTCCTTCGGCATCCGGCCCGCGTCCGCGAGGGCGCGCCGGAGCAGGAACTCGATCTGGGCGTTGGTGCTGCGCAACTCGTCCCCGGCCCACCGCGCCAGCGCGTCGTGCACGGCGGGATCGAGCCGCAGCAGGATCTTCTTGCGCTCGGTGGCCACGGCTTACTGGTACAGGGAACCGGTGTTGACGACCGGCTGGGCGTCGCGGTCGGCGCAGAGCACGACCAGCAGGTTGCTGACCATCGCGGCCTTGCGCTCCTCGTCCAGTTCCACCACGTGCTCCTCGTCCAGCTTGGTCAGGGCCTGCTGCACCATGCCGACCGCGCCGTCCACGATCCGCTGCCGGGCGGCGACGACCGCGCCCGCCTGCTGGCGGCGGAGCATCGCCTGGGCGATCTCCGGCGCGTACGCCAGGCGCGTGATCCGGGACTCGACGATCTTGACTCCGGCGGACGCCACCCGCAGCGCGATCTCCTCCGACAGCTGGCCGGTGATCTCGTCGGCGTTCTCGCGCAGCGAGGTGCGGTCGGCGGCGTCGTAGGGGAAGGCGCCCGCGATGTGCCGGACGGCCGCCTCGGTCTGGAACGCGACGAACTCGACGAAGTCGTCCACCTCGAAGACGGCGCGCGCGGTGTCCTCGACCTGCCAGACGACGACCGCCGAGATGTCGATCGGGTTGCCGTCCAGGTCGTTGACCTTCGCCGTGCCCGTCTCGTGGTTGCGGATGCGGGTGGACACCCGGCGGCGCGCGGTGATCGGGTTCACCCAGCGCAGCCCGTCGGTGCGGACCGTCCCGGTGTAGCGGCCGAGGAGCTGGAGGACGCGTGCCTCGCCCGGCGCGACCGGCGTCAGGCCCGCGGCGACCACCAGGCCGGCCAGGACGGCCAGGGCCCCGACGACGACCGCGACGACCGAGCCGGCGCCCTGGGACGCCACACCCCCGGCGAAGGCGGCGACCCCCGCGATGACCAGCAGCAGGGCGAGCCCCGCCATGGGCCATCCGTTGGTGTCGCGGGCGGGCCGCTCGGCGACCTTCGGCCGCGGCATCTCCACCTGTGCTTGTTCCATCGTTCCTCCTTGGCTATGGCACCAATCTAGCAAAGTGATATCACTTTTCCAAGGGGCGGAGACGCCGACGGCCCGCCGGAGCGGGCCGCGCGCCGAGAGACGCGGGATCAGTGGGCGGTCTCGAGCTCCGGCTCGGTCCCGGCGTCCTCCTCGATGACCTTCGGGACGGACCGCAGCGTCACCAGCGCCGCCACCGCCACCAGCGCCGCGAACCCGGCGCTGACCAGCAGCGCGGCGTGCATGCCGTCCAGGTAGGCGGCGCGCGCCAGGTCCACGACCCGCCTGCCGAGCCGCGCCGGAAGCGAGCCCGCGACCTGGACCGCCGCGGGCAGCGAGTCGCGGACGGCGTGCGCGGCGGACCCGGCCACCCCGTCCGGGACGGTGATCCGGTCGCGGTACACCGCGGTCAGGACGCTGCCCAGGATCGCCATCCCCAGCGCCCCGCCCAGCTCGGTCGCCGTCTCGGCGATCGCGGACGCCGCGCCCGACCGCTCCCTCGGCACCGAGGCGAGCACGGTGTCGCCGGTGACCGTCATCGCCATCCCCATCCCGAGCCCGGACATCGCCATCGGCAGCACCAGCGTCCAGTAGGGCGTGTCCGCGCCGACCAGCGTGAAGGAGGCGAACGCCGCCGCGGCGACCGCGAGCCCGACGGCGACCGTCCGGGCCCGTCCGAGCGCGGTGATGAGCGGCGGGGCGACCGCCGCGCCGCCGACCATCGCCGCGACCGCGCCGGGCAGCCCGGCCAGCCCGGACCGCAGCGGCGACCAGCCGTACACCATCTGGAACAGGATCGAGAAGATCAGCGACTGCGCGACCAGCGCGAACATGGCGAACAGGTTCGTGACGATGGCCCCGGTGAACGCCGGGCGGCGGAACAGCCGCATGTCGATCAGCGGGTGCGCGACCGTCGGCTGGCGTCGGACGAACCACACCAGGGCCACCAGGCCGACCGCCGCCGCGACGCCGATCCGGGGGTGCGCGATCCCGTGCGCGGCCGTCTCCTTGATCGCGTAGACCGGGCCGAGGACGCCGGCGACCGACAGCGGCACGCTCGGCACGTCCAGCCGCCCGGGGTTCGGGGTCCGCGACTCCGGCAGCACCAGCAGGCCCGCGACCAGCGCCAGCAGCATCACCGGCACGTTGATCAGGAACACCGAGCCCCACCAGAAGTGGTTCAGCAGCGCCCCGCCGACCACCGGCCCGAGCCCCACCGCCAGGCCGCCGACGCCCATGAGCAGGCCGACCGCCATCGTCCGCTCCTTCGGCTGGACGAACACGCGCCGCACCAGCGACAGCCCGGACGGCATCAGCGTCGCCCCGGCCACCCCCAGCACCACCCGCGCCGCGATCAGCCACTCGGCGGACGGCGCGTAGGCGGTCGCGGCCGACGCCGCGGCGAACAGGGCCACCCCGCCCAGCAGCACCCGCCTGTGCCCGAGCCGGTCACCGAGCACGCCCATCGTGATCAGCAGTCCGGCCAGCGCGAACCCGTACGCGTCGGCGATCCAGAGGATCTGCGTGGCCGACGGGCGCAGGTCCGCCGACAGCTTCGGCACGGCCTGGTTCAGCGCCGTCAGGTCGATGTTCGGCACCAGTGCGATGACGGCGCAGACCGCGAAGGTGCTCCATTTGCGAGCCGTGGTGATCTCCATGCCCCGGACTCTCCGCCCGGGCGCTCACCATCGCCGCACCGTCCACGCACCGCCCCGGTGCGCGCCGCACTGTTCCGGCGCGGGGCAGTTCCCTCTCGCTCCACGTCGCGCTCCCGCTTCGGCGTGCCCGCGCTTCGGCGTGCCCGCGCTCCGGCGCCCGGTCAGCTCGACAGCGCCTCGGCCTTCGCGTCGTCGGCGGACAGCCCGGCGCCCCGCTGGTACAGCTTCTCGAACGCGTCGTCCCCGATGGCGGCGCGGACGCCCGTCTCGATGCGCCGCAGGTCGGGATCGCCGGCGGGGGCCGACCCGGCGAGCGACGTGGCCGCCCCCAGCAGCACGGCCGCCCGCTCCGGGTCCCCCTCGGCGAGCGAGACGCCCGCCAGCCCGAGCGCGGCGCCCGCCCGGTGCATGAAGATCGGATGGTCGAACGACAGGGACAGCGCCTCGCGATGCAGTTCGCGTGCGCGCGCGAGGTCGCCGTCACCCTCGGCGATCCAGCCCAGCCCGACCTTCGCGGCGGCCCTCGTCGCGACGGCGAGGAAACGCTCGGACACGAAGCCGGTGAGGGCCGTCTCGAACAGCCGCCGCGCCTCCTCCGCGTCACCGCTCAGCCGCGCCACCTGGCCGAGGCCGTGGTAGGCGGCGGCCGTCTTGTCCGGAGTGCCCGCGCGCAGGCTCAGTTCGCGCGCGGCCTCCAGGTCCGCGCGCGCGGCGTCGAGGTCCCCGCTGTGCAGGTGGACCTCGCCGCGCCGGGACAGCAGGTCGGCCGTGTCCTCCAGCGCGCCCAGGTCGCGGGTGAGGGTGAGCGCCTCGTCCAGCAGGCGCAGCGCCCGCTCCCGGTCGCCGAGGCGGTCGGCGATGTGGGCCTGGGGGTCCAGGGAGTTCGCGACGCCCCAGCGGTCGCCGAGCGCGCGGAAGCCCTCGACGGCCGCGGCGCACGAGGCCTCCGCCTCCGCCAGCTCACCGCGGAACTGCAGCATGTACCCGTCGCTCATCCTGAGCAGCGACCGCGTCCACGGGTCGTCGCCGATCCAGTCGGCGTAGGCCGGCTGGGCGTCGGGGTCGGGGCCCGCCGTCAGCGCCCACAGCACCATCAGCGAGGGCCGCCGCAGCGAGCACCGGAGGGCGTTCACCACCGCGGTCGCGCGCTCCATCCACGCCGCCGCGCGCGGACCGGACGCCCCCGCCGTCAGCGCGTTCGCGACGCACAGGACGTACTCCTCGTCGAGTTCGGCCGGGACGTCCGCGCCGATCCCGTCGAGCAGCTCCTCGATGAGGGGCGCGGCGTCCACCCGTCCGCGCAGCCACCAGTACCAGGACAGCGCCGCGACCAGCCGCATCGCGGACGGACGGTCCTCCCGCACCGCCCCTCGCAGCGCGGCGTGCAGGTTGACGTGCTCGTCGGTCAGCCGTGCCAGCCATTCCAGTTGCCGGTGCCCGCGCAGTTCGGTGTCGGCGCGTTCGGCCAGGTCGAGGAAGTACCGGACGTGCGCGGCCCGCATCCCGGACGTCTCCCCGGCCTCGTCCAGCCGGTCGGCGCAGAACGCCCGGATCGTCTCCAGCATCTGGAAGCGGACGCCGTCGGCCGTCCGGACGAACGACTTGTCCGCCAGGCCCTCCAGCAGCTCCTCGGCGTCCGGGACGTCGCAGACCGCCCGCGCCGCCTCCCGCGTCCAGCCGCCGGCGAACACCGACAGCCGCCGCGCGAGGGTCCGCTCGTCCTCGTCCAGCAGGTCCCAGCTCCAGCCGACGACCGCGCGCAGCGTCTGGTGCCGCGGCTCGGCGGCCCGGCTGCCGCGCGAGAGGAGCCGGAACCGGTCGTCCAGGCGCGCCGCGACCTCGGCCACCGGCAGCGACCGCAGCCGCGCCGCCGCCAGCTCGATCGCCAGTGGCATGCCGTCGAGCGCGGCGCAGATCCGCCGGACGTCCGCCGCGTTCCCCTCGTCCACCACGAAACCGGGCCGGACCGCCGCCGCCCGTTCGGCGAACAGCCGGACCGCCGGGAAGTCGGCCGCCTCGTGCGCGCCCGCGTCGTCCGGCGGCAGGGGCAGCGGGGAGATGGGGCACAGCGTCTCGCCGGTCACGCCGAGCGCCTCGCGGCTGGTCGTCAGCACGCGCAGGTCCGGGCAGGCGGTCAGCAGCCGGTGCGCCAGCCGCGCCGCCTCCTCCACGACCTGCTCGCAGTTGTCCAGGACGAGCAGGACGCGCCGTCCGGCCAAGCCCGCCACCAGGCGGTCCACGGGGTCGGTCACCTGGTCGTCGCGGCGCATCCCGAGCGCCACGACCACCGCCGGAGCCACCTCCTTCGCCGTGCCGGCGGTCGCCAGCTCGACGAAGCGGACCTCGCCCTCCCGCCGCCGGGCGGCCTCCACGGCCAGCCGCGTCTTGCCCGCCCCGCCCGGCCCGAGCAGCGTCACCAGCCGCCCGTTCGCCAGCATCTCGTCGATGCGCCGCAGCTCGTCCTCCCGGCCGACGAAGCTGGTGAGCTGCGACGGGATCGCCCGGACGGCCTCCGCCTCCTCGACCACCGCGGGCCGGGCCCGCTCGGCGCCCGCGGCGGGCTTCTCCAGGTCGCCGCGGAGGATCGCCACGTGCAGATCGGCCAGGTCCCCGGACGGATCGGCGCCCAGCTCCTCGGACAGCACCTGCCGCGCGCTCTCGTACTCCTCCAGGGCCTCGGCCTGCCGCCCCGTCCCGTACAGGGCGCGCATGAGGAGCCCCCGCGCGCGCTCCCGCAGCGGATACGCCTCGACGACCTGCCGGAGCCGTTCCACCGCGGCCCCCGCCATCCCGGCCGTGATCTGCGCCTCGGCGAGATCCTCGACCGCCGCGACGCGCGCCTCCTCCAGCCGCGCCGCCTGCCCCTCGGCGAACGGCGCCACCCGGACGTCCGCCAGGGCGGGGCCGCGCCACAGGCCGAGCGCCTCCTCCAGCAGCTCGACCGCCCACGCGGCCTCCCCGCCGCCGAGCGCCCGCCGCCCGTTCCCCGCCAGCTCGGTGAACCGCAGCGCGTCCACCCGCGCGTCCTCGACGACGAGCCGGTACCCCGCCGGATGCCCCTCGACCAGCGACGCGTCCCCGAGGCCGCGCCGCAGCCGCGAGACCTGCGACTGCAGCGCGTTCATCGCCCCGGACGGTGCGTCCTCCCCGTACAGGCCGTCGATCAGGTGCTCGGTCGTCACCACCCGTCCGGCCGAGAGCGCCAGCATGGCCAGCAGCGCGCGCACCCGCGGGCCGCCCACCGCCACGGTCTCTCCGTCGAGCCGCGCCTCGACCGGTCCCAGGACACCGAACTCCATGTAGTCAATTCTCCCGTATTGGACGCGTGTTACCGCGAAACCCCGACTTCGGCACTCCGATGCCCCACATCCTGGTGCCGAACCCCAGGTCGGGGGAGTGCGAGATAGGACAAACCCAACCCCGCGACGCTGAGCACCGCGCCGACGAGCCCCGTCCACCGCGTCCCCACCCCCGAGACGACGACCCCTCCGACCACCGAACCCAGGGCGATCCCGATGTTGAACGCCGCGATGTTGACCGAGACCGCCAGCGTGGGCGCGCTCCCGGCGTGCTTGAGCAGCAGGGTCTGCAAGGTAGGCGTCGTGGACGAGGCCAGCAACCCGAAGGCCAGCACCGCCGCCACCGCCCCGACTTTCCACGGCAGCGCCAGCGCCACCACCACGAGGACGACCGCCAGCCCGCCGAACGTCCCGCGCACGGTCCACTCCAGCGACCGGTCGGCGAGCCGCCCGGCGACCAGTCCACCCGCCAGACTGCCCACTCCGTAGATCACCAGCAGCCCGGAAACCGCCGCGGCCCCGAACCCGGCGACGTCCCGCAGCGACGGCGCGAGATACGTGAACACGGTCGAGACGGCGGCCATCCCCACGGCCGTCGTGGCCACCACCAGCAGAACCGGCCGCGACACCACCGTCCGGACCTCGTCCCGCACCCGTGTGGCCCCGGTCTCGCCGCCCGGCAGCAGAACCCCCAACGTGACCGCCATGACCAGCGCCAGCCCCGCCAGCAACGCGAACGGCGTCCGCCACCCGGCGCTCTCCCCGAGCAGCACCCCGACCGGAACGCCCAGCAGCGTCGCCACCGAGAACCCGGCCGCCACCCCGGCGATCGCCGACCCGACCCGGTCCGGCCGCACGATCCTCGTGGTCAGCATCAGCGCCAGCGTGAGGAACGCCGCATGACTCAGCGACGCCACCACACGTCCCGCGATCAGCACCCCGTAGGACGGCGCGACCGCGCACAACCCGTTCCCCAGAGCGAACAGCACCAGCAACGCCACCGCCAGCACCCGCCGCGGAACCCGCACCGTCGCCGCCGTCAGCAACGGCCCGCCGAGAACCACGCCCAGCGCGTACGCGGTCACCGCCTGCCCGGCCGCCGCCACCGAAACTCCCAGGTCAGAGGCCACCTGAGGCAGAAGCCCCGACACCAGGTACTCCGACGTCCCCACCACGAAAACACTCGCGCCCAACGCCGCGAGCAACACCACGATCCGGCTCATGCGCAGCACGCTAAAATCTCACACCGATGTGAGAGTCAAGGGAGCGTCCATGCGCATCGGCGAACTGTCCCGGCGCACCGGAGTCTCGGTGCGCCTGCTCCGCTACTACGAGGAGCAGGGCCTCCTGCACCCGACCCGGCTCCCCAGCGGCTACCGCGAGTACGCCCCCCAGGACGTCGAGGCCGTCCGCCGCATCCGCGCCCTCCTGGCCGCCGGCCTCACCACCGCCACCATCGCCACCCTCCTTCCCTGCCTGAAGGGCGACCCCGACCGCCTGGTCCCCATCTGCCCCGACCTGGTGAAGGACCTCCAACGCGAACGCGCCAGAATGACCGCCGCCATAGAAGCCCTGGAAACCTCCCGCTCCCTCCTCGACACCGTAATAACCGCCGCCCACCCCACCTGATCCTGCGGCCTCAGCCGCTGTGTCGGCTCGCCAGTCACCGAAGGAGAGATCGCGAGTCTCGACCGAGCGGTTCTGGGAGCGCGACGATTCCGGTCATCGCCCGGGAACGATGGTCGCCACCGAGCGGCCGTCGCCGGAGGGTTCCGCGCCACGACCGACGGCCGACTCCGCGCCCGACTCTTCCGCGCTCCGCCGGGCGTTGGACCGCAGGACCCGATGGTGATGCGGTTGATTCTGGTGACGGCGGTCCGACGCTTCGTCTCCGCCCTCGGCGACGACTGCCCGACCTTCAACGAGGCCCCTGCACCGCCACCGGGGCATCGGCGTTACCCGCCACCTCCCGGAGCCGGTGCGCGAGCCCCGAGGTAGTCCTCTTCCTCACCAGCACGCTCCTCGATCGCCGGCCGCCTCGGCGATGGGCGTACGTAGCGGCGCTCTACCAGTCGTCGAAGGAGAGATCCCGAGCCTTCTCCTCCCATGGCAGGTCCCACATCTGGGCCTCGACGTCCGGATGGAGGATCCGCTCGCTCGGCTCTTGGAACCACACGACGACCAGGTCCGTACGCCACCAGTCGCCCACTGCCCGCGGAGTGGGCGGCCCGTGGAAGAACCCGATGCAGCGGAGCGGCGGCAGAACCTCCGTCGGATCGTGAGGCCGCCGCTCGTCCAGTTTGATCACCGGCGGAACGAGATGGACGGGCATCTCGCCGCGGCTCGCACTCTCAAGCGCCCTCTGGACGAGGCGGTCGTTGAACCGCTTCGATGGTCCGCCTTCGATCAGGCCGCCATAAGTCTGCGTGACATTGAGAGAGGTGAGCAGTAGTTTCCCGACGCGGATCTGGACGGAGCAGATTCCGGGTACGATTTCACTCAACTCCGCCGGCCTCCCGTCCCAGCGCGATGCCGATACCCTCGCCACTCCAGCTCCCACCGTCACGCCAGATCAGCGCAATGCCGAAAGCGTCACGAAGGACGTCTGCCGCCCACGGCTGTTCGGGTTCGCGAGGCAGCACGACGAAGCGGTGATCAGCCTGTCCCCCCTCGGCGTACTGGACCTCCATGAGTCGAAGGACCGCCTGCCGTATCGCCGGGTAGGCGTGCCCACCCTCGCCGAGCACCTCGTACAGCATCCGTCCAGCCGGCCCTTCGCACACGATGTCGGCGGTGGGGGAATCGGTCACCGGAGCGAGGCGCGCCGCGAACAGTGCGGAGACGAGCGAGTACCGGACGCTCTCATGAACGTGGCATTCCCGTTCCTCGCGGACCGAGCGCTCCAGGTCGTCGAGGAACGCCTGGAAACCGCTCTCGTCCCGGCTCTCCGCACCGGCTGTGGTCATCGGCTCGTCCTCCAAAGTCGCTTCGGTCGTCGGGTCCAGCTCACGGGGGAGCGGCGAGTGGTGCACGATCGTGAGCGACTGCGTGCACCGGGTGAGCGCGACGTACAGCTCTCCCAGACCGCCGGGTTCCTGCGATGCGATCGCAGCGGGTTCGACCAGCACGACGTGGTCGAATTCGAGCCCCCGGCATTCATCGGCGCGCAGGACCCGCGCGTCGTCCGAGCCGATCCCGGTCACGCCATCGGGGACGATCACAGCCACCGAGCGACCGTCACCGGACAGTTCGGCCGCGCGCGAGACAGCCGTTCCGTCCACCTCGTCCGCCGCGACCCGGAGCACGGTCACGGCCTCTTCGCCACCGGGCCGGACCGATTCCGGGAAGCGGGTGTTCGGAGCGAGTACGCGCGCCAACGGCGCCGCGAAGTCCATCACTTCCCGGGGCACTCTGTACCCGATGGTGAGCTGCTCCAGGTGCCACCCGTCCACACCGGCGAACACCTGCGAAAGCTCCAGCTGCTCCAGGTGCCACCCGTCCACACCGGCGAACACCTGCGAAAGCTCCGACCAGTCGTTCCAGCGGTGGAGACCGGACGACTGCGCGAGATCACCGAGAACCGTCAGGGAACCGGACGGGCACCGACGGGCCAGAGAGCGCGCCTGCATCGGGGTGAGGTCCTGAGCCTCGTCCACGACCAGGTGGCGGTAGCGCGGCGGGCCGTCGCCGTTCAGCAGATGGCGCAGTTCCTCCAGGCAGATCTGGTCTTCCAGGGACCACGGCTCCTCGGTCATCCGTTCGCGGCGCTCACGCAGAAGCGCGGCCTGCTCGCCGTCGTCGAGCACCCCGGTGGCGGCGCGACGCAGGAACTCCGCGTCGGTCAGCAGATCACGCAGCACCTGTTCCGCGCTGAGCCTGGGCCGCACCGAGTTGACGATCCGCTTCACCTGGGGATGACGCTCTATCCGCTTGCGCACGCCGCTGTCGTGACGCCTCGAAGAGGCATCGTGGTAGGCGGCCGTGAGAGCGTCCACGAGCCGGGTGCCGAAAGCGAGGCGCTGCGCGTTGTACGCCCCGCTCTCCCAGGCGAGGAATTTCTCGAGATCGGCTTGGGGTACAGAGAGGAACGCCCCCTCGAACACGAAGGCGAACGCCCCGTCCTTGAGATGCCGCGTCAGGGCGCGCGTGCCGCCCTGCTGCTCGATACCCCGCCGCAGAACGGTCGCCATGCGCGCGGACGACTTCACGAGGCGCGCCGGAAGCGGATCGACCCCCCGAGGTTCGTCCCAGAGACGGTCACGCTCCACCAACGTGACGCCGTGGGTGCCGAGCCGGGGGAGAACCTCCCGAACGTGCTCCAGGAAGCCCCGATGCGGACCGACGACGAGCATGTCGCCACGCCTGAAGATGTTGTTGTAGAGCAGCCATGACACCCGGTGCAGCCCTACGGCGGTCTTCCCCGTACCGGGGCCGCCCTGGATGACGAGCACGCCGTTCCGCCGATCGGCCACCAGCATGAGCTGCTCGCGCTGGATCGTCTCCACGATGTCGCGCATCCGGCCGTCGCGTGCGCGCTCCAGGTCCTCCAGCAGGAAGTCGCGCAGGCGCTCGATGCGCCGGGCCGGCGGCTCGTCCGCCACCGAGGCCACGGCCTGCCCGTCCTCGCCGGAAGAGCGCGGTACCACCAGCTCGTCGTAGTACTTGCGCACGATGCCGCCCTGGCAGGCCAGCCGCCTGCGAAGCCGGACCTCGCCGGGCTCGTTCAGCGTCGCGGTCATCCACTGGACGACGCGCGGTGTCTGCCAGGAGGCCACGACCACCTCGCCGTCCGCGTCGCGGACGAGCCGGCGCCCCCAGAGGCAGGACCGTTCGACGCCGTCCTCGACGAACGCGACGCGTCCGGCCACCAGCGCCTCGTCGCCGAGATCGTCCTCGAGCTGGAGCTCGGGCGCGACGTCGGGGATGAACGCGGTTCCGGCATGGGCGTCGGTGACGTCCGACGGCGTGCCCAGCTTCTTCCGAAGCTCCTCGAAATGGCGCGCGCGGCATGCGTACGCATGGTCCACCGCACGCTGTTCCTCCGCGATGACTACGGCACGGTCGGTCACGCCGGGCTCCTCTCAGCGAGTGCGCTGGCAGCAGATCGTAAACAGCAGCAGTGACAATCGGCAGGAAGGTGGGTAAATCGTGATCTTGCGGGCTATCAGTGGCCGCCGAGCGGAACCGTGACGCCCCCGGAGAACATCGAGTCGTGCAGGCGCAGTTCGCGGAACCTGGTCCCGCGGGGAACGTCGTAGACGAGGATGCCCTTCACCGCGTTTCCGGGATTGATCTCCTCGAAGAGCGATTTGGCCTCTTCTCCCAGGTAGGCGGCCGCTTCGTTGTCCACTTCGAAAATGCGGCCACGAGTGTCGACGAGCGTCTGGTTGCTGCCGAAGAACGTCTGCGACTTCTTGCCGATGTTGGCGATCTGCAAGTAGACGAACACGTACTGCCCCTGCGCCGACTTGCCGAGGTACTCGTCGCCGACCCGCTCGACCCCCTTCTTCACCTTCGTGACCGTGAAGGCGAACTTGCCGTCCCGGTACTCGTGCCCGATCCCATTGGTGATGGTGGGTGAGGGCTTCGGCTGCTTCGTCTCGGCCTTGGTCGCCCTCGAAGCAGCGGTCGACGTCGTGGACGGCTTCTTCTGGGGAGCGCCGGGCGAGCCGCCGGCGCTTCCGATCAGCGCACCGCACGCGCCCAGCAGCACGAGCAGGCCGAGCGTGCCGCCGGCGGCGATGAGACACCCCTTGCCGGCACCGCCCTTCTTCGGAGCGGGTCCCTGAACATGGAGGGGAGGCTGGTTCGGATTCATGATGTCTCCTTGCGAGGGGGTCAAGCGGCCAGGGCGTGCGGGTCGTCCTGGTCGTGCCAGGCGGCCAGGAAGGCCTGGACGAGGCCTTCGGCGCGGGCGACGGCATCGAAGCGCCGCGTCGCCCGACGCCGGGCGATCGACGCCAGCGAGTCGGCGGTCTCGTTGAGCGGATGGCCCCGATGGGCCTTCACGTGCTCGAACCGCAGGTCGGGGCGTTCGGCCACCCGCTCCGCGAGCCGGACGAGCGCGGCCGGCTCGGTCGCAGTCGGACGTGCGTCGTAGCCGCACGGCATGGGCGCGGTGCCGGAGCTCTGCCAGCTACGGAGGAACTTCAGGGCGGCCATGCTGTCGACCAGAACGACGTCCGCGTCGGCGTGCTCAAGGAGCAGCGCCACAGCGTGGAGCTCACCGATCACCACCGGGTCCGCGCCCGCGAGTGGGCGTCCGGAGCCCTTGTGGCCGCGCATTCCCCAACGGCCGTCGCTGACGACGTAACCGACCCCGGTGACGTTCTTCCACCAGCTCGCGTCCGTGGCGGCGACCAGAGGGAGCGAGGCCCCCGCCCACTCGGTGAGGCTCCGGTGCACCTCGAGAGGGGGCCGTCGCTTCGGTGGAGCCACCGGACCCTGCGGGCAGTCCGCCAGATGACCGCCGTGCTCGGCGTAGTACACGGCCTCGCCGATCAGGAGGCCGGCCCACTCCTCGTCTCCGTGCCGGGCGGCTGTGAACGCGAGCCCGAGAGCCTGCCGGACGACCTTGCAGACGTGGCACCCGTACGCCCGAGTGGCGCCGGCCCGCACCGACTGAGCCCGGGCGGCGAGCTCCGTGGACAGCGCGCGGAGCTCCTCGTCGAACCGGTGGAGAGATAAGGGCATGCACGACATGGCGTCAGCTCCGTTCACGGGGGGCGCAGAACCTTCCGACGCCCTCATCAAAGCACGAGATGCGCGTGAACACAATCAACCAGCAACCGTGAATCAAATCAACCGGTCGGAGATCGGTTGAGCGCGCTGGTACGTGTAGCGTCGGATCGAAGGCGTCGCTCCGAACGACGACGAGCCGAGGAGGCACCTGTGGCCCAGGACGCAGCAGTCACCGCCGCCGAGATCGCGCGACTGGCCGGTGTCGGGCGTGCCGCCGTCAGTAACTGGCGGAAGCGGCACGACGACTTTCCGCAACCGGTCGGTGGCACCGCCACCAGCCCCACGTTCTCCCTCTCGGAGATCCAGGACTGGCTGGGCGCTCAAGGCAAGCTCTCCGGAGCCACCGCCGACGAGTTCCTCTGGCAGGACCTCCGGAAACTCGCTGACGAGGGGAACCTCGCGGACGTCCTCACCCTCGCGGGTTCCTTCCTGCTCTATCTGCATCGTGCTCCGGGCGCCTGGGCATCGCTCGAAAAGCTCAGCGATGAGCAACTGGCCCGCGAACTACCCGAGGCGGTCGGCGGCGACTTCGTCTCGCCGATCGCGAAGAAGCACGTTCCGATCGTCCGCCGCGTGGCCGAGCTCGCGAGCGAGCGCAGCCCACGCGACACCTTCGAATTCCTCCGCGCCCGTTACCTGGACCTGCACAAGCGCCGCGCCTACGAGACGCCGCCGGCCGTGACGTCCCTCGCCACCCGTCTGGCCGGGCCGGGCGTCGAGACCGTCTTCGATCCGGCCTGCGGCTCGGGCGGTTTCCTCTTGGCGGCTCTGGAGAACGTCCGGCCGACCCGCGTCGTCGGCCAGGACATCGACGCGGACCTGACCCGACTCACCGCCCTCCGCCTGGCCCTCCGCACCGAGAACGTCGAGATCCGCTCGGGCGACTCCCTCCGCGACGACGCCTTCCCCGAAGTCGAAGCCGACCTGGTCGCGACCGCCCCGCCCTTCAACGACCGCAACTGGGGATACGACGAGCTCAGCACCGACCTGCGCTGGGAGTACGGCCTCCCGCCCCGAACCGAACCAGAGCTCGCCTGGGTCCAGCACGCCCTGACGCACACGCGCCCCGGCGGCCTCGCCGTGGTCCTCATGCCGCCCGCCGCGGCGAACCGCCGCGCGGGACGCCGCATCCGTCAGCAACTCCTCCGTCGAGGCGCCCTCCGAGCCGTCATCGGCCTACCTCTGGGTGCCGTCCCCAACATGGCCGTCCCCTTGGCCCTGTGGGTGCTCCGCCGCCCCACGCCCGGCGAGCGCCCGCCCAGTCAGGTCCTCATGGCCGAAGCGTCGGACGGCTTCGCCGACCGCACGCTGGACGCGTGGCGACGCTTCACCTCCGATCCCGAGGTCGACCTTGACGAACCCGGTCAGGTCAGGGCCGTGCGGATCATCGACCTCCTGGACGAGGAAGTCGATCTGACGCCCGCCCGCTACATCGCGCAGCCGACCGGCGCTCTAGCGCTCGACCAGGTCGAGCAGCGCCGCGCCGAAGTACTGGAGCTGCTGCGAGGTCTGCCCGCGCTCATCCCCGAAGTACAGGCCGCCCCCCAGCTGTCGGACGCGCCACTGATCTCCGTCGCCGACCTGGTGCGCATGGGCCACCTTGCGCTCGTCCATGCGAGCTCGTCGAGCAAACACGACAACGAGTCCCTTCCCAACGTCCTCACCGTGGACGACGTGACGCGCAATCGGCAGCCCGTCGCGTCCACTCATCCCACGGCTCCGGACCACGTCGCCCTCCAGGCCGGTGACGTCGTCGTCCCGGCCGTCATCCGGACACCCGCCGCGATGGTCGTCGAACAGGCGGGCGGAAGCCTGGGCCGCCATCTGCTTCTTCTCCGCCCGGACCCGAACTTGCTCGATCCGCACTACCTGGCGGGCATTCTGCGCAGCTCGCTGAACATCAGGAACTACACGGCGACGTCCACCAGCTACCGTGTGGACATCCGCCGCGCGGAGATCCCCGTTCCGGCCATCGACGTGCAGCGTGGTCACGGTGAGGACTTCCGCCGGTTGTACGAGTTCTCGACGCGGCTCCGACTGGCGGCCGACGTCGGCACGGACCTGGCCGCGCTCATCACCGATGGCCTCATCGACTCCATCCTCAAGCCCCGCAGGGCTCGTTGACCCGCGGCCAGGGCTGGCCCGGGGCCACGTCGTACCTTCTGGTCCTCGGGGAGAAGAGGGCCATCGCCTGGGCCCTCAAGACTCAGCGCACGGCCTTTCCGAGGACGTCGCGCGTTGAGGTGCAGCGGATGATCTCCGGCGCCCGCTTCTCGCGCTGCCGCCCCATGGCGCGGACCTGCTCCGCGCTCGCCTAGACTCCGTCGCCGGCGATCCCGGCGAGAACATCGACGGCCCTCTCGACCGCGCGTGATCCGGCTGTCAACCGTGACGTGCACCCCGGCGTCTAATGATCATGTCGGTTCACCGGACCGGGGCAATGCAGAACCGAGTCTGTTGTTAGGCGCACGCGGCATGTGAACGCAATACACAGGCAAATCGCTTGTGGACGGCATGGTCATTATGTCCTAGGATGCCGGCAACGGGGTAGAGGTGCTTGCGACCTTCCACCCCGTCACGCCGTGCCCTGTGCTAACAAGTGAACGGCGCCTGTGACTCTGGGTGAGGAGAACCGTGGCTTCGACGGCTACCGACCAAAAGCCTGTCCCCGGCGCGCTCGTGCAGGTGCGCGGCCAGCGCTGGGTGGTCAGCGGTGTGGACGAGCGCGGAACGAGCAGCCTCGTCACCCTGCAGAGCGTCGAGGACGGCCGGTACGGCGACACCCTGTCGGTCATCTGGGAGGTCGAACCGGGACGTCGGACCCTGCCCAGCGGCTCGCTTCCCGAGGTCGCGAAAGACCGCTTCGACTCGCCTGAGCGACTGGCGGCCTTCCTGGACGCCGTCCGATGGGGCGCGGTCGCGTCCGCCGACGTCAAGACCCTCCAGGCGCCGTTCCGCTCCGGTGTGACGATCGAGGACTACCAGCTCGAGCCGGTGGCCCGTGCCATGGACGCGCCTCGCGTGAACCTGCTTCTCGCTGACGACGTCGGCCTCGGTAAGACCATCGAGGCGGGCCTGGTGGTCCAGGAACTCCTGCTGCGCCAGCGTGCCCACCGCATCCTCATCGTCTGCCCCGCGGGCCTGACGGTGAAGTGGCGGGACGAGATGGCCGAGAAGTTCGGCCTGGAGTTCACCGTCATCGACTCCGAGCGTTGTGCCGAAGTCCGCCGTACTCATGGCAGCGCGGCCAACCCCTTCGAGGTCTACCCGCACGCCATCGTCTCGCTGCCCTGGCTGCGCGGTCCCAAGGCACAGCGGCTGCTCGACGAGGTCCTGCCACCGGACGGCCCGGCCTATCCCCGCACGTTCGACCTGCTCGTCCTGGACGAGGCGCACCACGTCGCGCCCGCCGCCCCGAAGCAGGTCTACGCGGTGGATTCCCAGCAGACCAAGCTGATCCGCAAGCTGGCCCCGCACTTCACCCACCGGCTCTTCCTGTCGGCGACGCCGCACAACGGCTACCAGGCCAGCTTCACCGCTCTGCTGGAGGTCCTGGACGACCAGCGGTTCGCCCGCGGGATGGATCCCGATCCCTCCGCCGTGAAGGAGACCGTGGTTCGGCGTCTCAAGCGCCAGATCGTCACAGCCGACAACAAGCCTCGCTTCACCCGGCGTGATGCTCGCGAGATCCTCGTGCGGTACCCCGAGGATGAGCTGGAGATCCACGGACTGCTCAAGCAGTTCGCCGAAACGCGCCGTCGCCGCCTCAAGCAGGTCAAGGGACGCAAGGCCGCCGACCTGGTCACGCTGCTCTTGAAGAAGCGCCTGTTCTCCAGCCCCGCCGCCTTCGCCCGAACGGTCGGCGTCTACATGGAGACCCTTCAGCACAAGGGCAAGCCCGCTCTCGCCCCTGAGGACGAATGGCTCGACGACTTCCTCGACGAAACCGCCACGCTCGACGACGAAGCGCTGGACGAGGCCGAGACCGACGCCCTTGCCCGAACTCAGCCGCTCATCGAGAAGGAGGACGACGAACTCGCCCTCCTCAAGCGGATGCACGATTGGGCGCTCGCGCACGAAGCCCAGCCCGATGCCAAGGCCAAGGAACTCATCGACTACCTGACGGCGATCTGCAAGCCGGGCGATGAGTGGACGAACGAGCGCGTCATCGTCTTCACCGAGTACCGCGACACCAAGGACTGGCTCCGTGATCTCCTGCGTTCCCAGGGCTTCGGCGCCGACCGGGTAGCCGAGCTGGACGGGAGCATGGGCGCCTCCGAACGCGAGGCGCTCCGGCTGGCGTTCCAGAAGTCGCCCGCGGAGCACCCGGTGCGCGTCCTGCTGGCCACCGATGCCGCCAGCGAGGGGATCGACCTGCAGAACCACTGCCACAGGCTCGTCAACTACGACATCCCGTTCAACCCCAACAAGCTCGAACAGCGGATCGGTCGTATCGACCGGTACGGGCAGACCGAGACGCCGGAGATCCGCCACTTCGTCGGCACCGGCTGGGACAAGGCGGTCGACTCCTACGAGGCCGATCTGGAGTTCCTGTCCCGGGTGGCCAAGAAGGTCGCGCAGATGGAGGAGGACCTCGGTTCGGTCAACGCCGTCCTCGCGGATGCCGTCCAGCGGCGCCTGCTCGGCGAGCAGGTGGACGTGGAAGCCGAGACCGCCAGGGCGGCCAAGAAGGACAAGATTCCGGCCGACTCCAACGTGGGAGAACAGGTCCGCAAGCTTCACGAGACCGTTCAGGCCACCATCCAGGAACTGCACATCTCGCCGCCGGGCATCAAACGGGTGGTGGACACGGCTCTGGAGTTGGCGCGTCAGCAACCGCTCAAGGAAGCCGTCGACCCCGATCCCGGGGTGTACGAGGTTCCGATCCTGACCGGCTCGTGGGAACGGGCGTCCGCCGGCCTGCTGGAGAAACTTCCGCCGGAAGGACGGGAGCCCAGGCAGCTTCCGATCACCTTCGACCAGGCGGTCGCCAAGGGCCGCGACGATCTGGTGCTCGCTCACCTCGGGCACCCGCTGGTCGCCATGTCGACTCGCCTGCTGCGCGCCGCCGTATCGAACGACAAGATCGATCTCAACCGTGTGACCGCGGTGGTCTACGACGACGATGATCTGGAGAGCACGCTCGTCGCCGCCTTCTCCAGGTTCGTGCTCGTCGGTGCGGACGGCGTACGGCTGCACGAGGAAGTCCTGCACGCCGGCGGCTGGGCACCTGAGAACGGACGTTTCCGGCGGTGGGAGAACGTCAACCGGTTCGGTGACCTGCTCGACCGGGCCCTCACCCATGGCCACGCGGCGACAGGCCGTATCCACGAGCGCCTCGCCGCGCGCTTCGACACGCTGCGCCCCGGCCTGGAGAGTGCGATCAGATGGCGCACCGACACCCGCCGCGAATCGCTGGAGCGCCAACTGGCCCAGCGGCAGGACGCCGAATCCAAGCGGATCATCGCCAACATCGAGCAGTTCTCCGCGGCGCTGCGCGACAAGCTCGCTCAAGGCGACGAGGAGGACACGCTGTTCTCCGCGATCGAGACGCGTAGTCGCGAAGAGATCCGCCAGTACCAGAACGACCGCCGCTCCTGGGAGCACCGTCTGAGGCGGCTCGCCGACGAACGGGACCTGGAACTGCAACAGATCGCGGCCCGCTACGCCGCTCCGCAGTCCCACTCCTTCCCCGTCGCCGTGATCTTCGTCGTGCCGCAGCGAGAGGCCCTCTGAGATGCCCCGTTTCCCCAAGCACAAGTCCGCCGAGTTCAACCACAACGACTGGTTGAGCCTGATCGACGTCTCGGGGCCCTTCCTCAGCATCCCGGTGCTGCGCCGCGCCTGGCCCACCCTGGACGCCCTCGACAAGGCGACCCGCGAGCGACTCCGCCTGGAGCACACGGCCCTCCCGGGCGCTGAGTGGATCAATTACGTCCTCACCGGACTGCTCGGCTGGGACGAGGCCGTCCACTTCGAGGGACTCGACGCCCTCGCCATGGACGTCCCGGAGCACGAGACCGAGGTCGTCCCGTCGTTCGCCCTGCTGGAGCCCGGCACCGCACCCGGAAGCGATGCCAAGCCCGTCCGTCTTCTCGGCCTGATCACCGAGGACAGTCCGACCAGACGAGTCAAGGACTCGGCCTGGGCGGCGACGCCGGTGGACCGCCTCGCCCAGCTCTGCCGCCATCACGACGTGGAACTCGGCCTCGCCACCGACGGCCGATGGTGGGCGCTGGTCTGGGCACCACGCGGCGGCGTGACGGCGACGGCCGTCTTCGACGCCGTGAACTGGCACGAAGCCGCTGAGCGGGACGTCGTTCGCGCGTTCGTCTCGTTGCTGCGCCGGGAGCGGTTCTTCTCGGTGCCGGACGACGAGACCCTCCCGGCGCTGCTCAAGGCCGGCCTGGACAACCAGGAGGAGATCACCGAGGCGCTCGGCGTCCAGGTGCGGCAGGCGGTGGAACTGCTGGTGGCCGCCATCGGCCGCGCTCACACGCGCGACAAGGACCAGGGCGGCGAGGGCCTCGGCGACATCTCGGCGCACGAGGTCTACCGCGGAGCCGTCGCGGTGATGATGCGCGTGGTGTTCCTGCTGTTCGCCGAGGAGCGCGGCCTGCTGCCGTCCGACAAGGAGCTCTACCGGACGGCCTACTCGGCGGGCCTGCTCTGCCAGGAACTCGAAGAGCGCGCGGTCAAGGGCAGCGAGGAGGACCTCGAGCACACCCACACCGGATGGCACCGGCTGCTCGCCCTGTTCAACGCCGTCTACCACGGCGTCGACCACCCCGACATGCAGATGTCCGCGCTCGACGGCTCGATCTTCGACCCGACCACGTATGCGTGGCTCCCGCACGCCATCGACGACCGGACGGTCCTGCACATGCTGCGGTCGGTCCAGCACGTCACGATCGGCACGGGCAAGTCGCGCGAGCGCCGCAAGCTGTCCTTCCGCGCACTGGACGTCGAGCAGATCGGTTACGTGTACGAGGGCCTGCTGGCCTTCGAGGGCTTCTACGCCACCGAGACGATCGTCGGGCTGGTCGGCAAGGCGGGCCTCGAGGAAGAGGTCGCGCTCAGCGCGCTGGAGAACTTCGCCGCTCAGTCGCCGGACGTCCCGACGCTGGCCGCCACGCTCGCCAAGGAGTACAAGGACTCCGGGATCGGCTCGGCGAAGGCGCTGGAGAAGCGCCTGGCACCCCTCTCGGACGCCGACAAGCAAGAGGCCCGCCGCCGCCTGCTCGCGGTGACCAACGGCGACTACCCGCTGGCCGAGCGCCTGCTGCCGTTCTACGGCCTCATCCGCACCGACCTGCGCGACCTCCCGGTGGTGATCCTCACCGACGCGCTGTACGTGACCGAGTCGTCCCTGCGGAAGAACACCGGCACCCACTACACGCCGCGCTTCCTCGCCGAAGAGGTCGTCGAGGGCGCCCTCGAACCACTGGTCTACGAACCGGGCCCCCTCCAGACGGCCGACAAGAGCCAGTGGAAGCCGAAGTCCTCGAAGGAGATCCTGGACCTCAAGGTCGCCGACATCGCGATGGGCTCGGGCGCGTTCCTGGTGGCGGCCTGCCGCTACCTGGCGGGACATCTGATCGAGGCCTGGGCGCGCGAGGGCGAGGAGGGCGCGCGCGAGTTCCTGGACCAGCCGGGCTACGAGACGGCCGACATGGACGCGGACCCGGTCGTCATCAAGGCCCGCCGCAAGGTCATCGAGCACTGCCTGTACGGCGCGGACATCAACGAGATGGCCGTGGAGATGGCCAAGCTCTCGCTCTGGCTCGTCTCGATGGACCCGCACCGCCCCTTCACCTTCCTGGACGACCGCCTGATCACCGGCGACTCCCTCCTCGGCATCACCTCACTCGACCAGCTCGAAGTGATGCACATGGACCCGAAGCGCGGCCGCGAACTGCACAAGGACGCCCTGCTCGACTGGACAGCCGGAGCCCGCGAGGTAGCCCGCGACATCGCCGCCAAGCGCCGCGCCATCACCGCGATCGAAGGCACCACCCTCGAAACCCTGGCCGCCAAGCGCGCCCTGCTGAAGGAGACCGAGGAAGAAGTCCAGGAAGCCTGGTTCTACGCCGACCTAACCGTCGCCGCCGCTCTCGCCCATGCGAAGAAGGGGCCCACCGGGCTGGACACCGCTTCCATCCTGGCTTCAGGAGCCGCCCAGGAAGCCGCCTCCTCGGGCCGGATTAACCCGGCTTCCTGCGACGAACTTAGCGAGTGGCTGAACAAGGACGTGTCGGCCCACGCCTTCCGTCGCCAACCGATCCACTGGCCGCTGGTCTTTCCCGAAGTCTTCGCTGAGGGAGGCTTCGACGCCGTCATCGGAAACCCGCCCTTTCTGGGGGGGACTAAAATTACTGGACCGCTGGGTATGGCTTATCGAGAATACCTTAGCGAGGTGGTTGCGGGAGGAGTGCGCGCAAGCGGCAGGGCTGACCTTGTTGCATATTTTCTTCTCCGTGGGCAAGGCCTACTCGTTGGATCTGGTCAGCTAGGAATCGTTGCAACTAATACTCTGGCCCAGAGTGACACGCGAGAAGTTGGACTCGATCAGATCATTTCGGGAGGGAGTTGTATTCGCCGGGCTGTCAAGAGCGCGCCTTGGCCATCAAAGTCGGCAGCGCTAGAGTATTGTGAAGTATCCATTACGCGCGCTTCAATGGGAAGAGAGGCCAGCTACGTACTTAATGGTGAGCAGGTAAAGTCAATCACTGCGGCACTCGAAGTTGGGTCCAGAGTTTCTGGAAGCCCTTTCCGCTTGCGAGCCAGTCAGGGAATTTCTTTCCAAGGCTGGAAATTGGACGGCATGGGGTTTGTGCTAACTCCAGATGAGGCCCGGGCACTGCTGGACCGTGACCCGGTCAACAGGGAAGTCATAATGCCCTATATCGTAGGGCAGGATGTTAACTCGCGGCCAGATGTCTCGGCGAGTCGATGGGTAATAAACTTTCGAGATTGGTCACAGGATCAAGCTTCAAAATATAGCGACCCGTTTGCGCGAGTGGTCTCTCTAGTAAAGCCCGAGAGGCAGGAGAATAATCGGAAGAGTCATCGCGAAAGATGGTGGCAGTTTGCCGAAACCCGCCCAGGTCTGGTTAGGGCTATTTCTAAACTCGACAGAGTCGTCGTCATCACCTTGCACACAAAATTTGCAATTCCAGTTTTCGCCCAGACCGGGCAAGTGTTCTCGCATGCATTGGGTGTTTTTGCATCCGCCGACCCGTCAATGCTGACGCTATTGAGTAGCTCTCCTCATTTTTGGTGGGCTGTAAAATGGTCATCCACCTTGGGGGGGACGATTAGATACACATCTTCCGATGTCTTTGAAACGCTTCCCCTCCCTGAAATGACTCAGGAGATGCGGGAACTGGGAGATAGGCTCGATCGGGTCCGGAGGAACGTGATGCTTGCGCGACTATCTGGGTTGACGGCCACGTACAATCTCGTTCACAGTCAGGCGAACAATGATCATGACATTGTGGAGCTGCGGGAAATTCACAGGCTGGTCGACGAGGCTGTTTGCCGGGCGTACGGATGGGGCGACTTGATTCCACAGCTCGCTCACGACTACTACAGTCTTGGGCACGAGACTCGCTACACCGTCGCCCCAGCAATCCAGCGAGAGTTTGTCGATCGCCTGCTGGAGCTGAACCACGAACGGTACGCCGCCGAGGTCGCTGCCGGCCTGCATGACAAGAAGGGGAAGAAGAAGGCTCAGAAGGTCGAGAATCCCGGCCTCTTCTAGCTGACGCGAAGCCGTCCGCGGGGTGCGCCCGCACTGAAGGGCGCGCCCTCTTTTGGCTGCCTGATATCAGATTGTCGATTTCTCGACGGCATTGTGTATGGTTGAGGAATCATCTAACCTGGCGCTTCCAAACCGTTTACCTTACGGTGGGCTGTGTAGAGGGTGAGGGGTTGGGGTGGAGTCCCCTGTCTCACGTGCGGAGCGCGTAGCTGAATGGCGGCGCAAACGGAACGCGCGTGTAGCCGCCATTCGCGCCGGACGGAGTGCTGCCGACCCGGTGGTCGAAGGGTGGGCCGCGCTCGGGGTGCAGGGTGAGGACACGATCGGGGGGCTCCGGAAGGCGATCACCCTGCTGCTCGGCGTTCCCGGTCTCCCCGCTCATCTCGTCAGTTCGGTCGAGCGCTCCATGGGAGGGCGGCCGGAGTCGTCGCTTCCCGGCGAGGTCAAGGCGATTCTCGGGACGCTGCCGGTCGAGCAGGCCGTCGCTCACCTGGACGAGCTGCTTCAGGCGGGCGCGCCCTGGATGACGGACCTCGGCCGCCGCAAGGTCCAGGTTCTCGCGTTCGAGGATCCGCGTGCCGGACGCATCAAGCTTCCGAGCCGAGACGTGTTAGAAGGCCCCTTCGCGTGGCGGCTCTACCTCGCGGCGCTGGGGCATCCGGCCTCGGTCACGGCCGTCGAGATGCGGCGTGCGACGGGGAACCTGCCGCTTCCCGTTCTGGACGACCTGTTGGACGCCGGGCTCGTGGGTTTTGAAGACGCGCCCTGGGAACGTCGCGAAGCCGACTCCGAACGCCGCTACCTGACGGCTCGGCTCGTGCCCGCGATGGTCGGCAGGCAGGACGCCGTGGCGCTCGGCTGGCAGGAGATGGAACGCCGTCACCGTTTCCTCGACGGTGAAGACCTCTCCGAAGGCGACGACATCTACGCCCTGCTCAGCGCCTTCTGGAAGGGCGACTCTCCGGACATCTCTCTGCGGACCCGGCTGAGCCCGTCCGGGCAGGTGCTCTACGACGAGATCCTGCTCGGCGTCCAAACCGAACGCTGGCCCGCGCACATCGTCAAGGACCGCGCCCTCTGGTCTCTGCTCGCCACGCGGTGGACTCCCAGCGGGCTGATCAACCCGTCCGTCAGCGACTTCCACATGTGGCGGGCCCTCTACAACTGCTACCGCTGGCTGCTCGCCGGGATGTTCGACCGCGTCCGCTCGCAGTTGACGCCACTCGTCGACCTCGCCGAGGAGAAGCAGCCGCAGGACGCCGGCGAGGCCCGCGTCCAGATGTGCGCCGAGGCGCTGGTCATGCGGGCTTACCTGGATCTGGAGACCAACGACTTCGCCATGGCGAGGAAGCGCCTGGAGCGCATCGGCCGCCGGCATCCCGTCATCCAGCAGAACATCGACTACATCCGGCGTGCCGAGCTGAAGAAGCGGAACGAGCTCGACTACTGGGAGAACCCCTACCTGGTGCTCGGGGTGTCGCACGGGTCGCACGAGTGGCTGGACCAGTGGCGCTCCCTGGTCAAGCTCGTCCGCGACGACGTGCGCAAGCGCGGCCGGATCAACCGCGCCAAGCGCCGCCTGGAGGCGGCCGAACGCGATGGTGACGGGGACTTCTACCGCCTTCCCCTCGACGAGAGCCTGTTCGTCCTTCCGCGTGAGCGTTCGGTAGCCCTGTTGCCGCCCATCGAGCCCATGCCGCGCCGGACGCTCCCGGCCACTCCCGAAGACCTGGCCGAGCTGCGTGCTCGCGCCATCGAGACCGTGCTGGACGAATTCGCCGCCGTGCCACCGTCGGCGCTGAGTGAGGAGTCATCGTGAAGAAGGCCGGGGCGCGTAGGACCGGTGACGGTCGGAGCTCAGGGAAACGCCCTCGCAGGCCGCCGAACACCTCGTACGCCGACCAGCAGATGGAAATCGACTTCCTGGACCCGTACATCGATCGGATGGACGCCGAAGTCGAGCGACGGGTCGGCGTCATGGGCGACGAAATCAAGCAGCTTCTACGCGATACCCTCCGTCAATTCCAGCGCTCGGCCGGTACTTCGGCCAAGCAGAACAGCTTTTCCAAAGAGTCGGCTACTTCCCGGGAAGCGGAGGTTCAGCGGCTGGTGGAAAAGCAGTTGAGCAGTATCGCCTCGGGGCGGGCCAAGCTCGAACCCGATGCTGTATATGAGCGTTTCGGCAATATTGTCCGCTATGAATTGAAGCAGCAGCGTTCTTCTGTCTCGGACTTCTCGGACGAGCAGATCGCGAAGATTCTTCGAAGCGCGGTGCTGGAGGGTTTCCGGAGTCGTCGGCTCCACTTGGCCCACCTCACCAAGCTGCAGCGGGCCGCCGAAACCGGTGATTTCGACAAGATCTCCTACTTGTTGAACACGGCGTTCGCCGAGGCGGGGCTCAAGAAGATCTTCGACTGCGAGCAGTTCCCGGAGTACTTCGCCTTCCCCTCTTCGGCCGACGAGACGGCGGAGTTCGAGGTGGACGAACCCGCCTGGGTCGACGAGCTGACCGGGCAGGTGGTCCGGCGGGGCAGGGTCCGCGTCATGGAAGTGGAAAGCCCGATCGAGGAGGTCGGCGGGGACGGGGGCACGGAGTGATCGCGGGAATCGACTTCGGGACGACGAACTCGGTCGTGGCCCAGTGGGCCGGGGGCGACGTCGAGGTTTTGGCGCTGGACGGGGAGCACCTCGAAGACGAGTGGTTCTACCCGTCTTTCGAGAGCCTGTTCCCTACGGTCGTCGGGGAGAGTTCGGCTCGGCTGGGGACGCTGTTCGGCTGGGAGGCCAAGCTCCAGGGCAACCGCGTCATCGAAGCGTGCAAGCGGATGCTGCGCAGCGACGGCGGCATCCAGCTGCGCGACCGGCGGGTCTCCGCGACGGCGGTGGCCGCCGGGGTCTTCCAGGCGATGCGCGAGCGCGCGGAACGCAACCTGACGAGCATCGACAGCGCCGTCATCACCGTTCCCGCCAATGCCAAGGGCGGTGCCAGGTACCGGACGCGCGCCGCCGCTCGCGCCGCCGGCATCGAGGTCAAGGCGCTGCTGAACGAGTCGACCGCCGCCGCGCTCTCCTACATGCACGACGTCCCGGAGGAGGGCACCGTGATGGTGTTCGACTGGGGCGGCGGCACGATCGACGTGACGGTCCTCGAACACCAGGACGGGATCTTCGAGGAACGGGCCTCGCGCGGCATCACCCAGCTCGGCGGCCTGGAGATCGACAAGCGGCTGCGGGAGCTGCTCGTCCAGAAGATGGGACGCACGCCCGAGCTGTCGGACGACGACCGGCGCCAGTTCGACCTGGCCGTGGAGCGGACGAAGATCCGCCTGTCCACCGAGGAGTCGGTGCTGACCCGGGTTCCCGGCAACGGCAGGCTCATCGAGGTCACCCGGGCGGAGCTGGAAGGGCAGATCGCCGACCTGGTGGAGCGGGCGCTCGAACCGGCGCGGATGTGCCTGAACGATCTCGGCATCGGCCCCACCGGCATCACCGACATCCTGATGATCGGCGGAACGAGCCAGATGCCGTGCGTCCGCGCGGCCGTCGAACGGCTCATGGACGCTGAGACCGTCCCCGCGCACATCTGCCACCCGATGACCGCCGTCGCGCGCGGAGCCGCCATCGCCGCCGCGATCCTGAACAAGGAGCTCGACAGCTTCCTGCAGGTCTCCTCGATGTACGCGCTCGGCACGACCGTCCGGCCGGAGGAGCTGAGCGAGCCGAGGTTCAGCACGATCATTCCGCCGAGGTCGCCGCTGCCCGCGGTGGAGAGCAAGAACTACAAGCCGAACCGGGACTTCGCGGAGGGGCTCAAGCTGGAGATCTGGGAGGCGGATCCTGACAAGCCGCTCGACCATCCGGAGAACTTCCAGCTCACCACGCTCGCCGTCCGTTTCCCGCGTCCGGCGGTGCGCGACGACTCGACCTTCACATTGGAGTACACCTACCAGGAGAACGGCCTGCTCCATGTGAAGGCGATCCAGGACCGCGACCAGCGCGTCCTCCTCGACCAGGAGATCACCGACTTCACCCACGGACAGACGCTCACGGTGCAGGAGATCCAGCGGGAGATGAGGACCCTCGACGTGGCCCGTCCGGCTCCGTCGGCCTTCTCCCCGCAGTTCACGGAGCCGACCGAACCGTGGCAGCCCGTGCGGCCGAGGAAGCCGGTGCCGACCCCGACGCCGCAGACGGTCCGTCCGATACCGGTCGCGTCGCCGCAGACGGCGGCCCGGCGGTTCGTGGTGGACGGTTCGAACATCGCCTGGCTCAACCGGGACGTGAAAGCCGGAGACAAACCGAGTTTCACCGCACTGTGCGAGGCGGTCGAGGCGCTGAAGGCGCAGAACCCCGGATGCGTCGTGGACATCGTGGTGGACGCCGCCCTCGCCCATCAGCTTCCCCACCCCGAACGGCGGCGACTGGAGAAGGGGAGAAGATCCGGGGAGGTGACGCAGGTCCCCGCGGGGACGGCCGGGAAGGCCGACCGTCTCGTCTGCACGGTCGCCGAACGCACTCATGCCGTGATCGTGACCAACGACAGCTTCAAGGAACTTCAGAGCGAGTTCTCCTGGCTATGTGACGAGGGACGCCTGCTCGGCGCGTCCTACGTCGGAGGCGAATGGGTCTTCCTCGAACGCAGGCCCGTCCGGCCCCGCAGGGATTCCCTCAACGGGGGTTAGGCAGGGGACGAGGGGTTGCGGACCTTCTTGTCGTAGGCATGTGCTTGTGTACTCTATACACAACGTCTTCAAATGTTGGCTGGAGTGTCCATGGCTGGGAGTATCGACGGACTGTTCCACGATCCGCGGGGAGAGCAGCTCCCCGTGGGGCATGACGCGCAGGAGGTCGGGCAGGACGCCGAGCCGGTCGCCCCCCTCGACCAGCCGCAGGACTTCGCCGAGGCGACCTCGTTCCAGGTGCGCGACGAACTGGAGGATCTGGTCCGTCGCGACCTGCTCGGTCCGTGGGACGGGCCGTCCGAGCGGTTCCACCCCAGGGCCATGGGCCCGCGCGAGCGTTACCTGGTCGGGATGCTCGGCCCTCGACACACCCCGTCGTCCGTGACCGACGAGGCGGGCGAGGTGCAGGACAACGACACCGGTGTGGAGGGCGACGCGTCGGACGCCGAGCTGCCCGACGTCGTCAGCCCCCAGGCGCTCGGCAAGCTGTGGGCGTCGTCCATGGGCCTGTCCTTCTGCGTGGACGCCGCCATCGACGCCGTGTCGGTCCGGGCCGCGTGGGGGCGGTACGACAAGCACGACGAGGAAGACGAGAACGGCAAGAAGATCCGGCCCTGGGCGCGCAAGCAGGAGGACCACGAGAAGGAGGTGCGGCTCGACGCCGAACCCTCCTACAAGATCCCGCTGACGATGGACGACCCGGAAGCGCCGGGGGTGCTGCTCAGCGTCGGCGTCCGGCAGCGCGACGGCAAGCGGATCGTCGAGCTCGCCCTGGTCAACGCCCAGGCCGAGCCGCCCAGTAACAAGGACACCGCCTGGCTGTTCCAGCCGGAGCTGACGGTGACCGCCCTGGACGGCGCCAAGCCGGTCTTCCTCCCGGTGGACGACCCCCTCGACGATCGCGAGATCGCCGAGGACGACCCGGAGGAGCTCCACCTCCGCCTGCTCTACCGGAACGAGCGCCGGTACGCCGCCGGTCGCAACGTCGCCGTCCACGCCGACATCGAGCCCGGCGAGCGCCGCGCGCACCGGCTCGTCACCACGTGGCTGCCCGTCTACGACGTTCCCGCGACCGTCGCCCCGACCGGTCCCGGCACGCCGCTGGAGCACGTCGAGCTGTCCATGGACGCGCTGGCCGAGGCGACGCCGGAGCAGCTCAAGGCCGGTCTGCGTCCGCTCGTGGACGGTTACGAGAAGTGGCTCGACCAGTGTGAGGCCGAGATCCCCGGTCTGCCCGCCACCCTCCGCGAGACCGCCGAACGCGCCGTCGCCGACGCCCGCCGGGCGGCGTCCCGGATAGCCGCGGGCGTCGCGTTGCTCACCGATCCGAGCACGCCCCGGCACGCCGAAGCGCTCCAGGCGTTCCACTTCGCCAACGAGACGATGGCGCTGCAACGCCGTAACACCCAGATCGGCGCGCTCCGCGAAGAGGGGCTCGGCTACGCGGAGGCCGAGCAGAAGGTCGCCGAGCGTGGCGCGAAGGCGGCGAGCTGGCGTCCGTTCCAGCTCGCCTTCGTCTTGCTCAACCTCCCCTCGCTCACCGACCCGGGCCACCCGGAGCGCGCGGCCGACCACACCGCCCTGGTCGATCTGCTGTTCTTCCCGACCGGCGGTGGCAAGACCGAGGCCTACCTCGGGCTGATCGCCTACACCCTCGGCATTCGCCGCCTCCAGGGTCTGCTCGGATCGGGGGAGGACGCGCGTGACGGGCTCGCCGGAGTCGCCGTCCTCATGCGCTACACCCTGCGCCTGCTGACCGCCCAGCAGTTCCAGCGGGCGGCTGCCTTGATCTGCGCCGCCGAGGTGCTGCGTCAACGCGATCCGCAGATGTGGGGGACCGAGCGGTTCCGGATCGGCCTGTGGGTCGGCGCCGGCGTCTCCCCGAACTGGTTCGAGGATGCCAAGGAGCAGGTCGTCGAGGCGCGCGACGCGGGCAAGGGCAACCGCGCCAATGTGCTCCAGACGCTCGCCTGCCCCTGGTGCGGTGAAGGACTGCGCGCCGAGCGCGACCTGTGGATCGACGAGGACCGGCGCCGCGTCCTGCTCTACTGCCACCGCGGCGAGGGCGAGGACGCCTGCCCCTTCTCCAAGCGCAAGGCGAACGGTGAGGGACTGCCCATCCTCACCGTGGACGAAGAGATCTACCGTTACGCGCCGAGCCTGGTCATCGCGACTGTTGACAAGCTTGCCCAGCTTCCCTGGAAGGGCTACGCGGGCATCCTGTTCGGCCGCATGCGGAGCCACTGCGACCGGCACGGCTTCCGCCATGACGACCTTGACGACAGGATCGGCTGCGCGGGCAAGCACAACAAGAAGGGCGCCCTCCCCGCGATCACCGCGCAGCCGGTCGTCCGGCTCCGGCCGCCGGATCTGATCATCCAGGACGAGCTGCACCTGATCTCGGGCGCGCTCGGCACCACGGTCGGTCTGTTCGAGGCGGCGGTGGCGGAGCTGACGTCCTGGCCCTTCGGGGAGCACCGCACCGGCCCGAAGATCGTGGCTTCCACCGCGACCACCAAGCGCTCCCGGCAGCAGGTGCTCGGTGTGTTCGGCCGCGATCTGGCCGTGTTCCCGCCCCAGGTGATCGATGCGTCCGACACCTTCTTCTCCGAGCAGAAGCCGGTCACGCCGGAGACCCCGGGACGCCGCTACCTCGGAGTGTGCGCGCACGGAGTGCGCTTGAAGTCGGCCGAGATCCGCCTCGCGGAGATCCTGCTGCTGGCCGGGCAGACGCTGTTCGACAAGTACGGTGCGCCCGCCGACCCTTACATGACCCTGGTCGGCTACTTCAACGCCACCCGCGAGCTGGCCGGGATGCGCCGCTACCTGGACGACGACGTGACGACCCGCGTCCGGCGCCACGGCCGTGCGAAGGGCCTGTCCGACCGCGTCATCGGAAACTCCCTCCTCGTCATCCAGGAACTGACGTCCCGCATCTCCTCCGGTGACATCAGCGACGTGCTCAAGCGGCTGGAACACGGCTTCGACCCCGAGATCGACACCCATGCGCGGCGCAGCGAGGCCGCCGCCGAGATGCGCCGGATCATGAAGGCCCGCAAGGAATCCCGTTCCGCCGAGAAGGCGCCGGCGCCGCACCCGCTGGCGGAGCGTTTCTACGATCGGCAGCGCGCCGGGCTGACTCCGGTCGATGTGGTTCTGGCCACCTCGATGCTTCAGGTGGGGGTCGACGTGCCGCGGTTCGGCCTCATGGTGATGACAGGCCAGCCGAAGAACACCGCCGAGTACATCCAAGCGTCCTCGCGGGTCGGCCGCGAAGCGACCAAGCCCGGCCTCGTCGTCACTCTCTACAACTGGTCGCGTCCCCGGGACCTCGCCCATTACGAGGACTTCGAGCACTACCACGCGACCTTCTACCGCCAGGTCGAAGCCCTTTCGGTGACCCCGTACACCCGCAGAGCCCTGGACCGCGGTACGACCGCGACCCTTGTCGCCGCCGTCCGGCAGGCGGTGGAGGAGTACTCCCGCAATCGGGACGCCTACGACGTCGATCTGGAAGGCCCGATCGTGCAGGAGGTCATCGACCGGATGCTCGTCCGCGCCGAGGCCGTCGCGCACGAGCGCGGACGAGACTATCTGGCCGAGCGGGTCAAGCGCGTGACCGACCTGTGGGAGACCCAGAAGAACCAGGGCTCGACGAGGCTCGGCTACCAGGACGGCACGTGGAACAAGCAGGTGATCCGCGGGCTGCTCGAACCGGCGGGCAACGGCAGGTGGGGCGATCTCACCGCCGGGATGTCCATGCGGGAGACCGAGAACGAGATCAACCTGCTTCTCCCCGGTGGTGACGCGTTGTTCAAGCCGGTCTACAACGAACCCGCGTGGTCGTTCGGTCCGCCCGTCGAGACCGAGGACGACGACGCGCCCGCCGGTGACGAGCTCGGCGAGACCGCCCTGAACGGGAAGGGAGCATGACGATGACCGAGACCGCGCAGTTCTACCGCCGGGTCGGAAGCGTCCGTCCGAGCCATCTGATGTACACCGGCGGTGTCGGCGCCCTGGTGGACCTGCCGAACTTCTCCGTCCTGGTCAAGGGCCTGGACGACTGGGAGCGGTACCTGGAGTACACGCCGCAGATGCCGATCGCCGAACCCCGGCTGCTGACGGCCGTTCAGAAGGTCCTCGGCAAGTCCGTGGTCTCGCTCAGGGAGGCACCGTGGCTGGAGGGGCTGGACAAGGACCCCAAGGGCCCCGCGTCCAAGCTCGGGGTCCCGGTCGCGCCGTTCCCCGCCTGGTTCCGCTGCACGGCGTGCAACGAGCTCGCCGGCCTCGACTCGGGAGTGTTCGGTTTCGAGAACTCCAAGCCGCGGAAGCCGCACGAGGCCAAGTTCTTCCACGACAAGTGCTCCAGGTCCAAGAAGCGTCCGCTCGCGGTGGCGGCCCGTTTCGTGCTCTCCTGCATCAACGGCCATCTCGACGAGTTCCCCTACGTCAACTTCGTCCATAAGGGCCTGCCCTGCCCGAAAGCGTCGCATCCTCGGCTGCGCATGGACGACCGTGGCGGGAATCTCGGCGCGAACGTCGAGATCGTGTGCATCAACTGCAACGAACGCCGCAACATCCGCGAGGCGCAGGGCAAGCGCGGGGAGCAGAACCTTCCGCGCTGCCGGGCGAGGCATCCGCACCTGGTGGTGTTCAACCCGCAGGGCTGCACCGCCGACCCGAAGATGCTGGTCGTCGGGGCCTCCAACCAGTGGTTCGCGCAGACCATGTCGGTTTTGAACGTCCCGCGGACCGGGGCGAGCGAGTTGGAGACCAAGGTCGAGCAGCATTGGGACGCCGTCTCGGCGCTCCCCTCGACGATGTACGAGTGGGCGCGCAACAACGCTCCGGCCTTCAAGGAGCTCAGGGACTGGTCGGACGAGGAGATCGCGGCGGCCGTCGAAAGGCTCCGCGGGAAGATGACGGGCGGCGGGGACGACCAGCAGGACGCCAAGAAGATCCCCGACCTCCGTACTCCCGAGTGGGAGATCTTCTCCGCGCCCAAGCTTCCCGATCCCACCGAGGACTTCACCCTCCGGCGCGACCTCGACGGAGTTCCGGAGCGGCTGACGGACGTCTTCGCCGACGTCCTCCAGGCCGAGCGGCTCCGTGAGGTCCGCGCGCTGATCGGTTTCACCCGTCTCGACGCTCCCGACCCAGAAGATCCCGAGATGGTGAAGAGCGTCACGCTCGCCCGCTCCAACCCCACATGGGTGCCCGCGAGCGAGGTCCGCGGCGAGGGCATCTTCTTCAGGCTTCCCGAGGACGTCGTCCAGGAGTGGGAGAAGCGGATCGCCGACTCCGAGGCCGTGCGGCTGCACCGTGAGGCGTACGGGCGGTACCGGCAGAACCGGTACTCCGACCGGATCCAGAACATGGCCGAGTTCGACCCGATGCACCTGTGGCCGGGTGCCCGCTACATCGCCTTGCACACGCTGTCCCACCTGCTGATCCGCACGATCTCGCTGGAGTGCGGCTACAGCTCGGCCAGCCTTTCCGAGCGGATCTACTCCGGTACCGAGGACGATCCGCACCGCGCGGGCATCCTCATCTACACAGCCGTCCCCGACGCGGACGGAACTCTGGGAGGCCTGGTCTCGCTAGCCGAACCCGACCAACTCGTCCGGCTGACGCGGCGGGCGCTCGCCGACGCCCGGCACTGCTCCTCCGATCCGTTGTGCTGTGAGCGGCTCCCGCAGGCTCCGGCGGACTTCCTGCACGGCGCAGCGTGCCACGTGTGCCTCTTCGTGTCCGAGACGACCTGCGAGCGCGGCAACAAGTTCCTGGACCGCAGGTTCGTCGTGCCGGTGGACCAGCCGGATCTGGCGCTGTACCCGGAGCTGCCGTGAACTCGCCTTTGAAGCGGTTCGCGTCGGCCGCCGCCGCGCCGGCGGCCAGGCTCGGTCCCACGCGCCTTCGTGTCCTGGCGGATCGTGTCGGCCGTGGGGACCTCTACCGCATTCGTGAGGCGATGCCAGAGTTCGCCGCGGACGTGGAGGCGGTATTGGCCGCCCGTGACGACGAAGGCGATCTTCCTTCTGCCACGGTCGCCGCCTTCTTGGAGGGCATGGCCGCCGCGCTGGCGCAGCAGGAGGCCGCGGTGCGAGTGGAATCGGTCTGGTCCGGGCCGGTCACTCATGCGGTCCCCGTTCGCTCGACGGCTCAGGTGCTCGCGCAGCTCATCGGCCATGCGCGGCACGAGCTGATCCTCATGACCTACTCGGCCAAGCCTCATCCGCCTGTCCGCGATGCGATCGCGGTGGCCCTGGAGCGCGGTGTGCGGGTCCGGGTCGTGGTCGAGACGCTCCAGGGCGCCGGCAGTGCGATCTCCGGCGAGGAACCCGCGGCGGCCTTCCACGGCCTGAACGTGGAGTTGTGGCACTGGCCGGTCCTCAGGCGCCCCGGACAGAAGGGGAAGATGCACGCGAAGATCGCCGTGGCCGATCGGCGGGAACTGCTGGTCACCAGCGCGAATCTCACCCAGTCGGGGGCCGACGCCAACATCGAGGCGGGCCTGCTGGTGCGCGGCGGCTCGGCCCCGCAGCGCGCGGCCGAGCATGTCGACCAGCTACGGACCGACGGGGTTCTGGAGCGGCTGTGACGGCGCGATCAGCGGAGTGGGTGGAGAAAACCTCCGGTTAAGCGGTTGAATATGTTGATTTACTCCATGCTTACCTGAGGGGAGGTGTCACTGTGGCGGACGTCATCGCGGGCCGTTACAAGCTCGACCACACCCACATGGGCAAGGGCGGTATGGGGGAGGTGTGGGGAGCCACGGATACCGAACTCATGCGCCGGGTCGCGGTCAAGTTCATCAGTTTCCCGCAGACTCCCACCGAGCGCGAGGAGCTGGTCAAACGGTTCGACCGGGAGTGCAAGCTCACAGCCCGGATGGACCATCCGGGCGTCCCCGCCCTGTACGACCTCGGCGAGGAGACCGAAGGACGGTTCGCCCACCGGCGCTACCTGGTGATGCAGCTCATCGAGGGACGCGAGGTGGACGACCTCGTGGCCGAGCACGACCCGTTCCCCATCGGATGGGCGGCGGCCATCGCCGCGCAGACCTGCGCGGTGCTCAGCCACGCGCACTCCCTCCAACTCGTCCACCGCGACCTCAAGCCCAGCAACCTCATGGTCGACCAGCACGGCGCGGTGAAGGTGCTGGACTTCGGGCTGGCGGCGGCCCTGGACGACGACCAGCGATCCCGGCTCACCAGTACGGGCCAGATGGTCGGGACGATCGCCTACATGGCGCCCGAGCAGTACGACAACAACTGGAGCCCGCGCAGCGACCTGTACTCGCTCGGTACGGTCCTGTACGAGATGCTCAGCAGGCGCTGCCCCTTCGCCGGTCCCACCCAGGCGTCCATCATGAAGGCCCGCCTGACGAGCGATGCCGTGCCGGTCCGTGAACTGCGCCGCGACGTCCCGCCCGCGCTGGAACGGCTTCTGCAGGCCCTGCTGGACCGCGACCCCCGGAACCGGCCGGAGAGCGCCGACGAGGTCTACGAACACCTCGAACCCCACATCGGCGATCTCCCGTGGCTTCCCGACGCGGTACGGCCCGGGCCGACCTCCGTCCGCCGGTACACGGCGATCGTCGGACGCGCCCTGACGACTCGCGTCGCCCGTCCCCAGTCGGCTGACAAGGCGCCTTCGCGATTCGCGGCGCCTGCCGAGAACGGACGGCCCTCCGAGTCGTTCGGCCGAGGGGACGTGGACCGAGCCCGCCGCCATGCCCGGCGCCTGGTGGGCGAGGCCCGTTACGAAGAAGCGGCCCGGACCATGAGTCGGATCACCGAACGGGCCGAACGACATTTCGGCGCCGACCACACCGAGGTCATGGAGCTGCGCCGGGAGCTCGCCGAGGTGCGGTTCCAGGCCGGCGACTACCGGACCGCCGCCGAGGACTTCAACGCGCTCGTCCGCGAACTGTCGCGTTCGTCGGCTCCGGACACCGAACTCGTCCTGCGCCTGCGCTTCCAGGAAGCCAACAGCCATGCGCTCGCGGGCGACACCCCACGGGCTCTCAACCAGCTCAACGACCTGCTCGCCGACGAACGGCGCATGTTCGGTTCCGACGACAGCCGGGTCCTGGAACTGCGCCGGCAGGTCGGACTCCTCCAGTTCGGCGCGGGCCGGACCGCCTCGGCCGTCCACACGCTGGAGGACCTCCTCCATGACCTCGTCCGGCTGCACGGACCCGAGCACGGCATGGTGCGCAAGGTCCGCGAGAGCCTTGACCGCGTGAAGGGACGCTGACCGTGGCGACACTCGGTATCGACCAGGACTTTCTGCGCGATTACGCCGAGCTGGAACCCGCGGTCCAGAAACGCGTCCAGGAGGTCTTCCGCAAGTTCTCCGAAGCGACGCACGCGGGTGTGCATCTGGAGAAGGTGCACAACGCCCGTGACCCCCGGCTCCAGACCGTCCGCATCACCCAGTTCTGGCGCGGCGTCGTCCTCGCGCCCGACAGTGGCGACTCGTACACGCTGCTGAAGGTCCTGCCGCACGACGCCGCCTACTCGTGGATCCAGCGCCGCCGGGTGTCGGTCAACGCCGCCACGGGCCGGATCGAGCTGCGCGACGTCGCGTCGATCGAGGAGACGCTGCCCCAACTGGAGAGGCTGGGGGAGCACGACAACCGGCGGCTGTTCGACGCGGTGAACGACGCGGACCTGCGCCGCCTCGGCGTCGACGGGGAGACGCTGACGTTCGCGCGGGCCCTCACCGACCTCATCCAGCTCGAGGCGTCCCAGTCCTTCCTGCCCCCGCAGCAGTACGACGCGCTGATCGGCCTCGCGCTGGGGATGAGCCCGGACGAGGTCTGGGCGCAGCTCGCCGGGGACCTCCAGGAGCAGGGCTACGACACCGAGGACATCGACGCCGCGGTGACCCGTTCGCCCGAGCGGGTGGTCCTGGTCCACGGCCCGGACGAGTTGATGGCCGTCTTCGCCGACCCGTTCGCGCTGTGGCGGATCTACCTGCACCCCGCGCAGCGGCGCGTCGCCTACGGCTCGTTCGGTGGCAGCGCCAAGGTCGGCGGCGCGCCCGGCACCGGCAAGACCGTGGTCGCGCTGCACCGGGCCGCCCACCTCGCCGAGCAGGGCGGGCGGGTGCTGCTCACCACCTTCACCTCGACCCTGGCGTCCTCGCTCGAGGACAGCCTGCGGCTGCTGACCTCCGACCCGGAGGTGCTGGACCGCATCGACGTCCGGCACGTCGACCAGATCGCTTACCAGGTCGTCGCCGGACAGCACGGCCGCCTCACGATCCTGCGGCCCGCCGAGGAGAGGGCCACCTGGAAACGCATCATCAAGCGGCTCGGCCTGCCGTTCACCGAAGGGTTCCTCGCCGCGGAATGGCGTGACGTCGTGCTCGGCCGGGGGGTCGCGGACGCCGACGCCTACCTGGCTGCGAAGCGGTCGGGACGGGGCCGAGCACTCGGCCACCTCCAGAAGGCCCAGGTCTGGCACGCGGTGAGCGCCTTCAGCGAGGAGCTCACCGAACGCAACGTGTGGACGTATGAGTCGATGTGCGCCGAAGCCGCTCGCCTGCTGGCCGACGCCGAGGACAAGCCCTACGACCACGTGATCGTGGACGAGGCGCAGGACCTCCATCCGGTCCGCTGGCGGCTGCTGCGCGCCGCCGTCGCCGAAGGCCGCGACGACCTGTTCATCGCGGGCGACACCCATCAACGGATCTACGGCAACACCGTGTCGCTGCGCGGCCTCGGCATCAAGGTCGCCGGACGGTCCTTCCGGCTCACCGTCAACTACCGCACCACGGCGGAGATCCTCGGCTGGAGCCTGAACCTGCTGTCGGGCGTCCGCGTGGACGACATGGACGAAGGCCTGGAGAAACTCAGTGGATGCCGCTCCGACGTGCACGGTTCGCCGCCGACCGCCATCGGTCACCCGACCCGGCAGCGGGAACTGGACCAGCTCGCCGAGAAGATCGGCGCATGGATCTCCTCCGGCGTCTCACCGGAGGAGATCGGCGTGGCGGCTCGGTCGAACAAACTCGTGGACGAGGCCGTCGGCGCGTTGGACAGGGCGGGCGTCGCAGCCGCCTCCCTCGCCCGCAAGACCCCGGACGGAGCGGTCCGCGCGGGCACCATGCACCGCATGAAGGGCCTGGAGTTTCGCTGCGTCGCGGTCATCGGCGTGGGCGTTCACCAGATTCCCGCAACCGGCGCCGTCACCCCGGAGGAGGAGGACAAGGCGGCGCACACCGCCGACCTCGAACGGGAACGCTGCCTGCTGTTCGTGGCGGCCACCCGTGCCAGGGAGGCTCTCTACGTCTCCTGGCACGGGGAGCCGAGCCCGTTCCTCCGCCCGGTGCTCACCTGATCAGGGCACGTAGTTGAAGCGGAGGAGGACCTGGCGGGCACCCTCCAGCTCCTCCGCGGTGAACAACGGAGCCCACTTCGGATCGAGCACGAACGCTTCCACCGACAGGTCGAGGCGGCCCCGCTCCCAGAGCGCCGCGAACCCGTCGGACATGTGCTTGAGCGCCAGGACGCGCTTGGCCGCCCCGACCCCGCCGTGCTCCGCGAGCATGCGCAAGAGCGTCGTGGCGTTGTACCCGGCTTCCGCCTTGGTCCGCTCGTACAGCTCGCGCAGCGCCGCATCGAACTGCTTGGAGAGCTCGGTGTCCTGCCCGGCCTGCGCCTGCGTGGCATCCGCTTCGTCGGCCGCTTCGGCGACCCGGGACTCGCTGCGGCGGCGGGCGAAGCCGAGCAGCGAATCGACCGAGGTGAAAACCTCGTATCCGAGCTCCCGGATCCGGGCGACATCGGTGTCCTCCGGGTCCAGTTCCAGCACCACAGGGTCACCCTGCCCGGGCTGGAGCCCGTCCGGCCAGAACGCCTCGGCGACACCCAGGAGGACACCGGTGTCCGGATCGGCGATCTCGGCGTCCAGCCGTGGCGCGACGAAACCGAACTCCTCCAGCTCGTCCAGCATGCTCGTGATCTGGACGGCGCGGACGTCGGGCTGCTCGTCGCTCACCGACACCTGGATGCGCCCCAGCTCGGGAGCCGACGAGGTGGACGTTCCATTGCGCAGCTCGGTGAGGAAGGAGTTCGCGGCCTGCGCCAACAGCTCGCGGCGCGCTTCGAGGAAGTCCGGGTAACGGTCGATCCGCCACAACTGGGGGTCGGTCGGGATCCACTGCGAGGCCAGCGCCCCGGGCTGGGCCGCCTCCACCTGGGGGAAGTAGTCCTCCGGGGACCGCATGCCGATCTTGAGGTTGGTCTCCTGGGTGAGGAAGCAGAAGTTCGCCACCGCGTTCACCTGGGACCGCTGGTACCCGGCCTCGTACAGCACGGCCTTGGGGAAGACGTGGTGCATCTGCAGGCTGGTGAGCTTGCCCAGCATCTCGCTGTGCAGCGGGAGTCCGGAGCCGAAGTCGCGTGCTCCGCAGACGCGCGTGAGCAGGTAGAGCAGCGGATAGAAGCGGGAACCGATGCTCCAGCCGTCGAAGTCGTGCGGACTGATCGTCAGGTTCCCGCCGCGCCACCGCTCAACGGAGTCGATGAGCGCGCCGATGCCGTCCTCGCCCGCTCGCCGCGCCCGCTCCAGCGTCTCGTAGTCCTGCGTCAGGACGGTCTCGACGGACCCCGCGAAACGGCCCCACAGCCCGGACTGGACGAACCAGAACAGCATCCGGTCGCGTTGCTTGGCGTCGTCGAACATTCCGCCATTGAGGTGGAGGAACCGCGACACGACGGGGAAAGCGTAGTGCCCCAGCAGGACCCGGTTGTGGTCCAGACCCAGCCGTCCGGCGAGGGCTTCGAGGAACCGGCCGATGTAGTCGGCCGAGGACTGGAGGGCCGATTCGAACTCCGGCGCCTGGATCTTCTCCAGGGCGGTGAACTGGGCCCGTCCCTTCGCCACGGCGGTGACGTTGCGCAGCAGCCAGTCGAGGGTGAAGCGCTCGTATCCGGCCTTCTGCCAGGAGGCGAGGTGCCCGCGCATCGTGGCGCGGGCGGGCGGCCACTCGGCGCAGATCTTGGCCAGGGCCAGGTCGCCCTTGGACAGCTTGGTGCCACCCGAGTTCACCTTGTTGAAGATGTCGACCACGACGTCTATGCTCTTGTCGACGCCGGTGATCTTCTCCTCGTGGAACTCGCGCTCCAGCAGGCCGTGCAGCTTCGTCAGCCGGCTCAGATACTCCGCCAGGTGCGGCTGGGTGCGGGCGTTGGTGCTCAACGCGGAGATCAGCGGGGTCAGTCCGTCGGTGAACAACCGGGTGACGTCGACCCATCGGGGGTCGTCCTTCATCCGGGAGGCGGCGTAGAACTCGAACCGTTCCTCGGCGACGTTGAAACGCAGGTTCAGGAAGGCGTTCGCGTCCCCCTCGAAGAACGCCGGAGGCCGGCCGCGCATCACTCCGTACAGGGAGGTTATGCGCTGCTGTCCGTCCAGTAGCAGGAGCTTGGCCCCACTGGACACGACGGTCTCGCCGCGCACCGCCGCGCCTCCGACGGACGGCTCGGTCTCCCAGATCAGCAACGACCCCACCGGGTAGCCCCGGTAGAGCGAGGTCATGAGCCCCCGTACCTGATCTCGATTCCAGACGTACCCTCGCTGGAATTCCGGAAGGAGCAGCGTGCCCGAGTCGATCTGATCCAGGAGGGTGGCGAGTTTGGTCACGTGATCATCCTAAGTCGCTTCCCGGTTCCATTCGAGGCTTCCGGGAAGCTCGTGCGGTCTTGTGCCTTAGCGCATGAACGGTGAGTGACAAGAGGTCTGACCGTTACCGGCCTGCGAAGTTGAAGCGGTGAGCCGGGCCGGGTAGAGCTCAGCCGTGGGTCCTGCGACGACAGCGCGACCGCCGGAAGCGAGCGGGTGCGGGCGGGTGGTCTGAATGCCCCCGAGAACCGGTTACTCGACGACGGGCTACGACCACAATGATTGGCTCGGTCTGGTCGATGTCTCCGGTCCCTTCCTCAGTGTCCCCATGCTGCGCCGGATCTGGCCCGTCCTCGACACCCTCGACAGGCCGGCCCGGGAGCGCCTCCGCCGCGAGCACACCGCCCTGCCCGGCGCGAGCTGGATCAGCTTCGTCCTGACCGAACTGCTGGGCTGGGCCGACGCGGTTCACTTCTCGGGCCTCGATGTCTTCGAGTTGAAGGTTCCCGAGCACGGCGAGGTGCTCAGGCCCTTCTTCGCCCTGCTGGAACCGGGGGCTGTCCCGGGCGGTGACGCCAAGCCCGCTCGGCTCCTCGGCATGATGTGCGACGGTCCTCCCAACCGACGCGTCAGGGGCTCCGCGTGGGCCGCCACCCCAGTTGACCGGCTTGCCCGGCTCTGCCGCCATCACGGGGTCGAACTCGGACTGGTGACCGACGGCCGGTGGTGGGCGCTGGTCTGGGCGCCGCGTGGCAAGGCGACCGCGACGGCGGTCTTCGACTCGGCCGACTGGCAGGCGGCCGCGGAGCGGGACGTCGTGCGCGCGTTCGTTTCGATGTTGCGGCGCGAACGCTTCTTCGGTGTGCCGGAGGAAGAGACGCTGCCCGCGCTGCTCGCGGCGAGCGAGGACCATCAGGAGGACATCACCGAGGCGCTGGGCGTCCAGGTCCGGCAGGCGGTGGAACTGCTCGTCGCGGCCATCGGGCGCGCCCATCTCGCCGACAAGGCGCGCGGTGGTGACGGCATCGGCGACACCGGCGCGCATGACGTCTATCGCGGCGCCGTCGTGGTGATGATGCGTGTGCTCTTCCTGCTGTACGCGGAGGAACGCGGCCTGCTGCCGTCGGACAAGGAGGTGTACCGGACGGCCTACTCGGCCGGTCTGCTGTGCCAGGACCTCGAAGACCGGGCACGCCAGGGCAGCGAAGAGGACCTGGAGCACACCCACGCCGGTTGGCATCGGCTCCTGGCGCTCTTCCACGCCGTGTACTACGGCGTGGAACATCCTGAGATGAGAATGCGCGCACTGGACGGCTCGATCTTCAAGCCGGACACGTACGCATGGCTGCCGCACGACATCGACGATCGCACCGTCCTGCACATGCTGCGTTCGGTGCAGTACGTGACCATTGGCGCAGGACGGGCGCGCGAACGCCGGAAGCTGTCCTTCCGCTCGTTGGACGTCGAGCAGATCGGGTTCGTGTACGAGGGCCTGCTGGCCTATGACGCCAAGTACGCGGATGAGCCGGTAGTCGGTCTCATCGGCAAGGCGGGGTCGGGGCGCAACGTCCCGCTGACCGAGCTTGAGGACGTTGCCGCCCAGTGCTCGGACGTACCGTCACTGGCCGACGCTCTTGCGGCGAGATACAAGGATTCGCGCATCGGGACACCGAAGGCACTGGCGCGCCGCCTTTCGCCGCCGGCGTCCGGGGAACGACAGGAGGCCCGCCGTCGCCTGCTCGCCGCCACCAACGGCGACTACCCGCTGGCCGAGCGACTGCTGCCGTTCTACGGCCTCGTCCGCACGGACCTTCGTGACCTTCCGCTGGTCATCCTGGAGGACACGCCGTACGTGACCGAGCCGGGCCGCCGCAAGAGCAGCGGAACGCACTACACACCGCGTGCCCTGGCCGAGGAGGTCACCCGAGGGGCACTTGAGGCCCTGGTCTATGAGCCGGGGCCGTTGCAGACCGCCGACACGAGCCGCTGGAAGCCCAAGACGTCGGCGGAGATCCTCGCCCTCAACGTCGCGGACATCGCGATGGGGTCGGGTGCTTTCCTGGTGGCCGCCTGCCGCTACCTGGCGGCGCACCTCATCGAGGCATGGGCGCACGAAGGGGCCGAGGACGCCCTAGCCTTCACGGAGCTGCCCGGCTACGACACGTCCGAGATGGACCACGACCCCGTGGTCATCAGGGCGCGCAGAGCCGTTGTCGAGAACTGCCTCTACGGCGCGGACATCAACGCGCTGGCCGTGGAGATGGCCAAGTTGTCGCTGTGGATCATCTCCACCGGCCCGGACCGCCCGTTCGCCTTCCTGGACGACCATCTCGTCGTCGGGGACTCGCTGCTGGGCATTACCTCGCTCGACCAGCTCGAGGTGATGCACATGGACCCGAAGCGTGGCCGCGAGCTGCACAAAGATGTGCTCATTGACTGGACCGTCCAGTCCCGCGCCGCCACGCTCGAAAGGCGCGAAGCCATCCGGCGCATCGAGTCCGCGAGCCTGAAGTCGCTAGAGGAGAAGGGAAGCCTGCTCGCCGAGAGCCATCGGTCGGTCACGGAGGCGAACTTTCATGCGGATCTCACCGCCACCGCTGCGCTCGCCTTCGCCGCAGAGGGCCCCAAAGGCCTGGACAAGGCGTCTCTTCAGGCCGCCCTGGCTGCCGAGTCTCCTCGCTACGTCGATGAGGCCGGCCGGCTCACCTGTCAAAAACTGGACATGTGGCGGAAGGCTGTTCCCGCAGCCCCGCATATCGACTGGTATCCGATCAACTGGCCGGTGGTCTTTCCAGAAGTGTTCGCCCGAGGGGGTTTCGACGCCATCATCGGGAACCCCCCGTACTTCGGCGGACAGAAGCTGACGGGCGAGCTGGGGCGCCCGTACCGCGAGTACCTGGTCCAGGCGATCGGCGGGGGAGCCCGGGGAAGCGCCGACCTGGTCGCGTACTTCGTGCTGAGGGCGCATGCGCTGCTGAACCCGTCCGGGCAGACGGGCTTGATCGCCACCAACACCCTCGCCCAGGGAGACACTCGGGAAGTCGGCCTGGACCAGCTCGTGCGTGCCGGTGTCGTCATCCGGCGAGCGATCAAGTCGCGGCCCTGGCCGTCCAAGGGCGCGAACCTTGAGTACAGCGCCGTGTGGACGAGCCGGAAACCGATCGAGAGGGACGCCGGGCAGGCTTTGAGTGCATCGCTGAGCTCTTTCTTCAGGGAGAAGGGAGCGGCGCGTCGCCTGCGCGCCAACCGGCATCTCTCCTATATCGGTTCTTATGTCTTGGGGATGGGGTTCGTGGTGGATCCCCAAGCGGCGCGATTGCTGATCGCGAGGGATCCCAAGAATTCGGATGTGCTTTTCCCTTTCTTGAATGGCCAGGATGTCAATTCCCGATACGACCTGTCGGCATCTCGATGGGTTATCGATTTTCATGGCCGGTCGGAAGTTGAGGCCAGTGGCTACGCTGAGTGCTTTGATCGCGTCCGGTGCCTGGTGAAACCTGAGCGGAGCGTGAACAACCGTAAGGTGTACCGTGACAATTGGTGGCGATTCGCCGAGCGCCGCCCGGCGATGCTTGAGGCGATCTCTGGCCTGGATCGGGTCGTGGTCATCGCGCTCGTCAGTAAGACCGTGATGCCGGTGATGGTGCCGACTGGGCAAGTCTTCTCGCACATGCTGGGTGTCTTTGCAACGGACGACACGGCGATGCTGGCGCTGTTGAGCAGCGCTCCGCATTACTGGTGGGCGGTTGCGCGGGCTTCTTCCTTGAAGGGCGACTTGCGGTACACGCCGTCTGATGTGTTCGAGACGCTGGCGTTGCCTGAGCTGACGCAGGAGATGCGGGAGCTGGGGGATCGGCTGGACCGGTTCCGGCGGGATGTGATGCTCGCGCGGCAGGCCGGGCTGACCAAGACCTACAACCTTGTCAACGACCCCAAGATCCACGGCGCCGACATCGTTGAGCTGCGAGAGATCCACAGGGCGATCGACGAGGCGGTGTGCCGGGCGTACGGATGGGACGATCTCGTTCCGCGGCTTCGGCACGACCACTACGAGCTCGACCGGCAGATCCGGTACACGATCGCCGCGGAGGTCCGGCGCGAGATTCTCGATCGTCTGCTTGAGCTGAACCAGGCTCGGCACGCGGCGGAGATCGCGGAGGCGGATTCACGGCGTGGGCAGCGCGGGGCCCGGCCCGGCACGGCCGTCCGCCACGGCGCTCATTGAATTGTCGCGACTTGATCAGTCGCCCCCGGTTGTCGTACGGGCCTGGCATCATGACGCCACCTCCGAAATCTCTGGGTCGGTCATGTCAAGAAGGGACCTGTCATGGGTTTCTACGTCCGCACCAGCCTCAAGGCAGGCCCCTTCCGCTTCAACCTTTCCCCCTCCGGGATCGGGGTATCGGCGGGCGTGCCGGGGTTCCGCGTCGGGACCGGACCACGTGGCAACTACGTGCGGATCGGCGCGGCCGGCGTCTACTACCGGACGACCTTTGCCGGGAGCCCGGGCGCTCCACGGCCACGCCCGGCCCCCATGCCCCGTGTGAGCGACGTCGTCCTCGCGGACATCACGGGCGCGTCGGTCCAGGAGCTCGTGGCCGCCCACCCCAGTGACCTGGTGAGCCAGCTCCAGAAAGCCTCCCGCCGGGTCGCGGTCTGGCCGTTCGTGCTCACGGTTCTCGTGCTCGTCTCGCTGCTGCTCGGCGCCTGGGGACTGCTGACCCTGGTCCTCGGGATTCCGGCGGTGGTCTGGCTGTCGATGCGCGATCGCGCCCGGCGGTCGGTGGTCGTGATGTACGACGTCAACGACGCACCGGCCCAGCGGTTCGGCATGGTCGTCGAGACCATGACGGCTCTTGCGGAGTCGCACGGTCTCTGGCTCCTCCCCGCAGCCGGTCACCTTCATACGACCCATCAGCGAAAGGTCAACGCGGGGGCGTCCACGCTCGTCGAGAGGTCGAGCGCGAAACTGACCATAAAGGGACCGCGTGAACTGGTCACGAACATCGCGGTGCCCACGCTCACGTCGGGCAAACGATCGGTGTCCTTCCTGCCCGACCGTGTACTCGTCAAGGACGGCAGGGACTACGCGGACCTGCCGTACCGAGCGCTGCGGGTCACCGGCTCGCATTCCCGGATGGTCGAAAGCGGCTCCCCTCCCGCCGACGGCACGATCGTCGCGTACACGTGGCGGTTCGTGAACGTCAACGGCACGCCGGATCGTCGCTTCAACAACAACCGGCAGCTCCCGGTCCTGCTGTACGGGCGCCTTACGCTCTCTAGCGCCACGGGCCTGCATCTGGTCTGGGAGGCGTCACGTGCGCCCGCCGTCGATCGTGCGGCCACGGCGCTGCGCGGACTCGCCGCCGTTCCCCAGCGGGTGCTTACTTGACCTGACTGGTGGCCGGCTCGCATGCGGCGAGCTGGCCACCAGAAGGCTCAATGAGCCCGGAGTTCGGTGAGGACGGCCCGCCAGTCGGACGGAGTGAATTCCAGCAGGGGAGCGGTGAGCGGGGCCTTGGTGTCACGGACGCCGACCGTGCCGTCCATCGCCCGACCCGCTTGGACACAGTTCCCGTCCGGATCGCTGTGGCTCGACTTACGCCAGCCGGTGTAGTTCTTGGTCATGCCTCCGATCCTGTCTGTTCCGACAGCCGGTCGGCCACCTCGTTAAGGAAGGTGAGGCTGTCCGCCGGGGGCAGCGCCGCCTTCCGTAGGCGCTCGTACACCCCGGTATACCGCGCCACCTCGTTGCGCTGGCCAAGGATGAGATCAGTGGTGACGGTGTCCACCACCGCGAGCGGCGGGTCTCCGGGCTCGTCGAAGGTGTAGAGCGAAAACGACGCCTTCGATAGCAGCCCCTCGGGGACTTTCGAGTTGTAGCGAAGCACCTGGACGGTGATCCGGGGCTGAGTGGACACCGCGGTGATCAGGTGCCGGATTTGGGCGGCCATAACGGGGCGTGGCACGGCGAGGCGGTGGATGGTCACCTCGTCCAAGACGGTCGCGTATGTGGGGCCGTCGGAGCCGAGCAGGTGGCGCTGACGGTGTGCGCGAGCCTCGGCCATTCGCTCCGGGCGATAGGTCAGCGGTCCCTGGGCGGCGTCCAACTCGGTAAGCGCCTGGATGAACTCTGGAGTCTGTAGGGCGGCGGGCATGCCGGTTTGGTTGTACTCGCGGATTGAGGCGGCCCCGGACTCCAGGTCGGCGTAGAGCTTCTGCCGGGGGCCCATGGAGTCCCCGAACCGGTCCCACCAGCCCTTCTGTGCGGCGTCGCGGGCCAGGCGGACCAGTTCGTCGTGCCGGCGGCCCTCGACGCCGAGGACGTCCAGCATGTTCATGACCTCGCCCACGTCCGGCCGGACCTGTGCGTTCTCGAAGCGAGTGATCTTGGTGCGGGACGAGTACACCAGGCGGGCGAGGTCGCCGGCGGTGAGGTCGCGGTCCTCGCGGATGCGGCGGAGCGCGGTAGCCAACCGTCTCCGGCGGACGTACGGACTCGGCATGGCCGTTCTCCTTTGAGCGCGCCGATGTCACGGAAAAGCGGAGCTCTGACGTTGGGTAACCGGTCACGACTTGCAACCGAGTGACCCGATCCGGTCATACACCGTGACGAGCTCCAGGTGAGGGCGGTACCCAGAATCCGCACGTGCGGATTTCGCACGTGCGCGTCCCGCATGTGCGGCGTCTGTACGTGCTGGACGCGCACGTGCGGAACCTGAATGTGCTAATCCGCGGCCCCGAGCTTGAAATGCGTGCACGAACGGCGACGGGGCGTGACGATGTGCTGGCAGATGGGCGGCTGGGCCTCCCATCCCCCCGCGTCCTCCGGCTTCCTCGAGGTGTCCGATGTCTTTGGAGCTCTGCCCGTTGGTCGAACCGTCCGTGCTGCGCTGGTGCCGTGCCTTCCCCGGGGAGGCGGTGCAGGCGGCGGCCGTGCGCCGGTTCGTCGCGCTGCTGCTGGACGGCTGTCCCGTCCTCGACGACGTCCTCCTCGCCGCGGACGAGTTGGTCGTCAATGCCGTCCGGCACACCAAGTCCGGCCGCCCGGACGGCGTCTTCACCGTCGAGCTCCGGCGCGGCCTCGGCATGGTCGCCGTCGCGGTCCGCGACCAGGGCGGACCCACCGAGCCCATCGCCTCCGACGCCGGCGACTACGCCGAATCCGGGCGCGGCCTGCGCACCGTCTCGGCGCTCGCCACGCGGTGGGGCTGGTTCGGCAACGACAAGACCCGCACCGTCACCGCCGTCTTCACCGACACGACGTCGTGGACAGAGGCCGCGTGACCTCCGCCGCCGTCCACCATCAGACATCCGAGCGCGTCCGCTCGGCGATGACCGCCGCGATGCGCGCCGACCCCGGCCGCCTGGCCACCGCTGCCGCACACCTTGACGCGGCGGACGTCAGCGAGGCCGCCTTCGTTCGAGAGTCGCGCTCCCTCGTCCTGGGGCTGGCCGCCGCGCTCACCACCGTGCTGCGCATCCACCGCCCAGGCGAGGACCCTTATGGCGCTGCCATGTGCATCGGCTGCGGTACGCCGGATTGCCGCACGGTCCGAGCCGTCGCCGAGGTGCTCGCCGCCTACCAGGTGAGACCGATCGTCCTGGACCGGGCCGAGGCGTGGCGGCGGGCTGACGCCTGGTTCGCCCGCCAGGCCGGTGCGCGGATAGCCGTGACGGTCGAGGAGTTCGACGGGGGATTCGTTGCCCGGGGCGCGGACCAGGGCAACGTTCTCGTCCTCGACCTCCACACGGCCGCCCTCACCGTCTGGCCGCCCCTGCCGACCGGTGAACTCGCTGCACGATACGACCACTACCGCACCGGACGTGCTCACTCCTCGTGGGCATAGGGTTCCGTCACTCGGTGTCGGATGCGTCGGGGTCGTCGATCGGGAGCACGTACTCCTGGGCGAGGGCCGCCAGGTGCAGGGGGAGGGGCAGCGCCAGGGCCTCGGGGTAGTCCGGGGGCTGGCGGAGGATGTGCGCGGTCAGGGCCAGGGCCTCGGGGGAGTCGCCGTCGTCCTCGTGGCAACCGAGGACGGTCAGCTCCATCAGGGTCGGGTTCCAGCCGACCTTGTCGGTGTCCAGGGTGAGCTTGCCCTCGTTGTCTCCGAGGGTGAGGGGGCGCGGAGCGAGCTTGTCGGCCCTGATCGCCGACGATTTGAACTGGCCGGGCTTCGGGGTGGTGCTCCAGAAGACACGGTCGCCATATGGCTCGCAGTCGTCGGGCACCCACAGGTGGGCGGGGATGCCGTTCGCCTCGCCCTTGGGGTGCACACCCCACCACTGCGCGACCTCGCGGTTGCCGGCTCCGCGCACCCGCAGCAGACGCAGGTCGGGATCCAGGCGGCGGGCGGGGGCGTGGCCGGTGCGGGTCCGGTCCCGCTCGGCGCGGCCGTCCTGGATCCAGGTCCAGTGGCGGCGGGCGTTCTGCGCGTGGACGAACAGCAGGGTCGGGGTGCCGCGCAGGCGGCGCTGGACCTTCTGCAACCACTGCTCGGTCGAGCGGCGCTGCTCGTCGGCGGACTGGCGGCGCGTCGCCCGCGGCTGGGGGACGGGCTCGTCGGTGTCGACGGCGGCCTCGACCTCGGCGCGGGCGGCGAGCCGCAGCAGCATCACCGGGTAGGGGACCCATTCGCCCGCGCCGTCGTCGCCGGCCGGGTCGAAGCCCTCCACGCGTGCGACGCCCGTGCCCGGCTCACCCGGTGTGACCAGGACGGCGACCGGGGAGTGGGCGGCCCAACGGTTGCGTGCGGTGCGGTTCTTCTGGACGAGCCAGATCGCCGCGTAGCGCAGGCCGTCCGGGAGGCCGCCGAGCGGGCCGGGCTCGGGCAGCACGCGCGCGCCGAGCTGGCGCAGGCCGTCATCCCACGCCATGAGAGCCCGGTGCTTGTCCTGCTTGCCGGCCTTCCCGGGGACCAGCATGAACTGGCTCAGCACGCCCGCGTCGGCGAGTCCGAGGCGCAGCGCGAACTTCGGGTCGTGGGCGGGCGAGCCGAAACCGGTCGGAGGGTCGATCTCGACCAGCGCCAAGGTCGGGCCGTCTCCGGGCTTGTCGGCGGCGGCGAACGCGGCGACGGCCTTACGCCGGGCGGTGATGGCAGCCGCAGCCGTCGCACGGGACGGACGGCCCTTCTCCGGCAGCGCCAGGTCTTCGGCGAGACCGTCGGTGAGCTTCAGGCAGCGCAGCCGCACGGCCAGCTCCGGTGTGCTCCATTCCAGGACGGCGGCCGAACCCGGCTCGGCGTGCTCGAACTCCTCGGTGCTCGGGCGGACGCCGTCGTCTTCCAGGCCGAGATGCTCGATGAGAGCGGCGATCGCGGTGTCGCGCATCTCCGGTGTCTGCCACAGCAACCGCGCCTCCAGGACGGGCCCTCCTCCCCAGGCGGAGACGGCGAACGCCGCAGCGGTGCGCACGGTCCGAGCCCGCTGCTGGGCGGCGGGGGCGTTGCTCGGGGTGGCACGGCCGAGCCGGGTCCGGCGGCGGCGCGGAACCGGACGAAGCTCGGGCGGCAACGCCTGCTCGGCCCAAGTGACGATCTCCGAGCGCTGGTTCGACATCAGCCCGGAAGCGATCGTGTGACCGCCCATCGCGGTGTTGTGCACGACCCCGGCGCGCATCTCGGGGGCGAGCCACTTCTCCGGGAACGTCAGGACCTCCTCGGCGGACGGGAACGGAGCCTGCAACGAGATCCCGTCCAGCACGCCGGTGGGACCGCCGTCCGCCCAGTCGGTGACGTATCCGTCGTCGGTGCGGCGGCGCTCCAGCCGCGCGACGGCGAAGCGGTCGGACGGCGGCGCGCCCGGCAGCCACGGCACGGACGGCCGCAGCAGCACCGTGGCCCGGCGACCGTACGGCACGTGGAGCCGTCCGGTCTTGGCGTTGACGCGGGTCGCCCAGCGGCGGATGCCGCAGTGCAGGTGGAAGCGCGGCATCGGGTTGAAGGGGACCGTCTGCAAGGTGATGTTGAGCAGGACCGAGAACCACCACGTGCGGCCCTTGGCATCCTCGAACGGCCGGGGTTCCGACACCAGCTCGGCGCCCTGGTCCCGAGGTCCGCGCGGCATCGCGTGGAAACGCAGCCGTCCGCCCTCGAACTCGAACTCGGGCAGGTCCAGGACGCGGCGGGCGAGCCAGTCGGTCGTCAGCGTGTACTGGTGCGGCTGCGGCGCGGCCGTGCCGCCGTCGGTGACGGGGCAGCGCAGCAGCTCGAACCCGACGTCCTGCCAGGCGGGCGGTGCGGCACCCAGCTTGCGCTGAACGGCGTTGCGCAGTTCCCGGTACTCGCGGTCTCGTGCCAGCTCGGGGCGGAGATCGCGCAGCCAGGCGTTGAGCAGCAACTGGAAAGCGCGCTCGGGGATCGGCTCGGTTTCAGCGGGCGAGCACAGCCACCAGCCCGGGTCGTCCGTTGCGCCGGGCGGCCTGGGCAGCGCGAGCAGGTCGGGGGCGAGTGCCTGGACGGCCAGCTCCATGCGCCGGGTGGGCGCCCTCCGCCAGGGCTCGGCGTCGGTGGGACGACCGAGGTTGCACAGGTCGAGGATCGCCGACTGCCAGGTCTCGGGGAACCGGAGCGCGCGGTACCGAGCGGTGAGCGAGACATCGGGGGCGGCGGGAGCCCAGGCGGCTGCCTGGACGTGGTGGTATGCGGCCATGGGGGTCCTTTCGGGTCAGGAGTGGTGCCGGATGGTGAGCAGCGCCCGGTGCAGCGGCCGGTAGAGGAGCCGTGCCACGGCGGGGTCCGCCGGGTCGGGGAACCCTTCCGGCGCGAGGGCGTCGTCGAAGTAGGGGGCGAGGACGTCCAGGAGGTCGCGGAGCAGTCCCTCGGGGACGCCCTGGTCGGGCGAGGCGGCGGCGGGAACCTCGTCGCGCACCTCGGCGTCGGCGAACGCCGCGTCCACGAAGACCACTCGCGCGGGGACGCCGCCGCGTACCAACCGCCCGATGACCTGCCACAGGACGACGAGCTGGTCCCAGGCGAAGACCTTCCGCTCCCAGACGGGGAGTCGCGAACGGATGTAGCGGCGGGTGAGGAGCCGCCGCCACTCCTGGCGGGCCTCGTGTCGGAAGTCCAGTGCGGCCCGGTCGAGCCCGCCCGCCTTCGTGACCAGTTCGCCGAATGTGGCCGGTCCCGTGCGGCCGTCGTCGCCGGACAGCACGCGGGGCAGACCGCGGGAGAACCGCGCTGCCCAGTCGTTGACGGAGTGCACCGCCAGCGCCAGGTCGTCCGGGCGCGGGTGCGGGCGGGCGAGGAACATCGCCAGCCCGAACGCGGCGTTGCGCTCGAAGTTGAGGATGTTGTGGCCGCGTTCGACCGCCATCAGCGGCGCGACGAGGACCTCGGCACCGCAGTCGCCGAAGGAGGCGACGTCACCGCGGCGCAGCACCCCGACGGGTTCGGCCGCGCCCGCGCCCGCGTCCGGTCCGGCACCGGCGTCCAGGTCGGCGGTGTCGGGGACCAACAGCCGCACGCTGCCGCGCCAGCGGGGGATGGAGTTCAGCACGGTCGCGACGCGGGCCGCCTCCCGGTAGCTGCCGACCAGCAGCAGCGCTCGCCGCCGGTGCGGGTCACGGACGTGTGCGAGCTCCTGCTCCAGCGGGCTGGCGGTTCCGCCCCGTCCGGGGGAGCCGAGGCGCATCGCCAGTGCCTCCGCCAGCGCGGGCCGGACCTTCGGGTCCGCCCCCGACAGGCGGATGCGTTCGCCGCGCGCGTCGCTGATCCAGCGGGTGGCGAACGCGGTGCCCAGCACCGCCTCGGTGGCCCGCGTCGACGGCTTCAGTACCGCGCCGACCGGTGCCGGGACGTGGTAGCGACTGGACATTCCCGCCCAGCTTGTGCCCGACAGCAGCAGCACATGCGGGCCGGGCCTGCCCCTGCCGGGATCGGCGCCGAGCGTGGTGAGGGCCGTGAGCAGTTCGCGCCCGACGCCGGCGCAGCGGAAGAAGCGCAGTGTCCCGCTCTGCCGTCCGTCCTCGTCGGTCTCGCGCTCGTCGGGGAGGAACTGGAAACCGAGCACGTTGCCCATGGGCGACTCGGGGACGACGGGCGCGTAGTCGGCGGGGGGACGGCGGGCCAGCTCGTTTCCGGTGGCGTCCAGCCGCAGCGCCGCCTCCACCATCGGCCACAGCCAGGCGACCCGGTCCAGATGCTTGGCCAGGACCGACAGCAGCAGCGTGAACTCCAGGCGGCGGCACGCGGTGTCGGCCCATGCGGCGTCCCGCGTCCTCTCCTGGACGGGCGTGTCGGTCAGCAGGTCCCGGAGCAGGACGAGCGCCCGCTTACGGGTCTCGGTGGGAGAGGACGTGCCGATCAGGTCGTGGGCGAGGGCCACCAGGCCGTCGATCGCCCCGCCGTGCGGTCCGTGGTCGCCGAGCGGGTCGTCGCGGAACCCGTCGAACACGGCGGTCAACGCGACGCGGCGGGCGTCGGCGAGCACGCGGCCCGGGTCGTCGCGGGAGTCGGTCTCGTCGGCCTCGTCGTTCTCGAACAGCTCCCGCTCGTCGCGGACGCCGTTGTCGGCGCCCTCGCGACGCGCGTCGCCGAACCACTCCGCGAGCAGCTTCTCCTGCAGGGTCCAAGGACTGAAGTAGTCGACGTCCACCCAGTCCCGCAGGTCCCCGTCGGAGATGAGCAGACGGTAGAGCTCGTCGGTCGCCAGGCTCGACATCCCCACCGCGGTGTTCCACTGCTTGACGTCCCGGTCGGTCAGCGGAAGCCGCCCGCTGCGCGTCAGCTCGGCGATCTTGTGGGTGTGGATGCGGTCCAGCCAGGACTCCGGCCCGGGCTGCACCAGCGTCGCCGCCGGAGCGAAGATCCCGTCCAGCCGGAGCTGGACCGCGTCCGCCTCGTCCACGATCACGATGTCGCCGACCGCGCACGCCAGTTCCAGGTAACGCAGCCGCTCGTCGTTGAGGTGCTTCGGGACGCCGGACTGGACGAGGCTGGCGGGATTGGCCACCCAGATCCGGGCGTCCACCAGCCGGCGGGCCGCGTGGTGGCGGGGACAGCGGCTCCAGACCGGACACGCGTGCGGCTTCCCGCGCAGGACACGCCCCTCGTCCGGGTCGCGCGCGGGCCGAGCGTCGGCGCGGCTGCTGGGCCGGTACAGATCGAGCAGCAGCGGCTCCTCGCTCGTGGCGGCGGGCTTTCGCTGCTCGGGATGCAGACCGGCGCAGGGAGCGTCGGCGTACCGAAGAGGCCGGGCGGCCTCGACACCGCGCAATGCGTCCACCGGGCACGCCGTGCTCAACAAGTCGAACCCGTCATCGTCGTGGTCGAGCAGGTTCTCCTTGCCCTGCGCCGCCTGCCGCCGGTGCAGCCGCCGGACGTGGTCCTCGCGAGTGGACGACCCGAGGACCGGGGCGGCCGGAATACCGAGCCGGTCGAACAGCGCGGTCAGCCGGAGCTGCTCGGCCACGTCCCCCACGACGAGCGTCGTGCGCAGCGGGGTCGGCAGCCGGGCGGCCCACACCGCCACGAGCACCATCAGCGTCGACTTGCCCGCGCCGACCATGCCGACCATGTGGAGCAGCTCGGCCAGGACGAATCCGCCGTCGTCGCGTTCGGCGAAGTCGCGGCCGGACGCGTCGCGAACGGCGACGTGCAGCTCGTCGAGCCGCCGTTCCCAGTCGCCCGCCTCGGCCGAGCCGCGTTCCCGCTCGTCCATCCACCGGGCGGTCTCCAGCAGCATGGCCCGCGTGATGACCAGGGGCGCGCCGTCGCCCGCTCTGCCCTTGGCCAGGTCGTGGCCCGCCGCGCGCGGGAACACCAGTTCGTCGGGGATGGTCACCGACGTCGCCCGGCGGCGGTCGAGGAAGGAGTGGCGTCCCGCCGTCGCGAGCTTGACTTCGTGGGTCCGGTAAGGCGGCAGCGCCGACAGCGCGTCCTCGTACACCCGCGTCCGATCGGCCGCCACGGTCGGACGCAGCACTCGCGGCGGAGCACCCTCGGGAACGTCGTAGGCGCGCATTCGCTCCGGCACTCCCCGGTAGGTCTCCAGGAGCTGGAACCAGCTACGGCGACGGCGGATCGTCCAGAGCAGGACACGCGCCGCCGCCAGCGCCGTCCGCTGTTCCTCGGTGGAGACGAGCCCGGCCGCGTCCGGGAACGGGTACCCGCTGAGCAGGACGTAGGCGTCCTCGGCGGGGCGTCCCGGTGCGATGCGTCCGAGCAGGAACAACACCAGCTCGACCCGGCAGAGGTCGCGGGGGTGCATACCCGGTTCGGCGGCCTCGTTCCGCCATGCCTTGCGGAGCGCGGAGCTGACCGGGCCGTGCCAGGACTCCTCGTCACGCATGCTTCCTCCTTCTGCCGGCCGTCTCGCCTCGCAACCGCCGTCGAGCTCGGCGGCACAGCTCCTCATCGGCCACCAGGACCAGGCCACCGGCCTCCTCCGGGCGGGACCGCTCGAAGACCCGGATGTAGTCCGACCGCGCGTCGAGCCGATGGTGCGGCACCACCCAGAAACCCTCGTCGTAGGGCGGGTCGGTGGGAATCGGACGGGCCGTGCGTCCCAGCAGCGCGGGATTCGCCCGGTCCTTGACATCGATCGCCCAGACGTGGCCGTCCGGGAACGTCACCCGCAGGTCGTAGCTGTCGTAGCCCGGCCACATCGCGACGCCGAGCCCCAGCGCGGACAGGGCGTCGCGCAGATCGATCTCGGCCCGGCCGGGGCCTGTGACGAACTGCCGGAACGGGCGGGCGAGCTGCCGCACCGGGCCGTCGTCCGCCGGGGTCAGGTAGCGGCCGACCGGGGGCGGCCCCTGGCGGCGGCACCGGTCCCGCTCGCACCACCAGCCGTCGCCGGGGACTGGCGTGAGCAGCGTTCGGCAACGGCCGCAGACCGCGTTGCGGCCGTCGCGCAGGAAGCTGTCGGGAACGTCCCAGTAGATCTCGTCGAGGAGGTCGCGGACCGGCTCCAGCAGCAGCTCGAACATGATCTCCATGCCGCCGTGCGTCAGCACCGGCCGGTTGACCAGCATGTCCCGGAAGGCGGTGTAGCTGTCGGGTTCGCCGTACTCCCGGCACGCGCGCATCGCCCGGTCGAACACCTCGCGGTCGCACAGCTTGCCCGCACTGTCGCGACCGTGCGCGGCCCACTCGTGACACAGCTCGGTGGGGCGTCCGCTGTCCAGGTCGAGCAGCCGGTCGTCGGGACCGACCAGGGCGTCGGGAAGGTCCAGCGGCCAGTCGGAGACGGGCCGCTCCCGACACCAGAGGACCAGCTCGGCCAGGCTCAACGGCGGGTCGGCCCCATGAAGCAGGCACAACAGGACCGTGCGGTCGAGGGCGAGCTGCGCCTCGTCGGGATAGGGCAAGGAGAAGGAGTCCAGCCGGTCCTGACGTTCCAGGGCGATGAGCGCCGCCGCCAGGGTGGACAGCAGCGCCTGCCCGTCGTGGGCGACCATGGTGGTCATCGGGCCGCCTCCCCCTGCCGGGACGGGCACCAGCGGCGCACCTCGCAGCTCGCGCAGTGCGGGCCGGGATTCGGGGCGCAGGTCTGGTCGGCCGCCCACGGGCCGGTAAGCGCGGCGAGCACCGTGCGGGCCTCGTCGAGAGTCGACGCCTCGAACGGGTCGATCTCCTCACAGGAGACCCCGTCCCCACGGAGAACCTCCAGTTCGATGCGGGATCTGCGGGGATCGCCGCCGGGAACGCCCGCCGCCATCATCACCACGGCCAGGGCGAGCTGCGGGTAGGTCGCCAGCAGGGAACGCCCCTCCCAGAGGGGGCGAGAAACGGTCTTGGTCTCCCGCCACACCCAGCCACCCGCGTCGGTGTGGAGCAGGTCGGGATCGGCGATGACGACGGTGTCCAGTTCCGGGTCGTAGGCCGTCAGGCGCGGCTGGACGAGCACCTGCTCGTGAGCGGGAAGGCCGTCGAGCGGACACACGCCGCGGTGCTGGGCGAGCATCCGCGCGGCCGTGTCGGCCTCGTCGGGCGGAAGATCGGGCAGAACCTCCGGCATGGGCACGTCACGGCAGCCGTTGCGGGGACGGCGCGTGTGCGACTCGTTGAGCACGGCGTCCACGGCGCGGCCCCGGCGGATCGCGGCGTTCTCCGGCCGGCCGTCGTTCAGGTGCAGCACACGGGTGAGGTGGAACGCCGCAGGGCACTCGGAGTGGCGGCGCAGGTCGGATGCCGACACGCTGCGCCGCTCGCGCGGGCGGGTCGGAGCGGGGACGTGGAGCAGACCGGGCGTCCGGGGCGGCTCGGGGCACTCCGCCAGCGCCTTGCAGCCGACGCAGTCGGAACCAGGAACGAGCTCCGAACGTCCCATCACCTGCGTCAGGACGGGCTTCGCCAGCTTGTCGTACCGCTCGGAGACCTCATGGACGTCCCAGTCGGCGAGGACCTCGACCTCGCCGTCCCCGCAGCCGACCCCGATCACACGCACGCGGGCCGGTGGGACGTTCACGTCTACGGGCTCGTACCAGCGGGTGTGGCGCGACTTCCTCGCCGGGACACCGAACGCGAGGACGGACGCGGCCGCGGCGATCTGAGCGGGCGCGCGGTCGAGTTTCAGCTCATTGACGGACAGAAGCCACAGTTCTCGCACCAAGCCGTCCGCCGAGGCGTAGCGTCGTCCCCAGGCGCACCGTTCGTAACGCTGGGCACCGCGCGCGTCCGGGTGAGCCGCGTGATGGATCGCCACCCATTCGTGGCGAACGGGGAGCGTGGCCGGATGACCGGCGTCCGTGCGGAGGCGCTCGGAGCGTTCTCGGGCGGCCAGGTAGGTGCGAACCGCATCGGCCGTCCAGTGCCGGTGCGCGGGAAGGCAGCGGCGGAACGACGCGTCCTCGGCGAGTGCCCGGTCGAGTTCCACGCCGTGGTGCTCGAACCGGTCGAGCACCCGCATGAAGGGGCCGAGGGCGAAACCTTCGAGCTCGGCCCAGGGGGCGCGGCGGTCGGCCTGGACCAGCGGCCGGACGTGCAGCGCGGCGGCCTGCGGGCAGTCACGGGGGTCCTGCTGGAGCACCGGGAGCCCGACCCGGACGAGCCGGGGATCGCCGTGGGTGCCGGGGGGAGTCGTGTTCACGGAAGCCACCTCCTCGGGTTGGCGTAAGTGTAAACACAGTCAAGGCGTCTTCGCTCGGATGCTGCTACATTCATCGTGCTGGACGAGGCTGACAATTCAGGAGAGCGCGATGGAGCCGGATGAGGTGATCGGCGGACGGTTCCGCATCGAGGCGTCCTACTTCGCGGGCGGAATGGCCAAGACGTGGCGCGCGGAAGACCTGCGGACCGGTGCTCCCGCGCTGGTCAAGGTGATTCACGACCGGCTCGATCCGCACGGGCTCGGCTACGGTCCGTCCTCGCCGACCGAGGCCGACGAGTGGCGGCACCGGTTCCGGCGTGAGGGCGACCTCCTCCGGGACCACGGTGGCGAGGGCATCCCGGCACTGCTCGGACGTGGTGTGCACAAGGGCGTGCACTACCTGGTCATGGAGCTCGTCGAGGGCGTACCGCTCCACGGCTGGTGCAAGGGCGTCACCATCGAGGCGGGGGCCGCCATCGGAATGCAGCTCGCGGAGACGCTCGAACGCGTCCACGCGGCGGGCATCGTCCACCGGGACGTCAAACCGCAGAACATCGTCCTGCGCGCCGAGGACGGCTCCGTCTTCCTCGTCGACTTCGGCGTCGCGTTCGACACCGACCCCGACGCCACCCGGTACACCACCGAGGACCGGACCCCGGGGACACTCGGCTACAAGGCCCCCGAGCTGCTGGAACGAGGGGAGACGACCTTCAAGGCCGACATGTACGGGTTCGGAGGGGTGCTCTATCTCCTGCTGACGGGACGGCGGCACTTCACGGCGACCGAGCGCGGCGCCATCGAGTACGAACAGCTCACCAGGCCCGCGCCGCGCATGCGCAGCGTGCTCCCGGATCTGCCCGAGGACCTCGACGATCTCGTGGCCGGGCTGCTCGAGCGCGATCCTTCACGGCGTCCCGGCTGGCAGGAGGTCAAGGAGGTGCTGGCGCGGTACCTTCCGCAACGCGGCGCTCCCGCGCTGCCCGGACTCGTGCCCGACCCGACCCTCCGGTTCCGTGACGCTGCGGCGGCACCCCCCGCGCCGACGGAGAACGGGCGCCGGACCGCGCGGAGGCGCGGCTGGAGTGATGCTGGGGACTGCCAAGCGTTCCTCCGCGCGGTTCCCGACATCGACCGCATGATCCGGGCCCAGGCGTTCGACCGCGTGCCGCCGCACTTCGAGCGTCTTCTCATCGCCGCGCGCCGTCGATGGGGATTCAAACGGCCGGAGGTCGCGCTCGGGCAGCTCCGCTGGGCCGACGCACTGCGCGCTGGGGAAGAGGGGCGTTGGATCGAGGCGGGGCATCTGTACCGCGAACTGGAACGGGGGCTGCGCCGCCGTCCGGACCACGACGCCAGGGTGCTGTGGTGCGAGGCGCAGCTCGGCATCGCCGAATGCCTGCTGGTGGAGGAGGGCTCGGGCAAGCTCGCCGAGGCCGGAGGGCTGTGGCGGAGCGCGGCCGAGGAGATCTCCGCGAACGGCATCCGATCGCCCTGGGTGTGCGAACGCCTGGAACAGGTCCGTATCGACCTGGCCGAGCGGGGTTGGGACGGGTGATGGCGGAGCGGTCAGCGCACGTCGAGGCGTCCCTCCGCCGCCAGCGCTCCTACCGTCGCTTCGAGCGCGGCTCCGGTCCGGCGCAGGTGGTCTAGCGTCGTGTTCAGGTCGGCGAGCTGCCGGAACACCGCGCCCAGCCGTCGTTGTTCCGCGACCGGGAGCCGGGGCACCGACATCCGGCGTGGATCCACGCGTGAGCTGGTCGAGGCATGGCCTCCGGCACGCCGGGCGTTGCCGGGAGCGCGTAGGCAACCGGCCAGGAACCAGGGGTCGATCCGGTCCGGATCGACGCGGAGCACGAGCAGCGGTGCGGACAGGGCCGCGGGTTCGTCGGTGTGCACGCGGGCGTCGAACGCGCGGGTCGTGCCGACGACGATCACGTCACCGCGCCGCGCGAGGAGCAGATCGTCCTTCTCATCCTCCGCCGGAACGATCCACTGCGGCGCGTTCTCTCCGGCGGCGATCCCTTCAGGGGTGAGCACCGGCACCGCGTCCGCCGGGGCCGGACCCACGCCGACACGGTCTGAGGAAACCGTTCCGCTCGCCTGCACACGCAGGGCCGCGACGCGTTCCAGCTCCCCGATCGTCACCTTCGCGATCGGGGCCGCATCGGCGTCCGCGGCGAGTCCCGACAGCGTGCGCCGCAGCTCGTCGGCATGCCGCAGGCGGTCGGTGAGCTCCGACCAGTTCGCGCGCAGCCCGGCGGCGTACTCCTCGGCGTCCAACGGCAGGTGCCGTGCGGGAGAAAGATCGACCTCCTCGTCCAGCAGCTCGATCACCGGTACGCGCCGGGTGCGCTCCGCTGTTTCCGCATCGTCCCAGGCGTGCCGGACCCGGAGGGCGACGGCGGCCCAGTCCACGCCCGGGCGGCCGGTGGACGGCCGGACCCGGCAGTCCGAGGCGTCCACCATGAGGACGTCCGCGTCGCCGCGGCGGTCGGGAGTGCCCAGCACCCACAGGTGGGGTGCGATGGCGTAGGGCGGAGCCGAGCCGACGGGCAGGGCCACGACCGCCCGCAGCGCTCCCGAGCGCAGCAGACCCGCGCGGATGCGGCGTCCCGCCCGCCGTGCGGCCACGGACGGGGGCAGCGCGAGCACCGCGATCCCGGCGTCCGCGAGCACGGACGCCGCGTGCTGAACCCAGGCCAGTTCGGACTCGGTTCGCGGCGGCAGCCCCCACACCCAGCGGGGATCGGCGCTGAGTTCGTCGTATCCCCAGTCGCGCTGGTTCGTCGGGACATTGCACACGAGCACGTCGGCCCGCACGCCTCCGAACGCGTCGCGGCGTAGCGTGTCGCTCGCCTCGATCCGGGCCTCGGCGCCGGTCCGCACACCGACGCGTGCCGCGGCGAGGGCGGCCAGGGCGGGGTCGAGTTCCTGGCCGAACAGGGTCGGAGGCCGCCCGCCCGCCCAGCGCCGGGCCGCCGCGAGCAGCAGCGAACCGGTGCCGCACGCCGGATCAAGGACGGTTTCGACCTTCTCGGCACCGCCGAGCTCCGCGATCTCGCACATGAGGTCGGCGAGCATCGGGGGAGTGGCGGACACCTGCCGGACGTGCGTCCCGAGCCAGCGGTCAAACAGGTACTCGAACGTCGCTTCGGAGCCTTCGCGCCTGGTCAGAGCCCGCGCGTCCCTCAGCAGCGCGAGCTCCGCCTCGTTCAGCTCGCCGTGCGGGTCGGGACCGAGCAGCCGCCCCGAGAGCTCGTTGCCGAGGGCCGCCAGGATCCGAGCCATCACGTCGCGCTCGCCGAGAGCCTCGAACCTCGGCCACAACCGTTGCGCCGCGCCGGTACCCCCGGGAAGCCGGCCGTGCTCCCGAAGCCAAGCCTCCACCTCGTCCAGAGAGAACTGCGGGCTGGTGTCGCTGCCACCCGTCGGAGCCGGGAAGTCCGGGTGCCGCCGCCTCCAGTTGCTGACGGCGGCCCTGCCCACTCCGGCGATGCGAGCGATCTCGGCCAGCGTCACGGTCACGGTGGCATCGCCGCCGACGTTCGGCATTCGTCCTCCCCTGGCGGCTCCGGTCACGCCGCCTACAGCGTGCATGCCGGAAGTGGGTCGAGCAACTGTTGACTGAGTTTACTCAGAGCGGGTGGAGAGGCTGCCAGGGGGTGGACCGGCGGCACCGCGCCAGGCTACGGCCCCGGTGGGGGCGGCCAGGGGGGTTGGCGCGCGCGCCGAAACGGCTCGCTGAGGCGCTCTCAGATCAGGTGGAGGGCGGCGGTCAGGCGGGGATGGGGCCGCCGTCGGATTCGTCTTTGGGGTTGGGGTTCTGTTCCAGGTACTCGTCGTCCGGCCAGAGGTCGTCGGCGAGCCAGGCGAGGTACTCCTCGTCGCCCGGGTCGAGCTCGGCGGTCATGGACTCGGGGTAGGCGGGCGGCGGCTCGGGGGTGCGCGGCGGCATGGCGCGGAGGAGGCGCGGCAGGCACAGGGTGGCGAAAAGGCCGGCGAGCGTGGCAAGGACCAGAGCTGCGATCAACCCCTGCCGTCCTTCCGTGCGTAAGGAGCAAAACACTTGAACGCTACTAGAGGCACCTATCGGACGTCGGGACGACATGCCGCGCGTGGAGAGTGATCTTGCGAAGTTTCACCGGGGTTGGAACATGCCGCGGCCCCCGACCGGAATCGGGGGCCGCGGGAGGCGTCAGGCCGGTAGGGCCTCTTCCAGTTCCTGTTCGAGGTCGTCGCGCGTCGGGATCGGCCTCGGGGTGGTGCGGGTGCGGGCCTCGTACAGGGCCGCGAGGCCGATGAGGACGACGCCCGCCAGGAGCCACAGCGCCAAGGTGAGCAGGTGGCCGCCCAGCGCGTGGTCGCCGAAGTAGACGACGCTGCGGACGCCCTCGACGAAGCCCGCGCCCGTCCAGAAGGAGTGCAGGGAGGCGAAGAAGCCGTTCTGCAGTTCGGGACGGAAGACGCCGCCGGCGGTGGTGAAGTTCAGCATCACGAACAGGACCATCATCGCCAGCATCGTGAAGCGCTTGAGGAAGGTGTGCAGGCCGACGCCGATCAGCAGGATGCCGGTCGTGTACAGGACGGCCATCCCGAACAGCGCGGGCAGGTCGTGGTCGACGAGATGGAAGACGGGCCCCGCGAGCAGGGTGCCGATGGCGCTGACGACCACGCCCGTCCCGACGGCGATCAGGGCGCGCAGGCGCATGCGGAGGGGCGCGCCCGCGCCGCCGATCGCGGCGACCGAGGTGTAGGAGCCGATGCTCAGCGCGACGAGCAGGAAGAACAGGCCCTGCGCGGTGGGGTCGCCCTTGGCCGGAGGGGCGACGTCGGTGACCTTGAGCGGGGCGTGCTGCGCGGACGCGACGTCCGTGAACACCTTCTGGACGACGGTCGCGGTGGTGTCGGAGCCCGCCGAGGCCACCAGGAGCTCGGGGGAGCCGGGGACGTACGCGCCGAAGATCTTCTGGTCCTTGAGCTGGGCGACCGCGGTGTCGCGGGCCGGGACGGTCCGGACGTCGAGGGCGTCGCCTGCCCTGTCCTTCAGGGACTGCGCGAGGACCTGCGTCTGGGGGCCGCTTCCGACGACCGCGACGCGGAGCTCGTGCGGCTCCGGCTGGTGGAACGCGCCCAGGTAGGCGAGGCCCATGCCGACGCACATGATCAGCGGGACCAGCAGGTGGCCGAAGAGGTGGCGCAGCGTGGCGCGCGTGTCGACCGAGCTCGTCATGGTCCTCCCGTTCGAGTGAGTTGCAAAGTACAACTTCCGATAAGTTGTACTCTACAACCATGAATGGGGTGACGGAACGTGACGGTGGACACGCCCGGGACGAGGCGCTGGAAACGATCCGCTGGGAGCTGACGGCGCTGGCCCGGCGCGCGCGGGCGGTCGCCGGGCGCTCGCACCCGGAGCTGAGCCTCGTCGCCTACAGCCTGCTCAGCCATCTGTCCGAGACCGGAGGGTGCCGCGCGGTCGATCTCGCCGACTACTTCCTGCTCGACAAGTCCACGGTCAGCCGCCAGGTCGCCGCGCTCGAACGGCTCGGCCTGGTCGAGCGGCACGCCGATCCGGCGCGTGGGCGCGGTCAGCGGCTCGTGCCGACCGAGGCGGGGAGCGCGCTGCTGGAGGACGCCGTCCGCCGTCGGCACGCGGCGATCATCGAGCGGCTCCAGGACTGGTCGGACGACGATCTGGCCCGGTTCGCCGAATACCTGGTCCGTTACAACGCGGCCGAATGACCCATGGAGCAGAATCGGTCCCATGGCAGAAGCAGTCACTTACTGTCGTATCTGCGAACCGCTCTGCGGCCTGACGGCGACCGTCGAGGACGGCGCCGTGACCGCTATCCGCGCCGACCGGGCCCATCCGCTCTCGCGCGGCTTCGCCTGCCCGAAGGGCGTCGCGATGACCGAGGTCCAGAACGATCCGGACCGGGTCGTCCACCCCCTGCGGCGCACTCCGGACGGTGAGTTCGAGCGCGTGACCTGGGACGAGGCGCTGGGCGACATCGCGCGGCGGCTGACCGCCCTGCGGCGCGGGCACGGCGGCGACTCGATCGGCTGGTACTTCGGGAACCCGGCCACCTTCTCCTACACGCATCCGCTGTGGCTGAACGGTTTCATGCGCGCGCTCGGCTCCCCGCACCTGTATTCGGCGGGCTCGCAGGACACCAACAGCCGGTTCGTCGCGAGTGCCCTGCTCTATGGCGCGCCGCACCTCGTCCCGCTGCCGGATATCGACCGGACCGATTTCCTGCTGATGCTGGGCGCGAACCCTCTCGTGTCGCACGGCAGCCTGGTGAGCGTTCCGCGCATCCGGGAAAGCCTGAAGGGGATCGTCAAGCGGGGCGGACGCGTCGTCGTCGGAGATCCGCGCCGCACCGAGACCGCGCGGGCCTTCGAGCACCTGCCGATCACGCCGGACGGCGACGCCTGGCTCCTGCTGTCCCTGCTCCACGTCCTCTTCGAGGACGGTCTGGCCGACCTCGACACGTGCGTCCGGCAGGCACGGGGCCTCGCGACTCTGCGGGGTCTCGTCCGCGACTTCTCACCCGAACGGACGGCGCCGAACAGCGGCGTCGCCCCCGAGACCGTGCGGCGACTGGCCCACGACCTCGCGACCGCGCCGCGTGCCGTCGTTTACGGACGGACCGGAACCTGCCTCGGCGTGCACGCCACGCTCGTCGCCTTCCTCATCGACGCCGTCAACGCCGTCACCGGCAACCTGGACCGTCCGGGCGGCGCGGTCTTCGGCGAGTCGCCGCTTCCCGTGGACGAGATCGTCAGGCTGTCCGGCCTCGGCACGTACGGGCGCACGCACTCGCGCGTCGGCGGCTTCCCGGACGTCCTCGGCACCTTCCCGGCGGGCGTCATGGCCGAGGAGATCACCACGCCCGGCCCCGGACGGATGCGCGCGCTGATCGTCTCGGCGGGCAACCCGGTGCTGTCGGTGCCCGGCGCGACCGCCCTCGACGCCGCGCTGGACGAGCTCGACCTGCTGGTCTGCATCGACCTCTACGTCAGCGAGACCGGCCGCAAGGCGGACTACGTGCTGCCCGCGACGACCTTCCTCGAACGCGAGGACTTCCCGCTGCCCTTCCTCCAGAATCACCTCACCCCCTTCGTCACCTGGACCGAGGCCGTCGTCCCGCCGCGCGGCGAGGCCCGCCAGGAGTGGGAGGTGATCGACGAGCTCGCCCGGCGGATGGGGCTCGGGATCGGCGCGCTCGGGCCGCAGCGGCTCGCGCACCGGCTCGGCCTGCGGCCGTCCCCGCGCCTGATGGTGGACGCGCTGCTGCGTTCCGGGCCGCGCGGTGACCTGTTCGGCCTGCGGCCGGGCGGGCTGAGCCTCCGGAAACTCCGCGAACACCCGCACGGGATCGTCCTCGCCGACCATCAGCCGACCGGACGGCTTCGCCGCCGCATCACCCACCGCGACCGGCGCGTCAATCTCGCCCCGGACGAGATCGCCGCCGAGATCGCACGCCTGCGGGCGACCCCGCCCCCGCCCGCGGACCTGCCGCTCCGCCTGATCGGCCTCCGCGAACCACGCTCACACAACTCCTGGATGCACAACACGCCGTCCCTCATGCGCGCCCGTACGCACACCGCGCGCCTGCATCCGCGGGACGCCGAGCGCCACGGCCTGGCGGACGGCGCGCTCTGCGAGATCACGTCCGCGCATGGGACGATCCGGCTCCCCGTCGCGATTACGGACGAGGTCACGCTCGGTGTCGTGGCCGTCCCGCACGGCTGGGGCCACGAGGGCGGCGGGTGGCGTCTCGCGACCGCGAACGGCGGGGCGAACGTCAATGTCCTCGCCTCACCCGACCCGGATGACCTGGAGAAACTGGCCGGTATGGCGCGGCTGAACGGCATTCCGGTGAAGGTGGGGGCCGTGGTGCGGGAATCGAACACGGAGGACGGCGGGGCACCAACCGAGCCCCAGGTTTCGGACACTGGGAATTCGCGTCAACCAGAGTCCGAAACCGACCTTCTTGGTTAACTCTTTACCTTTGTCTATTGATCGTCAGCAAAGCGGATCGGAGTCGTTCTCGACGTCCAGACCGACCACCGAGGCGCATCCGGTGCAGATCCACTCGGCCACCACCGCCTCGGGGTCGGCGCCGAGACCGAGCGCGTGGTACGGCTCGGCGACCGGGCGGCGGCGCATGCCGTGGCCGCAGGTCGAGTGCAGCAGGCGCCCGCAGCGGGGGCAGGGCCACACGTCCTCCCGGCGCAGCAGGCAGCTCGGGCAGTGCGGGACCTCGCTGAGGTCGAGCATTCCGAGCTCGTGCCGCCACTGCTGCTCCAGCTCCAGGTAGTCGTCGGCGGGCCAGTGGTGGTCGGCGAGCCAGGCCAGGTACTCCTCCGCGGCCGGCTCCAGCTCGGCGGTCAGCGACTCCGGATGCCCGTCGAGCGCGGCCCCGTCCACCGCGCCCGCCGCGGCCTCCGGTTTCGGGCGGGGCGTGGCGGACCGCAGCGCGGCCAGCAGCGCGAGCAGGCCGGCGATCACGATCACGGCCAAGACCATCGCGGAATCCTTTCATGATCGTGTTGCGGGGAAGTCGGATCATGAATTCACTTCACAAAGCCGAGCAGACGCTATCGGAAAGAGTGTTATCGGAAAAGTCGATCACAGGGCCGCGGAAATGACGATCTCGCCGACGCGATGACCGAAACCCTGATCATCTACGTCCTTAACCCGGCAGCCGACGCCGAGGAGACGCGGCGACCGGAAAGATCCCCGGCCGGGAGGTGGTTCTCCGCAGGATGCGGGGCGCGGAGTCCCTGCGGGGAGTGGGCGGTGCACCTCATGGTGGCCCGCCACCCCGGTTCCCAGGGTTCTCACCGATGAACACGACGGGATGGACCGTTGCCGCGACCGCCGCCACCGACGGCGGCGGCATCACCGGCTGGGCCATCGACCTCATGGAACGCCTCGGTGCGCCGGGAGCCGGTCCGGCGATCGCCCTGGAGAACCTCTTCCCGCCGCTGCCCAGCGAGGTGATCCTGCCCCTGGCGGGGGTTCACGGCCGCACGCGGCGACATGAACCTGGGCCGCCGAACTGCTCACCTCCAGCGCGAACGGCGTCGCTACCTGCTGAAGGACCGCGTCGCGCAGGTGGACGAGTTCCTGGACGCCCTCGACCGCGTCCACGCGGGAGGAGCGGCGTTCGACCCGGAGGTCGTCCGGCGGCTCCTGGCGGGCGCCGACCGGGAGGGCGCGGACCCCGCTCGCCGGTCTCACGCCGCGCGAGCGCGACGTCCTGGCCGCGATGGCGGAGGGCCTGACGAACGCGGCGATCGCCGAACGCCTGTACGTGTGGCAGAGCGCCGTCGAGAAGCACGCCAACGCGATCTTCGGGAAGCTCGGCCTGGGTGAGTCGTCCGGTTGCAGCCGTCGTGTCCTCGCCGTCCTGCGCTATCTCGGCGCCTGACCGCGACCTGCGCGCCGCGCCCCGGGACCGGCGCGGCCACACGGCGGGGACACCGGCGGCGGACGCGCCGGAGAACCGTCCGAACGGCCCCTGTTCCTGGCAGGCTGTCCAACACGGAAACCGACCGCGACCGACGGAGGAACGGCATGACCGAAAAGCTCGACTGGATCCCGGCCACGGAGCGTCCCGATCTGCTCGCCGAGCCCGTCGCGGCGGCCATCCAGGACGTCCAGGGGGCGAAGGTCGCCGAGATCGACCCCGAGCTGGCCGACACCGCCGCGTTCTGCGAGCGGTACGAGGGCGTCACGCTCGAGGCCAGCGCGAACTGCGTGGTCGTCGCGGCCAAGCGCGGCGGCGAGGTGAGCTACGCGGCCTGCATGATCCTCGCCACCGACCGGGTGGACGTGAACGGCGTGGTCCGCAAGCACCTCGGCGCGCGCAAGACGTCCTTCGCGCCGATGGCCGAGGCGACGGCCCTGACCGGCATGGAGTACGGCGGCATCACGCCCGTCGGCCTGCCCGCGGACTGGCCGATCCTGGTGGACGCCGCCGTGGCCGAGGCCGCCGAGGTCGTGATCGGCGGGGGAGTGCGGGGATCGAAGCTGCTCGTCCCCGGCAAGTCGCTGGCCGCGCTACCGGGCGCCGAGGTCCTCCCGCTGGCCCAGTAGGGAACGTTCCCGCGGCGCCTAACGCTCGGTGCCGCGCAGGTTGTCGGCGACGCGGGTGAGCGCCGTCCCGAGGACGTCCAGCTCCTCGGGCGACAGGAAGCCGATCATGTGGCGCCGGACGACGCCGCGGTGCCCCGGACGCACCCGGGCGAGCCTCTCCTCGCCCTCGGCCGTGAGCTGGGCCCAGACCGCGCGGCGGTCGGTGGGGCAGGGCGTCCGGCGCACCAGCCCGCGCTGCTCGAGCTGGGTCACCTGGTAGGTCAGCCGGCTCTTGGAGACCATCGCGCGGCGGGCGAGCTCGGTCATGCGCAGCCGCCGATCGTCCGCCTCGCGGAGCGTGACGAGGATTTCGAAGTCGGCGTGGGAGAGCTCGCCGTCCGCCTTGAGTTGCCGCTCGATCTCCTGCTCCAGCAGGTGCGAGGCGGCGAGGAACCCCTTCCAGGCGCGCAGTTCGGACGGCGCGAGCGGCGTCCCGTCCGCGTCGGTCTCGGGCTCGGGCTGGGGAGCGGTTTCGGCGCGGGTCTCCGCGCCCGTCTCGGGGGAGGGGGCGTCGGCGGAGGCGGAACGGTCGGAGGGGCCGGAGCCGTCGGGGCGGAACATGAATCCGATTCTATTCAGTTCAGATTTGAATCATTCCCCCGGGAGTGTTAGTACAGGTTTGAACGATCGTGTTCCCCCCGCCACGCCTGGGCGGCATGTTCTCCGGCATGTCCGCCACGACCGCTGCCCGGACGCCCGTCCGGGCGACCCCGCGAAGGAGCTCCCGTGTACCTGTCCCGCAGATTCCCCGCGCTGTCCGACGCCGGGCTGCTGCTCGGCCGCCTCGTCCTCGGCGTGGTGTTCATCGCGCACGGCTGGCAGAAGTTCCACCACTACGGGCACGCCAACGTCACGAAGATGTTCGACGGCCTGGGCATCCCGCTGCCGAGCCTCGCCGCCTTCTACGCCACCTGGGTGGAGCTGGCCGGCGGCGTCGCCCTCATCGTGGGCGTCCTGGTCCCGCTCGTCGGCCTCCTGCTGTTCGCAGACATGGCGGGCGCGCTCTGGTTCGCCCACTCCGACCACGGCTTCTTCTCCGAGAAGGGCGGCTACGAGTACGTGCTCGTGCTCGGCGTCCTGTCCCTGCTCGTCGCCCTCGCCGGTCCGGGACGGCTGTCCCTGGACGCGCTGCTCGGCGGTGCCCTGAAGAGGGAGGCCGTCCGCGACGAGCGCAGGCCCGTCGGGGTCTGACCGCTTGGAGGACCGGTAGCCGACCGGAACGCCGTCCCGGGCGAGTGCGGGCGCCCGGCGGCGACGGCGATCGGTTCAGGGCCCGGATCCGGACGGCGGGGCCGGATCCGGGCCCGTTCCATGCCCTCGCCCGCCGTCCCGGCCTCGGAAGCGCAGCCGCCCCGGCCTCGGGCGCGCCCGCCGTTGGCTCCGCCGGGGCATCCGCTCCTCGCCGCCTCTGTGGGCCCGGTCACGGCCGCGGCCCGGTGCCCGCTCTCGTAATCGGTGTTCCGTCCTGTTCCCGGTGTCGTGTCGCGCGAAGAATGGCCAGGTAGAGACCCGTATGATGCGGTCTTGTGATCATGTGCCCGCGTGACCCGCTCCCTCGCGGGTAGAGCAGTGGTGATCACACCGATCACTGGAAAGGCAGGTCGTGGGGTGTCACGCGCTAGCGAGTTCGTTGTGGTGGCCAATCGCCTCCCTGTGGACCGGGTCGTCGGCGAGGACGGGGAACCGTCCTGGCGGCGCAGCCCCGGCGGACTGGTCAGCGCCATCGCGCCGTTGATGCGTCGCCGGCACGGGACGTGGATCGGCTGGGCCGGAGCGCCCGACGAGCGGCTCGAGCCGTTCGAGGAGGACGGCATGTCGCTCGTCCCCGTCCATCAATCGGCGGAGGACATCAGGCTGTACTACGAAGGATTCTCCAACGCCACGCTGTGGCCCCTCTATCACGACGTCGTCGCGCCGCCGGTCTACGACCGGACGATGTGGGACGCGTACGTCCGCGTCAACGAGCGCTTCGCGGAGGTGACCGCCAAGGTCGCCGCCAAGGACGCTGTCGTCTGGATCCAGGACTACCAGCTCCAGCTGGTGCCCGCGCTGCTCCGCCGCCTCCGGCCGGACCTGCGCATCGGCTTCTTCCTGCACATCCCGTTCCCGCCGCTGGAGCTGTTCTGGCAGATGCCGTGGCGGAGGCAGATCCTCGAGGGGCTGCTCGGCGCGGACCTGGTCGGCTTCCAGCTGCCCGGCGCCGCGCAGAACTTCGTCCGGCTGTGCCGGCGCCTGCTGGACGCCCGCACGTTCAAGCAGGACGTCTTCTGGGAGGGGCGGACCGTTCGTGCCCGCGCCTTCCCCATCTCCGTGGACGCCGACGAGCTGGGCGGGCTCATCGCCGACCCGGACGTCCGCCGCCGCGCCGCCGAGATCCGCGAGGACTTCGGGGACGCCAAGCTGCTGCTCGGCGTCGACCGGCTCGACTACACCAAGGGCATCACCCAGCGCCTGGACGCGTTCGGGGAGCTGTTCCGCGACGGCGAACTGCGCCCGGGGGAGGCGGCGTTCATCCAGATCGCCACGCCCAGCCGCGAGCGCGTCGAGCAGTACCAGCTGCTCCGCGACCAGATCGAGCAGCAGGTCGGGCACATCAACGGCGAGCACGGCGAACTGGGCACGACGGTCGTCCACTACCTGCACACGTCCTATGACCGGGCCGAACTCGCCGCCCTCTTCCTCGCGGCGGACGTCATGGTCGTCACCCCGCTGCGGGACGGCATGAACCTGGTCGCCAAGGAGTACGTGGCCTGCCGTGAGGACCTGGGCGGCGCGCTGGTCCTGAGCGAGTTCGCGGGTGCGGCGGCCGAGCTGAAACGCGCCTACCAGGTCAACCCCTACGACATCGACGGGTTGAAGAAGGCGCTGCTGGACGCCCTGCGGGACGACCCGGCGGAGCAGAGCCGCCGGATGCGGGCGATGCGGCGACGCGTCCTGGAGCACGACGTGGACCGCTGGGCCCGCGACTTCCTCGCCGCGCTGGAGGAGCCGACCCCGACCACGGCGATCGCGCGCGAGGCCGTCTGACCTGGTCGACGGCCCCGCTCTTGACCTCGTCCGCGCCTGATCCCCCGCGCGTCCGAGGCCCACGACGCCGTTGAGGGCGTGTCGTCCGAATTTCGGGCGACACGCCCTTCTTTCCTTACCGGGCCGAAACCGGACAGTGCTGCGGGCTCCGAGCGTCAGGACGCGAGGCTGAACGCGGCCCAGACCGCCTTGCCGCCCGTGGTGAGCGGCGCCCATCCCCACGCGTCGCTGAGGCCCGCGACGACCATGAGGCCGCGGCCGTCCTCGCCGAAGGAGTCGTCGCACGGGGCCAGGGCCGGGACGCTGCCGCCCGGGTCGGTCACGGTGACCACCAGGCGACGCGGGTGACCGAGCAGCACCAGCTGTATCGGACGCGACTTAATGCTGTTTCCGGACGCTTCCACCCCGTGGCGAAGCGCATTGGTGACGAGCTCCGAGACGGCCGTCAGGACGTCGGAGGCGTCGCCGGGCAGTCCCCACTCCGCCAGTGCCTCGCGGGTGAACGCACGGGCCGTACGGGGCGCCGTGGGGTCCGCCGCCAGCACCTTGCGCGCGGTGCGCGGGCTTCCCTCGTGCGGAGTCGGCCACAGGCCCGCGTAGCCGGTCGGCACGGACGGATCGCTGTGCCGTGTCGGCACCGGGACCCGGTCCCCGTCGGCGGCGCCGTCGGGCGCCCCGGGGCGCGGAGCGGCGTACGGCCGGTCCAGGGGCCGCCGGCCCCGCTCGACGGAAGCCGCGAGGTCGTCGGCCTGGTCAACGAACATTGGCAACCCCAGGGGCGTACGGACGGGACGGGTGCGAGCGTTCGCTATCTTGCTCCTCACGTCGTGCAGATGCAAGACCGTATGCAAGCACGGATGCAAGGCCATACGCACACTCAAATGCACGTGCATTTCGTATAGTCGCTCTCGGGGCCGGTCCGGTACCGGGGGCGGGGGCAGATGGGCCCGTCCTCGGGGGCGGGCCACGATTCCAGCAAGGGGGCTCATGATGGACGGCGAGTCAGTGCCGACCGTCTTGCGCGAACGGCTCGACTGGCAGAAGAGCCGGCGCAGCAATCCGAACGGCAACTGCGTGGAACTGGCGGAGCTGCCGACGGGGGACATCGCGGTCCGCAACTCCCGCTACCCGGAGGGGCCGATCCTCGTGTACACGCGCGCGGAGGTGGAGGCTTTCGTGGGCGGGGCCAAGGACGGGGACTTCGACCACCTCGTCTGAGCGCCGGGGCCGCGTTCCGCCGCCCGGTCCGGAACCGGCCCTATCCCGGCAGTCCCTCGTCCCTCTTCTTCCTCCTCCTTTCTCCCTCTTCTTCGACGGGCCGGACGAGCCCGTCCAGTCCACGTGAAACAGGCGGCACGCCGACGCGCCACGACCCGGCGGCCCGCCGTCTCCCTCTCCGACCGCCCGTCAGCCCCGGCGGCCCGTCCGCCGCCCTCTCCGCAGGCTGTCCCACCGACGCCTTCACAGGCCGCGCTGCCGCCTCTCTTCAGCCACCTGCCGCGACTGGTCCGGCGTTCGCCCCTTCCCCGTGCTCAACGGACCGGCAGCGGGGATACCGAATCGCATTCCATCCGGGATGCGGGACGGGTACCGTCCGATGGCATGCACCTGGGGCAGATCGCCGCGCAGACGCCCGACAAGCCCGCCGTGATCATGGCGGGTTCCGGCCGGGTCCTCACCTTCCGGCAACTGGACGAGGAGTCCAACCGCCTGGCGCGGCTGCTCGCCGCCGCCGGACTGCGTCCCGGCGACCACATCGCCTTCATGCTGGAGAACCATCCGCTGTTCCTCGCGGTCGCGTGGGCCGCGCAGCGCTCCGGCCTCTACTACACCGCCGTCAGCTCCCGGCTCCAGCCCGACGAGCTGGCCTACATCGTCGGCAACTGCGAGGCGAAGGCGTTCATCACCAGCGCCGCGCTCGCCGACCGCGCCGCCGCCGTCCCGCCCGAACCCGTCCCGCATGTCACGGTCAGGCTGATGCTGGACGGCACCGCGCCCGGCTTCGACTCCTATGAGGAACGCGTCGCCGCGCATCCGCCGACGCCGCTGCCCGAGGAGCTCGAGGGCGCGGACATGCTCTACTCCTCCGGCACGACCGGACGTCCCAAGGGGGTGAAGCCGCCGCTCCCGCTCGCTCCGGCCGGGACGCCCTCGGGGCTGTACCGGCTGATCACACTGCTGTTCCAGCCGGACGCCGACTCGGTCTACCTGTCACCCGCGCCGCTGTACCACGCGGCCCCGCTGCGCTACAGCCTCAACTTCCACCGCTGCGGTTCGACGGTCGTGGTGATGGAGAGGTTCGATCCGGAGGCGGCCCTCGCCGCGATCGAACGGTACGGCGTCACGCACGCCCAGTGGGTGCCGACCATGTTCATCCGGATGCTCAAACTGCCCGAGGACGTCCGCGCGCGCTACGACCTGTCGTCGCTGCGGTGCGCCGTCCACGCCGCCGCGCCCTGCCCGGTGCAGGTCAAGGAGCGGATGCTCGACTGGTGGGGCCCGATCGTCCACGAGTACTACGCGGCCACGGAGGGCAACTGCTTCGTCTACGCGAGCCCGGCGGACTGGCTGGCGCACAGGGGCACCGTCGGCCGTCCGCTCCTCGGCACGGTGCACGTGTGCGACGAGGAGGGCAACGAACTGCCGTCCGGCCGGGACGGCACGCTGTACTTCGGTGACGGCGGCTCGTTCGAGTACCACGGCGATCCGGTCGAGACCGCCGCGTCCCGCGACCCGTGGGGCCACGGGTGGACGACCCTGGGCGACGTCGGCCACGTGGACGGGGACGGGTTCCTCTACCTCACCGACCGGCGCTCCCACATGATCATCAGTGGCGGCGTGAACATCTATCCGCAGGAGGCGGAGAACGTCCTCGCCCTCCATCCGGACGTCGCGGACGTCGCCGTCATCGGCGTCCCGGACGAGGAGATGGGGGAGGCCGTCAAGGCGGTCGTCCAGCCGGTCGATCGGGAGCGGGCGGGACCGGGGCTGGAGGCCGAGCTCATCGCCTACTGCCGCGAGCGCCTCGCCCACTACAAGTGCCCGCGTTCGGTCGACTTCCGCGACGAACTCCCGCGGCACCCCACGGGCAAGCTCTACAAGCGCCTGCTGAAGGACGAGTACTGGAAGGGGCGCACGCCCACCGGCGCGGCGTGACGCGCTACGGCGCGGCGTCCGTGGGGAGGCGCGGGCATGACCGCCCGGGTAACGGGCTCTGCTCACGGCGGAACGGCGTGCCTCGGAGCGTCCGCGGCGAGCATGATCTCCGCATGACCCGAGAGATCACCGCACGACAGGCCGAGATCGAGGTCGGCGAGTCCGGCCGGATGACCGTCTACCTGGCCCGCCCGGACGACTCGGCGGCGCGTCCCGTCGTGCTCGTCGGGTCCGAGCTGTGGGGCCTCACCGGCGAGGTGCGCGCCATGGTCCGCGAGGTCGCGGAACTGGGGTACGTCGCGATCGCGCCCGACATCTACCACCGCTCCGGTACCGAGGGCGCGACCGGGATGGAGGAGAACGACGCGAACCGGCAGCGGGGGTTCGCGATGATCGAGCGGCTTCGGCGGGAGGAGGTCGAGGCCGACCTACGGGCCGCGCTCTCGTACGCCAGGGACGAGGCGCACGGTGGTGAGAAGGCGGGCGCGCTGGGCTTCAGCCTCGGCGGCCACGTCGCCTTCTTCGGGACGAGCCGCCTCGGACTGGACGCCGCCGCCATCTACTACCCCGGCTGGCTGACGCTCGACGGGATCGCGCTCAGCCGTCCCGAGCCGCTTCTGGACGTCACCGCGCGGGAGATCGCCGACGGGGGCGGCAGGGTGCTGCTGTTCTGGGCCGAACTCGACCACGTCATCGACGCCGAGCAGCGGCGGCGGGTCGAGGAGGGGCTTGACGCCGCCGGAGCGCGCTTCGAGTCCGTCGTCTATCCCGGAGCGAAGCACGCGTTCTTCTTCCCCGGCCGCGAGATGTACGACAAGTCCGCCGCCGAGGACTCCTGGACCCGCGTCCGGGAGCTGTTCGCCGCCGAGCTGGGCTGAGCGCGCCGTCCGGGCCGGGCTGGGCCGGCAGGCCGGGCCGGACCGGACGGAAACGCGGAACGCCCCGCCGTCCGGTCCCTGCGAGGGGGCCGGGCGGCGGGGCGTCCGTATGGCCGGGTCGTGTGACCGGGTCGTGTGACCGGGACCGTTGACCGGGGTCCGTGTGACGGGACCGTCAGTGCATCGGCATCGGGGCGTCCGCGGCCGGGTTCTCGGGCTTGCTGCGCGGCAGGAACAGCGCCGGCAGGAAGGCGAGCAGCAGCAGCGCGGCCGACCACCAGTAGGTGGTCTGGAACGCGTCCGCCATCTTGTGCGGGACCTGCGCCAGCGTCTCCGGCGGCAGCTTGGCGAACGCGGCGGCCTGCTGGGCCTGGTCGCCGCCCGAGGGGAGCCCGCGGTCCTTCAGCTGGGTGGCGAGCAGGACGGCGATGAACGCGGTGCCGATCGAGCCGGCGACCTGCTGGATGATGTTCAGCCCGGTGCTCGCCCGCGGCACCTCGGCGTGCTGGAGGGTCTGCATCGCGGCGGACATCGTCGGCATCATCGTCATGCCCATGCCCATGCCCATCACGAACAGCGCGCCGCCGAGACCCCAGAACGAGGAGTCCGGGGTGATCTGCATGGCGAACGCCGCCACGCCGATGACCACGGTGGCCAGGCCCACCAGGACGACCTTGCCCGGGCCGAGCTTGTCGGTGAGCTTGCCGCCGACCGGCATGGTGATCATCGCGCCGAAGCCCTGCGGGGCCAGCAGCAGACCGGCGTGCAGCGCGTTCTGGTGCCGGATCGACTGGTAGTACAGCGGCAGGATCAGCATCGCGCCGAAGAACGCGCAGGCGAACAGCACCATCGTCCCGGCCGCCGCCGCGACCGAGCGGCGCTTGAACAGCCGCAGGTCGATCAGCGGGGCGGTGTTGCGCTTGCTCAGCGCGTGCAGGGCGAACAGCAGCACCAGGACGGCGCCGCCGACCGTGGTGGCCAGCACGTCCGGGCGGGCGAAGTCGTTCTTCTCCGCCCCGGTCGCCAGGCCGTAGATCAGCGCGGCGAGACCCGGGGACAGCAGCACCAGGCCGAGGAAGTCGAGCTTCTCGCCCTTGCCGGGCTGGTCCTTCTTCAGGATGCGGGCGGCGAGGACGACGGCGACGGCGCCGATCGGCACGTTGATGTAGAAGATCCAGCGCCAGGACACGTCGTCGACGAGGTAGCCGCCGAGGATCGGGCCGAGGATCGGACCGAGCAGCATCGGGATGCCGACGATGCTCATCACCTGGCCGACCCGCTGCGGACCGGCCGCCTGGGTCAGGATCGTCATGCCCGCGGGCATGATCATCCCGCCGCCGAGGCCCTGCAGCACGCGGAACGCGATCAGGGACGGGGCGTCCCACGCGGTGCCCGCGAGCGCCGAGCCCGCCACGAACAGGATGATCGAGATGATGTACAGCCGCTTGGTGCCGAACCGGGACGCGGCCCAGCCGGTGACCGGGATGACCGTGGCGAGCGCCAGCGTGTAGCCGGTGGCGACCCACTGGATCGTGGCCAGGTCGGTCTTGAAGTCTTCGGAGAGATGCCGGAGTGCGACGTTGACGACGGTCACGTCCAGGATGGACATGATCGCGCCCAGGACGACGACCATGGCCACCGCGAGCACGCCGCGGTCGAGACCTCCGCTCGAGGCGCCGGCCTCAGGAGGGCCGTCCGTCGTCCGAGGAGACGCGGGAGCGGTCAAGAGTTCTTCCAATCGTCTGGGCCCGCGCACACGGGCGGCATGAACGGACACGGGATGGTCCGGGGGGATCGACCGCGCCAAAATAGTGCAGTCACTGACACTTTCGCGAACCATTAACTCCGCTGGTTCCCGGAGTATTCCAGTGGCCTACGACACTTCGGGCAGCTCATCTCCTTCCGGGGCGTCCTGACGGGCCACGGAAACTGTGACCTTCGGCACACGGCATCCTCACCTCCGCGAAACCCCGGTGCCGACCTGCGTTGGCGGGGTCCGCGGACCGCCCCGGCCGGATCTCTCCTGAAACATCCGCCGCTCCCGCACCACTACGGGGTGAACGACGATCAGAGAGGAGCCCTGCCGATGAGGCGATGGGCTGGGGCCGCCGCGTTCGCGGTGGTCGTGGCGGCGACGGCCGCGATGGCGCCCGGGGGTGCGACGCCCGCGCTCGCCGGGCCGACGGCCGCGACGGGCGGCCGGGACGAGGTCCTGACGCTGGTGACCGGCGACCGCGTGCACGTGGTGACCGGGGCGGACGGGAGGCGGCTCGTCCGGACGGAGGCCGGGGCGGGACGGAAGGACATCGCCTTCCTCCGGACGGCGCGCGCGGGGGAGCTGTCGGTCGTCCCGGCCGACGCCGCCCCGCTGGTGATGGCGGGCCGGGTCGATCCCGCGCTGTTCAACGTCACCCGGCTGCTGAAGGACGGGTACGGGGACGCGGCCAGGAAGGACATCCCGCTGATCGTCGGCGGGACGCCCGGCGCGCGCGCCGCGGCCCCGGCGGGCGTCGGCGGCGCCC
>NZ_QURH01000325.1 GCF_003428695.1 Actinomadura logoneensis
GGGTCGGGCAGAGCCCGGGCGGCGGCGACGGCGCGCTCGAAGGCGACGGCGTCCACGGCGGACGGGTCCAGCGCGAGGCGGTAGCCGGCCGGGCCGTGCCCGATCACGTCCCGGCCGGTCGCCGCGCGCAGCCGGGACACCAGGGCCTGCAGCGCGTTGCCGCCGGGCGGGTCGTCGTCCCACAGGTCGTCCAGGAGGCGGGCCGCCGACACCGGGCGGCCCGGTTCCAGCGCCAGCCGGACGAGCAGCGCGCGCAGCCGGGGTCCGCTGATCTCCACGGGACGGCCCGTCCCGTCCCGGACCTCGAGCGGCCCCAGGATGCCGATACGCACGCCTGTCATGTGTGCATTGTCCCCTACCCGCAATACCCCGATCATCGGTGTCCGCAAAGACGTTTGAGGTGCACGGCACGGGTAGGGCGGGCACATGGATCTGACTTTCCTCAAACCGCTGTACGCCGGATCCGGTCCGTTCTCGTCCCTCTACCTGGACCTGACCCGCACCACCGAGGACGCCGCCAAGGCCGCGGAGCTGCGCTGGCGGGCTCGGCGCGGCGAGCTCGCCGCGCAGGGCGCGCCCGAGGCCGACCTGCGCGCGCTGGAGGCCGTCGTCGAGGAGGACCTGCGCGACCGCCGCTCGGAGGGGCTGGTCGCGTTCGCCGCGGACGGGAAGGTCGGGTACCTCCGCCGGATGGACCGTCCGCCGCGCGCCGAGCACGCCCGCTGCGCGCCGCTCCCGCACGTCCTGCCGCTGCTGGCCGAGCTGGGCGAGCGGTTCCCGTACCTCGTGGTGACCGTGGACCGGCGCGGCGGCACGATCACCTGCGTGCGGCCCGAGACCGGGCCGGACGGCGGGTCCGACGCTCCGCCGCAGGTCATCGACGTGCCCGGCGACGAGGAGTACCCCATCCACAAGCCCAAGGGCGGCGACTGGAACCAGTCCCGGTACCAGCGCGCCGCGGAGGAGGCGTGGAAGGCCAACGCGCGCAAGGTCGGCCGCCAGGTGGCGGCCTCGGCGCGGCGCTGCGGGGCCGAGCTGGTCATCCTCGCCGGCGACCCGCAGGCCCGCTCGGCCCTGATGGAGGAGCTGGGCGAGAACCTGCTCCCGCACGCCGTCGAGACCGACCGCGGCCCGGACGGGCCCGCGATGGACGAGGAGGTCGAGCGGATCCTGGAGCTGAAGCGCGCCGAACGGATCATGCGGGTCGCCGAGCGGTTCGAGCGGGAGCTGGCGGCCGGGCGGCGCGCCGTGACCGGCCTGCCCGGCACCGCGGAGGCGGCGTTCGGCGGACGCGTCGAGTCGCTGCTGCTGGACGAGGACCCGGCCGCGCCGACCCGGTTGTGGGTCGGGCCGCGCCCGCACGAGATCGCGGCGTCCCCGGACCGGCTCCGCGAGCTGGGCGTGGACGAGCCGGCCGAGGAGCGCGCCGACGCCGCCCTCATCCGGGCGGTCGCGGCCACCGACGGCGACCTGACGATCCTTCCGGCGGTCACCCCGCAGGCGGAACTGGGCGTCGGGGCCGTCCTGCGCTACTGAACGGGACGGGAAAAGCGAGAGGGGCCGGTGTCACCACCGGCCCCTCGTCATTGTGGAGCTATGGGGATTCGAACCCCAGACCTCCTCCATGCCATGGAGGCGCGCTACCAACTGCGCCATAGCCCCGCATCGGGTCTGTGTCGGACTGCCTCCGCGCCGACCCGCAGGGAAAAGCTTAATGCATTCCGGGACCGCTTCGGACCATCCCGAAACCGGGTTCGGGGCGGACGCGCGGGGGCGGCGAGCCGGCCCGAACGAGATCAGGCGGGCCGGGCGGCACCCGCGGAAGGGCGGTGGGCCGGGGCGGTGGCGGGTCAGCGCCAGCCGAGGCGTTCGGAGACCTCGTCGGGGGCGTAGCCCTCCTGGCGGAGCTCGCCGATCCAGACCATCCCGTCGGCCTCCGCGACACCGCCGACGGTGTGCTCCAGGGGCATCCGCGGCTGCGTGGCGAGCCGCACCTCCATGTCGGCCGGGTACCGGCGCAACGCGTCGATCAGGTCGGCGACGGTGACCTCGCGCCGCGCTCCCCTGCGGTGTCGTCCCATGGTCGTCAAGGAAACCATCACCCCTGGGGTGTTCTCGCCACTTACGGGGCACAGTGTCCGTTTTGAAACTGATCGTCGGCGGACGGCCGCGCGGGGGGCGCGGGATCGCCGAAAGGGCCGGACGCAACGGCGGAAAGGGCCGGAACGCGCGAGAGGGCGGTGAGCCTTCGCTCACCGCCCTCTCGCCCTGCTGTGGAGCTATGGGGATTCGAACCCCAGACCTCCTCCATGCCATGGAGGCGCGCTACCAACTGCGCCATAGCCCCGTGCGACTGCGATGGACGTTCATCCCCGCAGCGCTCCGCCAGCATATAGGACCGGCGGCGTTCAGACGAATCGAATACGGCTCCGGCACCCGCCCGGGCCGGGCACCGGATACCCGCGCGCCGAGGCCGGGGCGGACGCCCGGGGCCGCGGGAGTGCGTGAGTGTGCCGAGGCTGCGTGCCGGGGATGTGCGGCGTGCGCGCCGTCAGGCCCGGTCGTCGCCGAGCACGGGCTCCGGGAGGGTGCCCGCGTTGTGCTCCGCCAGCCGCCAGCCGCCGTCGCGCATCTCGGTGAGCACCGACCAGCAGCAGTTGGACAGGCCGCCGAGCCGGTCCCAGGTCTCCTCGGGGAGGCCGAGCATGTGCGCGATGCCGAGCCGCAGCGCCGCGCCGTGCGAGGCGACGACCAGGACGCCGTCCGGGTCGAGGGCGGCGGCGTGCCGCTCCAGCGCCGTGCCGACGCGCTTGGCGACCTGCGGGCCGGTCTCGCCGCCCGGCGGCTCCCAGCGGGCGCGCTCCTCCGGGTAGCGCTCGCGGATCTCGCGGGCGTTCAGGCCCTCCCACTCGCCGCCGTCGCGCTCCACCAGCTCCGGGTCGTACCCGACCGGCAGGCCGGTCAGGTCGGCGAGGCTCTGCGCGGTGTCGCGCGCCCGCACGAGGGTGGACGACACGATCGCGGTGGGCCGCAGGGCGGCGAGCAGCCGGGCCGCCCGCCGCGCCTGGGCCACGCCCGTCTCGTCCAGGGGGATGTCGGTCCTGCCCTGGAAGCGGTTCTCCACGTTCCAGGCGGTCCGGCCGTGCCGCCACAGCAGCAGGCGGCGGTGTCCGGGCTCCCGGGGGGCCGCGGACGCGCCGTCCCCCGCGCGGGGGACGTCACTCACCGCTGACCGCCGACCGGCCGCGCTGCGCCATGTGCGCGTTGACGTCCTCGGGGAGCTCGATGGTCGGGCAGTCCTTCCACAGCCGCTCCAGGGCGTAGAAGGTCCGCTCCTCCTCGTGCTGGACGTGCACGATCACGTCGGCGTAGTCGAGCAGGACCCAGCGGCCCTCGCGCTCGCCCTCGCGGCGGACGGGCTTGGCCCCGGCCTCCTCGCGCAGGCGCTTCTCCACCTCGTCCACGATCGAGCGGACCTGCCGGTCGTTGGCGGCGGAGCAGAGCACGAACGCGTCGGTGATGACGAGCTGCTCGCTCACGTCGTAGGCGATGATTTCGTCGGCCAGCTTGTCGCCCGCCGCCTCGGCGGCGATCCGGACCAGCTTGGCGGCCCTGTCGGATGCGGTCACGGTGCGCTCGTGATCCTCCCTGTGGGGGTGGTCTCCGGCCTCAGCCTCTCACGGGAGGCGGGCCGGGTCCCCCGGCGTCGCGGTATCGCGCCGCGGCCCGGAACGGCCGCGGCGGTCTGTCGCCTTCCAGGGTATGGGGCGCCCGCTACCGCTTTACCTGCCGCCTCCGGGTACGGGGTGGGCGTGCGAGGGCGGAGAGGCCTTGCGTTCGGGGTGGCGCGGCTCAGTGGTGGTAGAGGGCGCGCTTGTTGATGTACTGGACGATCCCGTCCGGGACGAGGTACCAGATCGGCTCGCCCGCGTGGACGCGGTCGCGGCACTCGGTGGAGGAGATCGCCAGCGCCGGGACCTCCATCAGGCTGACCCGGCCGTCGGGCAGGCCCGGGTCGGTGAGCCGGTGGCCCGGCCGGGTGACCCCGACGAAGTGGGCCAGCTCGAACAGCTCCTCGGTGTCGTGCCAGTCGAGCATCCTGGCCAGCGCGTCCGCGCCGGTGATGAAGAAGAACTCGTTGTCGTCGCCGTGCAGCGCGTGCATGTCGCGGAGGGTGTCCACCGTGTAGGTGGGGCCGGACCGGTCGATGTCGATGCGGCTGACCGAGAACCGGGGGTTGGACGCCGTGGCGATCACGGCCATGAGGTAGCGGTCCTCGGCGGGGGTGATCCGCTGCTCGGGCTTGTGCGACGAGATCCCGGTGGGCACGAAGATCACTTCGTCCAGCGCGAAGAAGTGCGCCACCTCGCTGGCGGCCACCAGGTGCCCGTGGTGGATCGGGTCGAACGTGCCGCCCATGATCCCCAAACGCCGCTTTTGCGTCATGCCGACGAGAATAGCCAGCGCCGGTGAGTGCCGCGCCGCCGGGTCGGCGGCCTCACCCGGAGGCGGGTCAGGTCAGGCCGGGAAGGGGCGCGGCGCCCTCCGTCCAGTGGACGACCCGGACGGCCTTGCCGACCTCGACCCGCGGGACGCCCCCGGCGGGCAGCAGGGCGACCTCCGCGTGCAGGCCGAGGTCGGCGCGCAGCAGGCGGACGAGCTCGGCCGACCGGTCGCCGCCCGGCCGGCCCGCGGACGCGGCCTCGCAGGCGACGATCAGGCGGACGGCCGCCTCGACGCGGCGGTCCACGACGATCTGGTAGTGCGGGCCGACCAGGCCGGAGCCGAGCAGGACCCGCTCGATCTCGCTCGGGTACACGTTCACGCCGCGGACGACGAGCATGTCGTCCGCGCGGCCCATGACCTTGCTCATCCGGACGAGCGTCCGCCCGCAGGCGCAGTCGCCGCGGGTGAGGGACGCGATGTCTCCGGTCCGGTACCGCACGAGCGGCAGGGCCTGCTTGGTCGGCGTGGTGAAGACGAGTTCGCCGGGCGCGCCGTCCGGGACGGGCTCGCCGGTCGCCGGATCGACGGCCTCGACGAGGAAGTGGTCCTCGTTGACGTGCAGGCCGTCCTGCTGCAGGCACTCGGTCGCGACGCCCGGGCCGATGATCTCGGAGAGGCCGTAGATGTCGAGCGCCCTGAGCGGCAGGACGGCCTCGATCGCGGCGCGCAGCTCCTCCGACCAGGGTTCGGCGCCGAAGACCCCCGCCCTGAGGGACGAGACGTCCGCGCCCGCCTCGGCGGCGGCCTCGCCGAGCCGCAGCGCGTACGCGGGCGTGCAGGTCAGGACGTCCGGACGCAGGTCGGCGATCATCCGGACCTGGCGCTCGGTCATGCCGCCGGACAGGGGGACGACGGTCGCGCCGAGCTTCACCGCGCCCTGGTGGATGCCCATGCCGCCGGTGAACAGCCCGTAGCCGTAGGCGTTGTGGACGGTGCTGGCCGCGTCCGCGCCGGCGCAGGCCAGCGACCGCGCGCACATGGCGGCCCACAGGTCGAGGTCGGCGCGGGTGTAGGCGACGAGCGTCGGGCGCCCCTTGGTGCCGGACGATCCGTGCACGGCGGCGACCTGCTCGCGCGGGACGGCGACCATGCCGAACGGATAGGCGTCCCAGAGCTGCCGCTTGGTGGTGAAGGGCAGGCGGGGCAGGTCGTCCAGGCGGACGTCCGCGCCGCCCGCGACGCCCGCCTCGCGGAGCCGCCGCCCCTGGGGGCCGTCCGCGGCGAGGAGCCGGTCGACCATCCCCCGCAGGCGGTCCTGCTGCAGCGCGGCCCGCTCGTCGGCGGACATCGCCTCGGCCTTGGGGTCGAACATCCGTGTCTCCTCGCCCGGTCGTGCGCGCCTCGTCCGGGGACGTCCGCGCGCCCGCCGGACGGCCGGGTGCGGCCATCCGGAGTGAAGCGCGTCACATGCCCGGAGCGCCCGACTTTACTGACCGGTCGTTCGGTAAGTCCAGACCTCCACCGCCGGTCGGAACGCATGTCGGGAGACCAGGCGAACCGGAGGGGAAGAGGGAGAGGGCCGGACGGGAGCCCCGGGGGTGGGCGGAAGGCGAAGGAGCGACCTTCGCGGACCTTCCCGGACCTTCTCGGGGCCGGTGCCGGACGCGGCGTCCGGGAACCCCGGGCCTGCCGCGATCGTCGGACATACCATGCCGGATATGACGACCAACACACCCGACCGGGCACGCACGCGCTTTCCCGGGATCAGCTCCCGGGCCTACGAACACCCCGCTGACCGCTCGGCGCTGGTGGCGCTGCGCTCGCTCACGGGCTTCGACGTCGTCCTGCGGAAGATGTCGGGGCTGTTCAACGAGCGGGCCATCCGGCTGACCTTCCTCGGCGGGGCCGTCCGCGCGGGCGAGGACCAGTTCCGCAACCTGCACCACATGGTCCGCGACGCCGCCTACATCCTCGACCTGCCCGAGGTCCCCGAGGTCTACGTCACGCAGGACCCGCGCGCCAACGCGATGGCGATCGGCTCCGACCACCCGTTCCTCGTCGTGACGACCGGGCTGCTCGACCTGCACGACGACGAGGAGCTGCGGTTCGTCATCGCGCACGAGGTCGGGCACATCCTGTCCGGGCACGCGGTGTACCAGACGATGATGATGATCCTGATGCAGCTCGGGGCGCGGCTGGCGTGGCTGCCGCTCGGCAACATCGGGATCGCGGCGATCATCATGGGGCTGCGCGAGTGGTTCCGGAAGGCGGAGCTGTCCGCCGACCGCGCGGGCCTGCTCGCCGGGCAGGACCTCGACGCCGCCAAGCGCGTGATGATGAAGCTGGCGGGCGGCACGCGGCTGGCGGAGATGAACTCCGAGGCGTTCCTCGCGCAGGCGCGCGAGTACGACGCGGCGGGCGACGTCCGGGACGGGTTCCTGAAGTTCCTGAACCTGCTGAACCAGACGCACCCGTACTCGGTGATCCGGTTCGCCGAGATCGACAAGTGGGCGCGGTCGGGCGAGTACGAGCGGATCCTGGCCGGCGACTACGCGCGCCGCGCGGACGACGGCAGCGCCTCGATCAGCGACGAGATCAAGAACGCGGCCCGGTCGTACCGCGAGTCGTGGGAGAGCAGCGCCGACCCGTTCGTCGGGAAGGTCCGCGACATCGCGGACGCGGCGGCCAACGCGGCCGGGGGCCTGTTCGACCGCCTCGGACGGCGCGGCAACGGCGGCAACGGCGGCAACGGCGGAGCCTCGGCGAGCTGACCCGTCGGCTCGCGCACGGCCGCCACGCACCGGCGTGGCGGCCGTTCCTGTTTCCGGGAGTCCCGACTAGCGGACCTTGTCGAAGAAGAGCCGCATGTCGGCGGCGACGGCGTCCGGTTCCTCCATGGCGACGAAGTGGTGGCTGCCAGGGTTGCCCTTGCCCCAGTGGACGATCTCGTTGGTGCGTTCGGCGAGCCGCCGGATGCCGGGAGGGCCGCTGTAGGTGCCGGACGGCACGGCCTTCTGCCCCTGCGGCCAGACCATGTCCCCGCGCTCGCCGTGGTACGGCCAGGACGCCGTGGCGAACGAGCGCGTGAACCAGTAGAGGCTGACGTTGGCGAGGAACAGGTCCCGGTCGACGGCGTCGAACGACCCGGTGGCGAAGTCCTGGAACTTGTGCGTCATCCAGGCGAGCGCGGCGACGGGCGAGTCGGCCCAGCCGTAGCCGAAGGTCCGCGCCGCGACGCGGTTGACGTGGTGGTGGTCGAGGACCTCGGAGCCCATCCACCGCTGCATGAGGTCGTACTGGGCCTTCTCGTCGGGCAGCATGTCCGGGACGTCCTTCTCGGTGGGGAAGCCGAGGCCGCTGATGACGTACACGCCGGTGACGTTCTCGGGGGCGTCCTCGGCCATCGCGGGCGCGACGTACGCGCCGAAGTCGCCGCCCTCGACGCCGTACCGCTCGTACCCGAGGCGGCGCATCAGCTCGTTCCACATCCGCGCGAGGCGCGCCGCGTCCCAGCCGGTCTCGCGCGGTGCCGCGGAGAACCCGACGCCGGGGATGGTCGGGACGACCACGTGGAACCCGCGTTCGGTCAGGGGCCGGACGAGGCGCGCGAACTCGACGAACGAGTTGGGCCAGCCGTGGGCGAGGAGCACGGGAAGGGCTTCCGGGTCGTCCGAGCGGACGTGCAGGAAGTGCACGTCGTATCCGTCGATCTCCGTCACGAACTGCGGGAACCCGTTGAACCGGGCCTCCTGCGCGCGCCAGTCGAACCCGGTGCGCCAGTACTCGGCGAGCTCCCGCATGAACGCGACCGGCACTCCCCTCTCCCAGCCGTCGCCGGGCAGTGACGCGCCCCAGCGCGTCCGCGCGAGGCGGTCGTGCAGGTCGTCGAGGTCGGCCTGCGGGATGTCGATGCGGAAGGGACGGATCTCATCGCTCATGGGGATGACGGTACGAACCGTATAGGTCAGGATCATTCCTACACAGGCGATCATCCAAGGGAGCTGTATGACCGAGACCTCGTCGCGTCTGCTCCGGCTGCTGTCCCACCTCCAGACGCCGCGGCGGTGGGCGGCGGCCGAGCTGGCCGACCGGCTGGACGTGACGACCCGGACCGTCCGCCGCGATGTCGCGCGGCTGCGCGAGCTGGGCTACCCGGTCGAGACCCTGATGGGCCCGGACGGCGGGTACCGGCTGGTCGCGGGCACCGCGATGCCGCCGCTGCTGCTGGACGACGAGGAGGCCGTCGCCGTCGCGGTGAGCCTGCGGACGGTCGGCGGCCAGCCCGTCGAGGGCATCGGACCCGCGGCCGTCCGGGCGCTGGCGAAGCTGGAGCAGGTGCTGCCGTCGCGGCTGCGGCACCGCGTGTCGGCGCTCGGCGAGGTGGTGGACGCCCCGCTGCCCGAACCGGACATGCCGAGCGTCGATCCGGACGTCCTGTCGGTGATCGCGGGAGCCGCCGCCGCCGGGGAGCGGCTGCGCCTCCTGTTCCGGGGCGAGCGGCGCGTGGTGGAGCCGCACCGGCTCGTCCCGGTGCGGCGGCGCTGGTACCTGGTGGCCTACGACGACGCGCGGGCCGACTGGCGGGTGTTCCGCCTGGACCGCGTCTCCGAGCCGGCGCGGACCGGGCAGCGCTGCGCGGACCGGGAGGTCCCGGGCGGGGACGCGGCGGCGTTCGTCCTGGACAGGCTGTACTCGATCGCCCCCACGTACGAGGTGGACGCGACGCTGCACATGCCCGCCGCCGACGCCGTCCGGAGGCTGCGCGTCGACCCGGCCGAGGTCACGCCGGTCGACGCGGCCAGCTGCCGGTTCCGCGGCCGGGCCGACACCGTGCCGTGGCTGGCGAGCCGGCTGCTGATGCTCGGCTGCCGCTTCGAGGTGCACTCGCCGCCCGAACTGGCCGACCACCTGCGGGACCTCGCCATCCGCGCCGCCGCCGCGGCGGGTGGCACATCTGCGACGGATGGCAGGGCCGTGGCTCAGGCTCCCCCGGCGGACGAGCGGCGGGCGACGCGGAAGCCGACGTCGTCCACGCGGTAGGTGGGGTGGCTGCGGCGGCGGGCGGAGGCGCGGCAGCTCCAGTGCTCGTCGAACCATCCGCCGCCGCGCAGGACGCGGTAGGTGCCGTACACCTCCGGGTCGTAGAAGTCCCAGCACCAGTTCCAGACGTTCCCGAGCATGTCGTGCAGGCCCCACGCGTTGGGGAGCTTCGTGCCGACGTCGTGGGGGCGTCCGTCGGAGTTCTCCCGGTACCAGGCGATGTCGTTTAGCGGCGCGTAGTGGGGGCCGCTCGTCCCCGCGCGGCAGGCGTACTCCCATTCGGCCTCGGTGGGCAGCCGGTATCCGGCGGCGGAGGCGTCCCACTCGACCTCGTCGCCGTGGACGCGGTAGGCGGGCGGGAGGCCGTCGAGCTCGGACAGGGCGTTGCAGAAATGGACGGCGTCCCACCAGGAGACGTTCTCGACGGGCAGCCGGTCGCCGGACGCGGCGCTCGGACGGCCGCCCGTGACCCGGGCGTACAGCTCCTGCGTCACGGGAAGCGCGGCGAGTTGGAAGGCGTCCACCTCGACCGTCCAGCGGCGGCGCGTCCGCCGGTCGGACAGCGTCACCGCGCCCGCCGGAATGTCGATCATCACCCGGCGATCGTAGGCCCGGCGCGTGGACGGGCCGGCGGGACGGGTCCGGGCCGCGCCATGCCTTCGCGCCGTCGCGGGACCGGGTTCGGGATGATGGCGGGCATGAGCAGCATCAGGCAGGTGAGCAGCCGGGTCGTGTACGAGAACCCCTGGATCCTGGTCCGGGAGGACGAGATCGAGCGTCCGGACGGATCGCGCGGGATCTACGGGGTCGTGGACCGGCCGGACTTCGCGCTGGTCATCCCCATGCAGGACGACGGGTTCGTGCTGGTCGAGGAGTACCGCTACCCGATCGGGCGGCGGGCCTGGAACTTCCCGCAGGGGTCGCGTCCGAACCGGGCCGACGGGGACCCGGAGGAGCTGGCGCGGGAGGAGCTCGTCCAGGAGACCGGGCTGCGGGCGGGCACGATGCGGCACATCGGGTTCCTGCACTCGTCGCAGGGGTCGTCCACGCAGGGCTTCAACGTGTTCGTGGCGACCGATCTGAAGCAGGGGCCGCACGAGCGCGAACCGGAGGAGCAGGACATGCGGCAGGGGTTCTTCTCCCGCGCCCAGTTCCGCGAGATGGTGCTGCGCGGCCAGATCACCGACGACTCCAGCGTCGCCGCCTACACGCTGCTCACCCTGCGCGGCCTCTGACCACGACGGACGCCCCGCCGCACTCAGGACATCCGCCCGGCGGTGGAGTCCGGGTCAGTTCAGCCGGGCGAGGTAGCCGTTGTCCACCAGCCAGAGGACGGTCAGGCGGATCGGGCCGCCGGGGACGAGGGCGCCGTCCAGCACGTACTGGGTGCCGTGGCCGGGCTGCGCGAAGGCGGGCGCGATCGGCCCGGCCTGCACCTTGAAGGGGCGCAGGACGCGGTAGGCGTGCCAGTTGCAGCCGGCCGGGTTCTGGCTGTCGTCCAGGTCCTGCGGTGGGATGGAGCGCCGCGCGTAGAGTTCGCCGAACGGTGCGAGGAATCCGCCGTACTCGCTGCCGTACCGGTCGACGCGCAGGTTCACGCGCAGCCGCAGGACGTGCCTCTTCGGCCTGCCGTACCGGTCGCGGAGGAAGCCGTCGGCGGGCGGGTAGCGCCACCCGTTGGACATCGAGTTCCAGAACTTCGACAGGAAGGCGGACTCGGACATGCCGCCCAGGCGCCGGTAGCCGCGCAGTTCCCTTCCCACGATGCCCCGGTCGGGCAGGACGGCCGGGCCGAGGCGCGCGTCGCCGTCGAAGTCGGCGGCCGAGCACCACGCCGTAGGCCCCAGCGGATGGACGACCGTGTGCGCCGACGCGGAGGCGCCCGGCGAACCGTCCGGAGCGGGACCGGCCGGCTCGGGGACGAAGCCGGCGAACCCGGCGGACGCCGTCGGGGCGGCGGGCGGCGCGAAGGGCAGGATGACGCCCGCGAGCAGCCAGGCGAGTCGTTGTCGCAGGTGGGGCATGGTCCGCCTTCCGTGACGGGTGGGACAGCCGGCCACGCCCAGGATGGAAGCGAACACGCGGTGTGACAAGGACCCCGGGCGGCCGTGTTCGGCTACCCAGGGTCCTCGGGGTCGGCCGGAGCAGTGCGCAGCGGCGCGAGGCAGCGCAGGGCGGGGGCGGTCAGAAGGGCGCGGGGACCAGGAGTTCGACGTTGCGGTCCTCGACCTTGCCGCGCCGGTGCTGCGGGTCGTCCTGCCAGTCGTTGCCGGACAGCTCGCGCGACAGGGAGGCCAGCGAGACCGGGTCGCCCAGGCTCCGGTACGTCTCCGGGCCCGCCGAGTCCAGCACGGTGGCGAAGACCGACAGGGTGCCGTCGCGGTTGTCGGCGATCTCCAGGACGCGGCTCTGCTGCGGGTAGTCGATGTGGGCGGCCGTGTTGACCTCCCAGAAGCCGCCGCCGCCCGTGCGCGGGTGCGGGGTGACCTGGTTGACGTGCGTGTGGCCGTTCACCCAGAGGATGACGTTCGGGAAGCGCAGCAGCAGCGCCTTGACCTCGTCGCCCAGCACGCGCCCGCCGCCGAGGGAGTTCTTCAGCGACGCGATCGTGTGGTGGCTGAACAGCACGAACAGCCGGTCCTTGACGTTGTGCGTGACCTTCTTGCCCGCGGTGTCGTAGTACGTCCGGCTGCCGGCCTTGAGCTGCGCCTCCAGCCAGGCGAACTGGGCCTTGTCGAGCGAGCCCTCGGAGTAGCCGTTCGGGTTGACGGTGTCCAGGACGAGCCCCCGGACGACGCCCTGGTCGAAGCCGTAGTAGGCGGTGCCCTTGAGCAGGTTCTCGACGGTGAAGCCGTGCCCGCGCAGCGCGGACGAGGTGTTGAAGTGCTCGCGGACGACCTCGGCCCGCGACAGGACGCGTCGCCGCGGATCGGCCGTGACCTGCCGGAACAGGCCGCCGTCGGACTGCCCGGCGAGCCGCGCGAACTCGCGCGCGTCGCCGGTCCGCAGGACGCGCGCCAGCCGGTCGGCCTGGGCGGCGTCGGCCGGCGCGACGATCTTCGTGCCGCCGGTCGCGAGGGCCGCGAGCAGCGGGTTCGGCGGCAGGTTGCCCTGCATGAGGCCGTCGTGGTTGCCGAACGCGGCGAGCCACGGGGTGCGCAACCCGGTGGCCTTGAACGGCGCGCGGGCAGCGTCGAGCAGGCCGGGGACGCGCGGGAAGCCGTACTTGGCGATCGCCTGGTCGGTGGCGTGGCCGGGCGGCGGGCCGTCCGGGTGCCAGTAGGCCGCGCTGTACCCGACGCCGTCCATCACGCCCTCGTAGCGGCGCGGGTCGCCGGAGTCGGGGGTGATGGGGCGGCCGTCGAGCAGGTCGATGATCCAGCGCAGTTCGTTGTACTGCGTGTTGTCGGCGGCGTCGCCGGTGTTGATGGTGAACGCGAGGCCGAGGCCGGTCGCCGGGCCGCGCCCGACCCGGTTCATCGCGCGGACCATCGCCTCGGCGACGTGCGTGGTGAGGATCTCCTGCGGGCGGTAGGCGCCCTCGGTCGGGATCCCGCCCACCATGTCCTTGATCCGGTCCAGGAACTCGACCCGGCCCGGGGACTGCGCGTCCACGATGTGCACGTCGGTGAGCTGGCCGAACGCCAGCAGCCCGCGCCGGGCGGCGGCGCGCCGGGCGCTCGCGGTCCCACCGAGGTCGCGGCGCAGGACGTGGGGTTCCCCGGGACCCGCGGTGATCTTCCGGTAGCCGCCCGTCCCGGGACGACCGAGGACCAGCGTCCGGTCCAGGGTCGTCCCTGCGGCGGAGCCGCGGAGCGGGGGCGCGGCGAAGCCGGGACGGGCGGGGAAGGCGGCCAGGCCGGAGACCGCGAGACCCGCGGCCCCCGCTCCCAGCAGGACGCTGCGGCGGGACACGCCCGCCGACCGGGACGAAGCACGATTCACGAGAGTGAATCAGACCACACCTTGCACAGTTACATCAAGGGTCAAACTGTCACATCTCCCGCAAAAGCGGAACGCCGCGCCCCCGATCGGGGACGCGGCGTTCCGCGGACGGCTCGGCCGCACGAGCTTCGAGGCGCGGCCGCGAAACGGTCCGGAGGCGGCCGCGAGACGGCTCAGGTCAGCCGCGGGTGTGGCCCTCACCTGTGACGACGTACTTGGTGGACGTCAGCTCCGGCAGCCCCATCGGGCCGCGCGCGTGCAGCTTCTGGGTGGAGATGCCGATCTCCGCGCCGAACCCGAACTCCTCGCCGTCGGTGAACCGGGTCGAGGCGTTCACCATCACCGCGGCCGAGTCGACCAGCGCGACGAACCGGCGCGCGGCGGACTGCGAGCCGGTGACGATCGCCTCGGTGTGCCCGGACCCGAACCGGCGGATGTGCGCGACGGCCTCGTCCAGCGACGGGACGACCCGGGCGGCGATGTCGAGCGACAGGTACTCGGCGTACCAGTCGTCCTCGGTCGCGGCGACGACGTCCGGCGAGTAGGCGCGGACGAGCGCGTCGCCGTGGACGGTCACGCCCTTCTCCCGCAGCGCCGCGAGCGCGCGCGGCAGGAACCGGTCCGCGACGTTCGCGTGGACCAGGACCGTCTCGGCCGCGTTGCACACCGACGGACGCTGCGTCTTGGCGTTCACCAGGATGGACAGCGCCATGTCCAGGTCGGCGTGCTCGTCCACGTAGACCGAGCAGTTGCCGACGCCGGTCTCGATCACCGGGACGGTCGACTCCCGCACGACCGAGTCGATCAGCGACGCGCCGCCGCGCGGGATCAGCACGTCCACCAGGCCGCGCGCCCGCATCAGGTGCTTCACCGACTCGCGCGAGGTGCCCGGCACGAGCTGGACGGCGTCCTCCGGGACCCCGGTGCCGGCCAGCGCGTCCCGCATGATCGCGACCAGCGCGGTGTTCGACGCGAACGCCGACGACGACCCGCGCAGCAGCGCCACGTTGCCGCTCTTCAGGCACAGCGCCGCCGCGTCCACGGTGACGTTCGGACGGCCCTCGTAGATGATCCCGACGACGCCGAGCGGAACGCGGACCTGCTGCACCGACAGGCCGTTCGGCAGCACGTAGCCGCGCACGGTCTCGCCGACCGGGTCCGGCAGCGCGGCGACCTGGCGGACGGCCGCGGCGATCGCCCCGACCCGCTCGCGGCTCAGCGCGAGCCGGTCCACCATCGCCTCGGACGTGCCCGCCTCGCGCGCGCGAGCGACGTCGGCCGCGTTCGCCTTGACGATCTCCTCGGCGCGCGCGGTCAGCGCGTCCGCGACCGCGTGCAGCGCCGCGTCCTTGACCGCGCGCGGCAGCGGCGCGAGCTCCGCCGACGCCGCCCGGCCCGACTCGGCCACGCGCAGGAACGCTTCCCGCTCTTCGTTGCTCGGCTCGCTCATCGGCGAACCCCTTTCCTGGTTTCCGCGGTTCGGACGGGCGCCATCGACCGTGCTCGGGACGTCAAGGGTGGTTCAGGCGAGGACGACCAGGTGGTCGCGGTGGATGACCTCGCGTTCGTACTCCGGGCCCAGCTCGCGCGCCAGCCAGCGGGTCGAGCGGCCCATCAGCTCGGGGATCTCGGTCGCGTCGTAGTTCACCAGGCCGCGCGCGACGACCCGGCCGTCCGCGCCGACCAGGTCCACGGGGTCGCCGGCGGCGAACTCGCCCTGCACGCCGGTGACCCCGGCGGGCAGCAGCGACTTGCGGCGCTGCACGATCGCCTCGACCGCCCCGGCGTCGAGCAGGACCCGGCCCTGCCCGGTGGTGGCGTGCGCGAGCCACAGGTTCCGCGACGACATCCGCGGCGCGTCGCCCGGATGGAAGTAGGTGCCGACCGGCTCCCCCGCGAGGGCGGCGGACGCGCGCGCGGCGTCGGTCAGCACGACCGGGACGCCCGCGATCCGCGCCGCCTCGACCTTGGTGACCATGCCGCCCGTCCCGACGCGTCCCGATCCGCCGAGCTCGACCTCGGCCAGGTCGGCGGCCGACCGGACCTCGTCGATCCGGCGCGCGCCCGGACGCGAGGGGTCACCGGTGTACAGGGCGTCCACGTCGGAGAGCAGGACGAGGGCGTCCGCCCTGGTCAGATGGGCGACGAGCGCCGCGAGCCGGTCGTTGTCGCCGAACCGGATCTCGTCCGTCGCGACCGTGTCGTTCTCGTTCACCACCGGGACGATGCCGAGCGCCAGGAGCTGGCCCACGGCGCGCTGCGCGTTGCGGTGGTGCGAGCGGCGCATCATGTCGTCCGGCGTCAGCAGCACCTGCCCGACGGTCAGGCCGTACCGGGCGAACGACGCGGTGTACCGGGCGACCAGCAGGCCCTGCCCGACGGACGCGGCGGCCTGCTGGGTGGCCAGGTCGCGCGGCCGGCGGGCCAGCCCGAGCGGGCCGAGCCCGGCGGCGATCGCGCCGGACGACACGAACACGATCTCGGTTCCGGCGGCGCGGCGCGCGGCCAGCACGTCCACCAGCGCGTCGATCCGGTCGGCGTCGATCGTGCCCTGCGGGGTCGTCAGCGAGGACGACCCCGCCTTCACCACGATCCGCCGGGCGTCGCCGATCGCCTTTCGGATGGTCACCAGTCCTCCTGGGGGGCGGCCCGCGCGGGGCCGGGGGTCAGTCCTCGTCGGTGTGGCCCGCGCGGCGGGCGGCGCGCTTCTCCTCCAGCTCGGCGCGCCGCTCCACGTTGGTGCGCCGGTGCCCGGCCGCCGCGTCCAGCCGCCGGTCGGTGCCGCGCGGGGACGCGG
>NZ_QURH01000029.1 GCF_003428695.1 Actinomadura logoneensis
CCCGCGGCGCCGGGGCCACGTCGGACCCGGCGGTCCACGCCACCGGGTCCGACGGCCACAGGACGCCGGCGCCGTACGCCCCCGCGGCACCGACGTCCCCCCACCGCCGGGTCGGCGGCGGCGTTGGGCACCGCCGCCGGCCCGGCTGTGTTGATCGCAGTCCCGGCCCACTCCGCTCGCCTGGCGGCTCGCTACGTGACCGTGCCTGGGCGAACGCGGCATCGCTTCGCGATCTGCCCGGCTCCGCTCGCCTCCGGCTTCGCTTCACCGTGCAGGTCACGCGTTCGCGCGCGTGGCCGAGGCCGCTTCGAGACAGGCTGTAGCTAGTATCACCGTGCAGGTCACGCGTTCGCGCGCGTGGCCGAGGCCGCTTCGAGACAGGCTGTAGCTAGTACGTGTCCAGACGAGGACCATCCCCCCGCGCCACACCGGCGCGCATGCACCGCGCTCCAGACCAGAACACCCGCGCCGTCGGCTCTGCTCCAGACCGGGACGCCTGCGCCACCGGCCCTGCCCCAGACCGGAACACCAGTGCCGTCGGTCCGGCTCTTGGGCGGGGTGCCTGCGGCGTCGGCTTACTTCAGGCTGAGTTCCCAGGTCTCCCCGTGCACGGTGTCGCCGAAGCGCTCGGACGGCGGCTCCCGGTCCACCAGCTCGAAACCCGCGCGGGCGTAGATGCGGCGGGCGGGCTGCTGGAGGGCGGTCGTCCAGAGCACCATGCGCTCATATCCGGCATCGGTGGCGAAGCGGACGCACTCGTCCACGAGCCTGCCGCCGACTCCGGCGCCGCGCGTGCCGGGCTCGACGATCAGCAGCCTGAGCTGCGCGGTCGTGGCGTCCCGGTGGACGCAGAAGATGCTGCCGACGCGGCGTCCGTCCAGTTCGGCGATCCAGGCGTTGTCGCGTTCGGGGTCGTGCCGCTCCACGTAGTCGGCGACGACGCGCGCGACGAGCGCCTCGTAGGTCCGGTCCCAGCCGCATTCGGACGCGTAGAGCTCGCCGTTCCGCTGCACGACCCACCCCAGGTCACCGGGTCCCAGCGGGCGCAACACCACCTTCCCGCCCTCTCCGGACACCCCGGCTTGGGACGCTCCGGCCTCGGCCGTCTCGGACCCGTTGCCGCTCCCGGACGCGTCGGACGTTCCGGCGCCGTACGAGGCCGGGGCTGCCAGGAGAGTGCGGACGGTCCGCATCGCGGCGACCAGGTTGTCGCGGTCGGCGGGGGTGAGGCCGTCGAGCATGGCCCTGATCTGGGCGGCGGACCGCTCGTCCAGCAGGGCGAACACCTCCCGCCCGCGGTCGGTCAGCCGGACCACCTGGCGGCGGGCGTCCCCTGCGGACCGTTCGCGCTCGACCAGGCCGTCGCTCTCGAACCGGGTGAGCATCCGGCTGAGGTACCCGGCGTCCAGGTCCAGGGAGCGGCGCAGCGCGAGGACCTCGGTCTCGGGCCGCTGCGCCAGCTCGAAGACCACGCGCGCCTCGGTGAGCGAGTAGGGCGTGCGGACGTGCCCGTCGCCCAGCAGGCCGAGGACGCGGGTGTAGAAGCGGTTGAAGTCCCGGACGGACGCGACGTGATGGGCGGGCGCCGACATGACGATCCCCTCGCTCTATTGTTTGACTGAGTCAAACGTAGACCGAGGGGATCGCCGAGTCCAGCCTTCGCCGGGCACGGACCCGACGGCGCGGGCGGGAGGGTCAGGCCGCGTCGGCGGCGACGCCGGTGCGCTCCAGCTCGGCGCGCGCGTCGCGGACGATCCGGTGCTCGACGTAGAAGGCGAGGAACGGCACCAGGCCGGCCGCGACCATGAGGACCATCTTCTGCAGCGGCCATCCGGCCCGCCGGTAGAGGTCGAACGCCATCACCAGGTACACCATGTACAGGATGCCGTGGATCGGCGAGACGATCCCCGACGCGCCGGGCTGGTCCCCGATGTAGCGCAGCGGCATGGCGACGAAGACCAGGATCAGCAGCATCACGCCGACGAGCAGCGCCATGATCCGGTACCGCTTGATGGCCGCTTCCACAGTCACACCTCTCTCAGCGCGCCGGTCGCGCGCTACCTACGTTCGGGTCGATGGGGCAGGACGGACGGGTCGAGCAGTGCCTCGCGGCGTCCGCCGGAAGCCTCCCGCGGACGACCTGTGGGGATCGCCGGGAACGCCGGTCCGCCGGACGGGCTGCTCGGTCCGTCTAGTCCCGGCGGCCGGTCTGCGAGTTCAGGCGGGCCAGGTAGCGGTTGTAGGCGGCGAGCTCGGGGTCCTCGCTCTCCTGCCGCTGGATGATCTCGCGGGTGACCGCCTTCTCGGCGGGCTCCTCGATGACCTCCGGGCCGCGCGGGATCGAATCCTCGCCGGTCACCTCGTCGCGGATCATCTTGACCCACATCACCACGACGAAGATCGCGAAGATCGGCCACTCGAAGGTGTAGGCCCAGCTCCGGTCGTTACCCGCCTGCGCCCGGTCGAACTGCCACCAGCCGAACCCCAGGAACGCCGCGAACAACACGATCGCCGTCGCGTGGAGCCCGAGCCAGCCGGGGGTGAAGAACCTTCGCACGTCATGAAGCGTACCTCCGCTTCCCCGAAGCCCTGGCAGGCCCCCGCCGGAACGCCCCGCCCGTATGTCGCACGCCCCCGGAGGAACCATCCCGTTTCCCCCCGAACCCCCCGCTCACCACACCACCGACGCCCCGGCGTCCGTCCGGCGGGACTTCGGGGGCTCAGGTAGGGAGGGGCGGGCCGACGTAGACGGCGCGGGGGCGCAGTGGGGAGCCGCCGCGGTACTCCTCCAGGGCGTGCGCGAGCCAGCCCGCGACCCGCGCGACCGCGAAGACGGCCTCCCCCGCCCCCGGGACGAGCCCGGCGACGCCGCCCAGCAGGGCCAGCGCGAAGTCGATGTTCGGCGCGGGCAGGCGACGCCGCTCGGCCTCGGCGAGGACGGCGTCCGCGACGGCGAGGCGCGGGTGGCCGGGCGCCGCCTCCCGGATGAGGCCGAGCAGCACGGTCGCCCGCCCGTCGCCGGACTTGTACACCGAGTGCCCGAAACCGGGGATCCGCTCCCCTGCCCGCAGCCGGTCGCCGATCACGCGCGCTGCCTGTCCGGGCGCTCCCACCTCGGCGAACAGGCGTTCCGCGGCGTAGGACGCGCCGCCGTGCAAGGGGCCGCTCACCACGCCGAGACCCGACATGACCACGGCGTACGGGTCCGCCCGGACGGACGCCGCGACCCGTGCCGCCAGGGTGGACGCCGCCAGTTCGTGGTCGGCCAGCAGCACCATGGCCGCCTCGAAGGCCCGCAGCAGGCTCGGGGTCGGCTCGTCCGGGCACAGGGCCCGCCACAGCCGTCCGGCGATCGACGCCTGGGCCGACGGGATTCCGGCGGACACAGGTGCGGTCTCTTCCTCGCGATCGTCGCTCGCGCCGAGAACCCCGGACACCAGTGGCGGAGCCACGCTCGACGGGACGTTCCGCACGGTGCCGGTGAGGCGGGCCGCGGGTGGGAGGGCGTCCACCATGCCGGCGATCAGCGTCCGGGCCGTGATCAGCACACCCTCCGGATCGATGTGGACGCGCAGGGGGTCGGTCACGGCGAGGGCCGTGGTGATCACCTGGAGGCGGTCGAGAGGGAGGAGGCCGGGTGGCAGGCCGGACTGGGCCGCGCGGGCCGCCCGGAGCCCGTCCTCCGAGGCCCGCCAACCACCCTCCGCCCGCCCGCCGGCCCGGTCGCCCGCGGCCTGGCC
>NZ_QURH01000328.1 GCF_003428695.1 Actinomadura logoneensis
CCCCCCGCGCCCGGTCCCCGCCGACCCGGCCCGCCGGGCTCGCCCGGTCCGGCCTGGCCGGACTCCGGGCCGCCGGCGGCCCGGCGCAGGACCTCGATCTCGCGCGCGAAGTCGTCCAGCGACTCGAAACCCCGGTACACCGAGGCGAACCGCAGGTAGGCGACCTCGTCGAGCTCGCCGAGCGGCCCCAGGATCGCCAGGCCCACCTCGTGCGAGGGGATCTCGGCCGATCCGGTCGCGCGCAGCGCCTCCTCGACCCGCTGGCCGAGCTTGGCCAGCGCGTCCTCGTCGACCGGACGGCCCTGGCAGGCCCGGCGCACCCCGGCGACGATCTTGTCACGGGAGAACGGCTCGGTGACCCCGCTGCGCTTGGCCACCATGAGCAGGACGTTCTCCTGGGTGGTGAACCGCTTGCCGCACTCCGGGCACGAGCGGCGGCGCCGGATGGCGGCCCCGTCGTCGGTGGAACGGCTGTCGATCACCTTGGTGTCGGGGTTGCGGCAGAACGGGCAGTGCACGCGTGTCTCCCTCTCCCGACGGTCAAGCCACGTCCACGGAACCGCCCGCACAAGACACAACTTGTGGTTAATGACGTCCGTGTAACTACTAGATGTTGTGGTCAACCGTAGAGCGCGGGGGACTGCTGCGCAACCTGGGACGGGGGCCTCGCGCGTAGACCCTGGTCACATCGGGGCTCCCGGCGTCACGCTCGGCGTGTCGCGTCCGCCCGGTCACCTTCCGTCACCGGAAAACCCCCTGCCACCTGCACGAACGCGGTTTGGGTCGCGCTCGGCGGGGTAACCGTCGAGGCCGCCGCGACGGCGCCGCCGAGCCGCCGGCGAACCGCGTTCCGGGGCGTCAGGGCACGGGCACGCGGAGCCGCTGTCCGGGCTGGACGAGCGCGCCCTCAGGGAGCCCGTTCAGCTCCTGGATGCGCGCCACCTCGCGGCGCGGATCCGCCGCCGGGTCGGCGCGCCCGGCGATCCCCCACAGGGTGTCCCCGGACCGGACGACGACCGGGACAACCTTACGTCCGTCCGGAACCGGATGATCCCGATGATCTCCACTGCCGGCCCGCGCCGCCAGCGCCCCCGCGCCCCACAGCGCGAACAGCACGATCGCCGCCGCGATCACGACCACCACGACACGCCCGCGCCGCGTCAGCCGCACCCCGCCGCCACGTCCGTCCGCCCGAGCCACACGGACGTCGCGACGCCCACCTCGGACATTCCCGTGCGCCCGGGCCCGACCGGGCCGCCGCTCGACACGCGCGCCGCTCCCGGCCCCGCGCACCGCGACGGCCGCTCCGGACCGTGTCTCCGCGTACGCGCCCGCGCGAGACCGCCGAGCCGGACGAGCCGGACGAGCTTCGGCCCCGGCCTGCCGCCCGCCGCCCGCACCTTGACGGACCCTCCCCCGCGAGCCGGACGGCCCGGCGTGTCGCCGCTCGCGCCCGCCTGCGCTCGGACCGGCTCCGGGCCTCGGATGCTGGGCAACGACCTCCTGCCGCCGGGGGCGCGCGACTTCGGAGCGCTTCGAGGGCGGCGTGTCGTCGGCGGGCGCGAGCGCGGGGCCGCCCGGTCGCGCACCTTCTCCGGCGCGGCGCATCCGGGAATCAGAGGTCAGCCGCGCGACACTCTTGTCGGACGGGCGCGGTCGGCGGATCGGCCCGCCGGAAAGCGTCCGGCCGGGCTCGCGGGACGGTGGCGCGTCCGGCTCCTCCAGTGGCGGGACAAGGCGCAGGTGCCCCCGCACGCGCTCCGATTTATGCCGTCGTGAAACCGGTTCCCCCGGCTCGCGCCCCCCACGGGGCATTTGCGCCGCCATGTCGGCCCCCCTTCGTCGTGCACCGCCCGTCATCTCTGATCGAAAATGTTTTCGATCGAACGCATGTACGATGTTGTAGCGCACCACGGGGTGAAAATCGAGGACCATCTTCGAACAATTGTTTGATCATTAAGCCGATCCGCGATATCGTGCCGTGACGAGGAGTGACGAAGCGACGCGCCGGGAGGCGAACGAGCGATGAGCAGCAAGGTCCGGGAGCTGCCCGACGGTCCCAGCGACGAGAGCGGCCTGACCCAGCGCCAGCGCATGGTGCTGGAGGTCATCCGCGACTCGGTGACCCGGCGCGGCTACCCGCCGTCGATGCGCGAGATCGGCGAGGCGGTCGGCCTGACCAGCACCTCCAGCGTGTCGCACCAGCTGCGGGCGCTGCAGCGCAAGGGCTACCTGCGCCGCGACCCGAACCGTCCGCGCGCCGTGGAGGTGCGGGTGCCGGGCAGCACGCCGGTCCGCACCGAGGACGAGAACTTCGAGGCCCCGAACGGCGTCGTCGACTCCCACGGCCGCACCGCGCCCGCCTACGTCCCCCTGGTCGGACGGATCGCCGCCGGTGGCCCGATCCTCGCCGAGGAGGCCGTCGAGGACGTGTTCGCCCTGCCCAAGCAGCTCGTCGGCGAGGGCACGCACTTCCTGCTGAAGGTCTCCGGTGACTCGATGATCGAGGCCGCGATCGCCGACGGCGACTGGGTCGTCGTCCGGCAGCAGCCCGTCGCCGAGCAGGGCGACATCGTCGCCGCCATGATCGACGGCGAGGCCACGGTGAAGACCTTCAAGCGCCGCGACGGGCACATCTGGCTCATGCCCGCCAACTCCGCCTACGAGCCGATCCCCGGCGACGAGGCCAGCGTCCTCGGCCGGGTCGTCGCCGTCCTGCGCAAGATGTGACCTCGGCCGGCGCCCGCCAGTCCTCCGGTGCGCGTCCGCTCGGCAGCCTCCCCGTCCCCGGCTCCCCCGGGACGGCCTGCCGAGCGGACGCGCATCTGGCCGTCCGGCCCAGTCCCACCAACGCGTGCACGCGGTGTGGTTGGCGCGAGGCGGGGGTCAGCCGAGGCTGATGAGGGCTATGGCCGCGGCGGCCAGGCCGAGGCCGGCGACCTGGGCGCGCCCGACGCGTTCGCGGAGGACGCCGAGGCCCAGGACGACCGGGATGACCGGATAGAGCGCGGTCAGCACGACGGCGAGCGTCATGAGCTGCTCGCGGGTCGCGAGAAGGTACAGCGTCATCGCGACCGTGCCGAGCACCCCCGTGCCCAGCGCCCCCGCCGCAAGGGCCGGGCTCATGCGCACACGGGCGACACCCCGCGTCCTCCGGCCCGGCTTCCAGCACTTGCTCCCGGACCCGTCCACGTCCCAGACGGGCTGCGACGCGAGGACGCGTTGCCGCTCGGGCTCCTCGGGTTCGCGCCACATCGTGGACGCCATCGGCAGGATGGCCACGACGGACGCCACCCGTGACGCGACCAGCGGCCACAGCCCGGCGTCGCCACCCGTCCGCGCGAGGGCGATGAACTGGACCGCGAACGCCACCCCCGCCACGAGCGCGTCCCGCGTGCCGACCGAGCCGCCCAACCTCGTCCATGGGCGCGACGCTCCGCCGCGTCCACGGTCCCGCTTCCCCGCGTGCGTGTCGGCGCCGTGCCCGGATGCGGGACGCGCCACCAGGTACAGGGCCGGGAGCGCGGCGGCCATGCCCAGCCAGGCGGCCAGGCCCGGACGTTCCGACAGCAGCAGGACGCCCGCCAGGACGGGCAGCGCCACGGCCGCAACGTCGCTCAACGGGACGACGACGCTGAAATCGCCCTCCCCCAGCGCCCGGTAGAGGAACGTCACGCCGACGCCCGTGCCGACACCGGAGAGCACGCCCCAGGCCAGGTCGCCGGACGTGACGTGCGGCGCGGCGAACCAGGGCGCGGCGAGGAGGGCGGCGAGGGTGCCGCCCAGTTGGGCCACGAACGCCACCGCCGTCGCGTCCACGCGGCGGGACAGCAGGCCGCTCAGGAAGTGGGTGGTGCCGAAACCGACCGCCGCCGCCAACGCCAACAACTCGCCCACAAGCTCTCCCGGAGATCGACCGCAGGGGTACGTGATCTCCGGGAGAGACGGGACGAAACCGGCGTCAGCGCTTCGGCACGATGTTGACGATCTTCGGCGCGCGCACGATCACCTTGGCGACGTCGGCGCCGCCCAGGGCGTCCCGCACCTTGGGCGAGGCCAGGGCCAGCCGCTCCAGCTCGTCGGCCGCGATGGCGGGCGGCACGTCCAGCCGGTCGCGGACCTTGCCCGCGACCTGCACGACGCAGGTCACCGACTCCTCGACCAGCAGCGCCGGGTCGGCCTCCGGCCAGCCCGCCCGGATCACCGGGGCCGGCCGGCGCAGCACCGACCACGCCTCCTCGGCGGTGTAGGGCGCGAACAGCGACAGCGTGACCGCGATGGTCTCGGCGGCCTCGCGGACGGCCGGGTCGGCCGCGCCGGGGCCGGAGTCGATGGCGCGCCGCGCCGCCGACACCAGCTCCATGATCCGCGCGATCGCGACGTTGAACCGGCCCGCCTCGACCAGCGAGGTGACCTCGTCGATGGTCCGGTGCGTGACGCGGCGCAGCGCGGCGTCGCCCTTCGCCGGGTCGGCGCCCGGCTCGGAGGCGACCTCGGCCGCGATCCGGTGGACGCGGCCCAGGAACTTCAGCATGCCGTGCGGGGAGACGTCCGCCCAGTCGATGTCGTCCTCCGGCGGGCCGGAGAACAGCATCGCCAGCCGGACGACGTCCACCCCGAACTCGTCGATCTGCTCGCCGAGGTCGACCAGGTTGCCGGTGGACTTGGACATGCCCGCGCCGTTCAGGATGACCTGGCCCTGGTTCATCAGGCGGCGGAACGGCTCGGTGAAGTCCACCATGCCCATGTCGTACAGGACCTTGGTGAAGAACCGGCTGTACAGCAGGTGCAGGATGGCGTGCTCGACACCGCCGGTGTACTGGTCGACCGGCATCCACTTCCGGACGGCCTCGACGTCGAACGGCCCCTCGGTGTACCGCGGCGAGCAGTAGCGGAAGTAGTACCAGGACGAGTCGACGAAGGTGTCCATGGTGTCGGTGTCGCGCCGGGCGTCGCCGCCGCACTTGGGGCAGGACACGTTCACCCAGTCGTGCGCGGACGCCAGCGGGGACTCGCCCTTGGGCGCCAGGTCGGCGCCGCGCAGGTTGTCCGGCAGGACGACGGGCAGCTGGTCGTCGGGGACGGGGACCTCGCCGCACGACGCGCAGTGGACGATCGGGATCGGGCAGCCCCAGAACCGCTGCCGGGAGACCAGCCAGTCGCGCAGCCGGAAGTTCACCGACGCCTTGCCGGTGCCGCGCTCCTCCAGCACCTCGATGATCTTCGCGATGCCGTCGGCCTTGGTCAGCCCGTCGATCGGGCCGGAGTTGACGATGCGGCCGTCGCCCGCCGTGGCGACGCCGGTCTCGGCCGGGTCGGCCTCGCCGGTCTCGACGACGACGCGCACCGGCAGGCCGAACTTCAGCGCGAAGTCCAGGTCGCGCTGGTCGTGCGCGGGGACGGCCATGATCGCGCCGTGCCCGTAGTCGGCCAGCACGTAGTCGGCGGCCCAGACCGGGATGCGCTCGCCGTTCACCGGGTTGACCGCGTACCGGCCCAGGAACACGCCGGTCTTCTCGCGCTCGGTGGACAGCCGCTCGATCTCGCTCTCGCGCGAGACCTCGTCGCGGTACGCCTCGAAGGCGGCGCGCTGCTCGGGCGCGACGATCTCCTCGGCCAGCGCGGCGTCGGCGGCGACGACCATGAACGTCGCGCCGTACAGCGTGTCGGGACGGGTGGTGTAGACGGTGACCGGCTCGTCCCGGCCCTCGATGACGAAGTCGACGTCGGCGCCGGTGGAGCGGCCGATCCAGTTGCGCTGCATCAGCAGGACGCGGTCGGGCCAGTGGCCCTCCAGCTGCTCCATGTCGTCCAGCAGCCGGTCGGCGTAGTCGGTGATCTTGAAGTACCACTGGGTCAGCACGCGCTTCTCGACCAGCGCGCCGCAGCGCTCGCAGTGGCCGCCGACGACCTGCTCGTTGGCCAGCACGGTCTGGTCGTTCGGGCACCAGTTGACCTGGCCGCCCTTGCGGTAGGCCAGCCCGCGCTCGTGGAAGCGCAGGAACAGCCACTGCGTCCAGCGGTAGTACTCGGGGTCCGAGGTGTGCAGCCGCCGGGTCCAGTCGAAGGACGGCGCGTACCGGTGGAACGACCCGGCCTGCGTCTCGATGTTGGCGTAGGTCCACTCGGCCGGGTGCGAGTCGCGCTTGATCGCGGCGTTCTCGGCGGGCAGGCCGAAGGAGTCCCAGCCGATGGGGTGCAGGACGTTGAAGCCCTTCTGGAACCAGTAGCGCGCCGGGACGTCGCCGATGGCGAACGCCTCGGCGTGGCCCATGTGCAGGTCGCCGGACGGGTAGGGGAACATGTCCAGCGCGTAGCGACGCTCGCGGCCGTCGTCCTCCTCGGCGGCGGCGAACGGCAGGAGTTCGGCCCACCGGGCCTGCCACGTGTCCTGAACCGCCCGGGGGTCGTACTGCTCGTCGCTGCTCACGGTCGCTACTCCGGTCCTTCTGAAACGGGATGGTCCGACTGCCCTGGAATGGGGTTCCGTGCCGTGAGGGCCCCGGAACATGCAAAGACCCCTCGCACAGGAGGGGTCGCCGCGCCGACGTCTGTCGCGTCAGCGCGGCGGTCCAAGGAGCAGCCTGGCTCGCATACCCCAAGAGTATCGCAGGGGCAAGGCCCGCGGTCTCCGCGATGACGCGGGTCCCGTCCGGGCCGTGGGCCCCGTCCGGGAGGCCCGGCGCGCGGCGCGTCCGGGAACGGCGGCGACCTGGAGATCCGGATCCGGTCCGCTGGCCGCTTCCGGCCGTGCCGAGCCCGCGTCCGCGCCGACCTCGCTCCTGGCGGACGCGGCGCGCCACGGCCGAAGCGATCATGGCGGACGGGGCGGACGGCCCTCTCTGGGACCAGACCGGCCGCCTTCGGAGACCAGACCGGCCCTCTCGGAGAGCGGACCGGGCGCGTCCCGAAGCCGGGTCGGCCCTCTCGGCGCGGCGCGAGAACCCTCCCGCCCGCGCCCCGAGCGCCCCGCCTGGGAGTCCATCGGCCGGGCCGGGCGGGGGTTGACGCATCCGACTGGAAGGTTTCTTATCAATAAGGGCCGCCGAGGCGGCCCCGGCCACGTACCGCTCCGGAGCCCGCCCCCGGGACTCCCCCGCCGAGGAGACGCGTATGCCCCCACTGCGCACGTTCGCGCCCAGGAAGTCCGCGCTCGTGATCGCCGCCGTCGCCGGCGCCGGCCTGCCGCTGCTCAGCGCCGCGCCCGCCCTCGCGCACGGCTACACCACCGCCCCGCCCAGCCGGGCGCTGCTCTGCCAGCAGGGCACCGTCCGGAACTGCGGCCCGATCCAGTGGGAGCCGCAGAGCACCGAGGGTCCCAAGGGCTTCCCGGCCGCGGGTCCCGCCGACGGAACGATCTGCGCCGCCGGGGACTCCCGCTGGGCCCCGCTGGACGACCCGCGCGGCGGCGCCTGGCCCGCCACGTCGCTCACGTCCGGGGCGTCCTTCACCTTCACGTGGAAGCTGACCGCCGCGCACGCCACGACCTCGTTCCGCTACTTCGTCACTCGGGACGGCTGGAACCCGACACAGCCGCTCACCCGCGCCCAGCTCGACCTGACGCCGTTCCTGCAGGTCAACTACGGCGGCAGGATCCCGCCCTACTCCGTCGCGCACACCGGGACGCTCCCGGCCAAGCACGGACGCCACATGATCCTGGCGGTCTGGGACATCGCCGACACCGGCAACGCCTTCTACCAGTGCTCGGACGTCAACTTCGGCTGAGCAACCGCGAACCGGCACACCGGACCCGCCCCGGACACCGAACCGTGGCCGCGGGCCCGGGCGCCGGAACGGGACCGCCCGCCGTCCCTGGGGGGCGGCGGGCGGTCCCGTCGGGCGTCGGAGCGGGTCAGTGCCCGGACGACTCGCGGGCGAGGGAGAGGACGCCCGCGATCTGGACGCGGGTGAGCGCCAGGTCGGCCCCCACGGCGTTCAGGGTCTCCTCCTCGGAGAACGTCAGCGGGCCGTCCAGCAGGGCGATCTCGGCGGCGGCGCGCAGGATGTTCTCCCTGGCCTCGGGCGCGAGGGTGTCGGCGGACCGGGCCATCTCGACCCGGATGTCGTCGAAGGAGCGGCCGAGGTCGGCGTCCAGCGCGGCGGTGTCGTACTCCGCGCCCGCCTGCCGGACGACCTCGACCGCGCGCTCGCGGGCCCCGGGGTAGGAGACGTCCCCGGAGCGCAGCACCTGGACGACGGCCATCCGCAGCAGGATCCCCGGCATCGCCGAGAGCTGGGCGCTGGTCGGGACGGCGAGCACGGCGGTCGTCCAGCGGCCGTGGCAGGTGTCGCACTCGACGATCTCGGGGCCGGTCCGGTTCAGCGGCAGCACCGGGATGAAGAACAGGGTGAAGAAGTTGCGGCCCTGCCGGCGCCGGAACTCGCGGTCGCCGCCGCAGTCGGGGCAGTGGAACACGCCCCGGGCGAGCGTGAAGTACACGACCCGGAAACCGAAGATGATCAGCACGTGGCACGTCCCCTCTGTCGCGGGCCCGCCGGTCGCGGCCCTGGTGGCCCCGTCTCGGATCCCGCCGCGTCCAGGGCCACCGGCGTCCGGGTCGCGGCGCCCGCCGCGTGCTGCCGGTCGCGCGGCCCTCCGGTCGCGTCGCCGCCATGGTAGCGACGAACCGCGACACATCCCCCAGAAACCGGCGCCCTCGGGTTCCGTCCGGAGAAAGCCCACGTCAGGGGCTGGCGCACCACGCCACCCATGGGCCAGGATGTGGGCAAAACTGCATAAACTCGTCAGTAATAACTCCCTGGTGACCGGCGCGAGGAGTGCGATGTACAACCTGTCCGTCCTGCTGGAGGACGCCGCCCGCGAGACCCCCGACCGCGACGCCCTGGTCTTCGGCGACCTCCGGCTCTCCTACAAGTTCCTGGACACGGTCGCGAACCAGGTGGCGAACCTGCTGCGCGCCCGCGGGATCGGGCCGGGCGACAAGATCGCGCTCTCCTCGCCGAACCTCCCGTACTTCCCGATGGTCTACTTCGGGGCGCTCAAGGCGGGCGCGGTCGTCGTCCCGCTGAACGTGCTGCTCAAGCCGCGCGAGATCGCCTACCACCTCACCGACTCGGACGCCAAGGCGTTCTTCTGCTTCGAGGGCACCCCGCAGCTGCCGCTCGGCGAGACCGGGCACGCCGGGTTCGAGCGGGCCGCGAACTGCGAGCACTTCTTCCTGCTGCCCGCGAACCCGGCCGCGACCGAGTCGCCGATCGAGGGCGCGGAGCTGTTCTGGGCGGCCCTGGCGGGCCTGCCCGGGGAGTTCGAGCCGCAGCCGACCGAGCCGACCGACACCGCCGTGATCATCTACACCAGCGGGACGACCGGCCAGCCCAAGGGCGCGGAGCTGTCGCACAGCAACCTGCTGACCAACGCGATGATCGACGACACGCTGTTCGCGCGGAGCCCGCACGACACCACGCTCGTCACGCTGCCGCTGTTCCACATCTTCGGGCAGAGCTGCGTGATGAACGTCAGCCTCTACCGCCGCGCGACGATGGTCATGCAGGCCCGGTTCGACGCGGACGAGGCGATCAAGCTGATGGTCAAGGAGAAGGTGAACTTCTTCGCGGGCGTCCCGACGATGTACTGGGGGCTGCTCACGCACGAGACGTCCGCCGAGGACATCGCCGTGATCAAGGAGAACCTGAACGTCGCGGTGTCCGGCGGCGCGGCGCTGCCCATGGAGGTGCTGAAGGGCTTCCGGGAGAAGTTCGGCGTCCAGATCCTGGAGGGCTACGGGCTCTCGGAGACCTCGCCGGTCGCCTCGTTCAACCGCCCGGACCGTCCGGCCAAGCCCGGATCGATCGGCCTGCCGATCTGGGGCGTCGAGATCAAGCTGATCACCGACGACTGGAAGGACGTCGAGGGCGAGGGCCCCGGCGAGCTGGCCGTCCGCGGGCACAACGTCATGAAGGGCTACTACGGCCGGCCGGAGGCGACCGAGGCCGCGATCCGGGACGGCTGGTTCCGCACCGGCGACATCGCCCGCCGCGACGAGGACGGCTACTACTACATCGTCGACCGCTCCAAGGACATGATCATCCGCGGGGGGTACAACGTGTACCCGCGGGAGCTCGAAGAGGTCCTGATGACCCACCCGGACGTCTCGCTGGTGGCCGTCGTCGGCGTCCCGCACGACTCGCACGGCGAGGAGATCAAGGCGTACGTGATCCGCACGCCCGGTTCGTCCCTCACCGAGGACGAGCTGATCGCGTGGGGCAAGGAGCAGTTCGCGAACTACAAGTACCCGCGCATCGTCGAGTTCCGCGAGGAGCTGCCGATGACCGCGACCGGCAAGATCCTGAAGCGCGAACTCCGCTAGCGGCGGTTCCCGCGGAGCGCGCGGGAAAGCGGCCGGGACCTCCGGCGAACCTCTCGTGACGGCGGCGCACCGAGCGCCGCCGTCACCACGAGAGGAATCGCATGGCGTTCAAGGCAGCACCGATGTTCACGGCGGCGGTGGCGCTCTCGACGGCGGCCCTGCTCGCGGGGACGACGCTCCCCGCGAGCGCGGCGGCCCCGGCGTCCCCGCCGTCGCCCTCGAAACCCGCGGCCGAACCGTCCGGCAGGTTCCAGCGGGGCCTGGTCCGGAAGGGGCCCGACCGCGAGGCGAAGGCACGCCGTCCGCACGCTCTCGCGGCGGCCGGAGAGCACGTCCTCAAGGTGGAGCTCCTGGGCCGCGACGGCAGGCCGACCACCACCGACCACAACAGCCGCCTCTACGTCTGGCCGCTGAACGGGGACATGCCGCTCGGCCTGGACGTCGTGGACGGCCACGCGGAGGGTCCCGTGCCGGACGGCGACTACGTCCTGTCCAGCAAGATCTACGACACCGCGCCGGACGGCCGGGAGTCGGTCACCCTGCTCTACGCCCCGAAGGTCCAGGTCGGGGCCGACACCGCGCTGACCCTCGACGGGCGCGCGGCCCGTCCGATCAAGGTCACGGCCGACCGGGCGGACGCGTCCGCCGGCGTGACCGCGGCGGTCGTCTCCCAGCGGCTCGGCGACCACTACCAGGCGGTCACCACCATGGCCGCCGACGACCTCTACGCCACGCCCGCAGCGCCAGGCGGCGACCTGCACCTCGACGTCGCCGCGCAGCTGACCAAGGACGGGGCGCAGACGGGCAGCCCGTACCTCTACAACATCAGCTCGTCCGTGCAGGGCATCCCGGCGGACCCGAGCGTGCGCGTCCGGACCGCCGACCTCGCCGAGGTGCGCACCAGGTACGCGAGCCCCGGCGGCGCGAGCTGCGCCGGCGCCCACTTCTCGCCGCTCTGGACGACCAGCGCGCAGTACGGGTTCTACAACCGGATAGGCGCGCTGCCCACCGAGCGCACCGAGTACTACACGCCGGGCGTGGACTGGTACGTGGACCAGGCCACCGATCGGTCCTGCGCCTTCGACGAGTACGACCTCCTCTTCCACCACGAGCGGTTCTCCGGCCCCGGCCGCCACACGCGCACGGTGGGGCAGGCGCCGTTCGGGCCGAGCCAGGGCGAGTTCACGCCCGACGGCGACGGCCAGAACGTCATCCAGATTCCCCTGGTGAGCAGCGCGGACGCCGAGACCAGCGGCGGCGGGCTCTCGTTGACGCAGGGGACGACGTCCCTGACCGACGCGTCGGGCGCGGTGGTCGCGACCAGCAGCGTCCCCGGCTACCTCAACGGCTGGGAACCGGCGAAGCCGGGGTCCTACACCCTCACGGTGGACGCGAAGCGCTCCGCTCCCTGGACCGACTTCGCGACCCGGGAGCACATCACCTGGAACGTGAAGGTCACCGACTCCAAGGCCACGCTGCCGATCGGCGCCGTCCGCTACAAGGCGCCCGGTCTGGACGCCTCGAATCGGGCCGCCGCAGGCTCGTTCCAGACGCTCGGCCTCACCCCGGACGGCGTGACGACGTCCGCGACCCCGAAGGTCTGGACGTCCACGGATGACGGCACGACGTGGCAGTCCGTCCCCGTCGTGAAGAGCGGCACCGGCTGGACGGCCGCCTACCGCAACCCGGCGCGGGCGGGTTACGTCTCGCTGCGCACGCAGGTGGACGGCGTGGTCGACCAGACCGTGATCCGCGCGTACGGCGTCCGCTGACCCGACTCCGCATGACGTGCGTCCCGGCCTCGGCTGAGACCGGGACGCCGTCGTCGTTCAACGGTCGCCGTTCAATGGTCCTTGTTCAACTGTCGTTGTTCAGCGGTCGGGATTCAGTGGTCGCCGCCGGGGCGGTCACTGGGCGGCTCTTTCGAGCGAAGGCGCCTGTTCCGTTGACGCCGAGGCGGAGAGCGGGCGGGGGGACGTGAGCGCGAGGGCGATCAGACCCCCGACGACGGTGACGGCGGCGGCCGTCCACCCAGCGGCGTGCAGTCCGTCCAGCCGGTGGGGCGAGCGCGTGGCGATCGCGACGAAGAGTGGGCGGTCGCCGACCCCGCCGGTTTCCGGCTCATCTACGGCGGCCCCGTCCCGGGCTACCAGGAGCCCCCCGACGCCCCCGGCAAGGCGGCCGAGCTGCGCGCCTGCACCGCCCTGACCGACCTGGTCGCCCTGGAGAGCTACGGCCATCTGCACCCGCTGATCCGCGACCCGGCAACCATCTACCGCGACGAGATGCGCGCCCTCGTCACGTCCCTCGGCCTGCACGCCTGGCTCCGGACGGATCGTTGTGAGCCCCGCGCGCCGGGGCTAGCGTGCGGCGGATGGACCATTTCTCGCGTTCCTGGACGGCGCTCCTGACGGCCGTGGCCGAGACTCCGGACGAGGACTTCGAGCGTCCGTCCGGATGCGTCGGCTGGTCCGTCCGCGACCTGGTCTGCCACCTGGTCATCGACGCGCAGGACGTCCTGATCACCCTGGTCACGCCCGCCGACACCGAGCCGACCGCCGACGCGGCCACCTACTGGGACGTCCAGGACGGCCCGCCGACCGGAGACGACCCGCTCGACGCCCTGGTCCCCCGCCTCGCCGCCGCGTACGGCGACCCGCGCTGGCTCAGGTTCCACCTCGACGACGTCGGCACCGCCGCCGGACGCGCCGCCAGCCTCGCCGACCCGTCCGCGCGCGTCCGCACCAAGGGCAAGGTCCTCACGGTCGCCGACTATCTGTCGGCCTACGTCCTCGAAGGGACGCTGCATCACCTCGACCTGATCGCGGCCTCTCCGGACGCCGCCCCACCGCCACCCGAGACGATGTCCGCCGCCCGCGCCCTCCTGGAACGCATCGCCGGAGCCCCGTTCCCCGCCTCGCTCTCGGACAGGTCCGCCCTCCTCCTGGGCACCGGCCGCCGCCTCCCGACCGACGAGGAGAAGAAGGCACTCCCCGCCAGGCTCCCCCTCTACCTCGGCTAACAAGCCCGCATCAGTGACCGAGGCAGCAAGGAATCCGAGGACCGGTCGCAGCCGAGACCAGTCCCCTGCCCAAGTGCGGCTCCCACCAGAGAAGCGAAAGGAGTGCGTCCCGGAGGGGACGCACTCCTCAAGACGGGCGCAGCGATCCAGCCGCCGTCAAGTCCGTTGGACGTGCCGCCGGAGGTCGTCGCGGATTCGCCGGAGCTCTTCCTCGGGGTTCCCGGTCGCGGGCAGGTCGTCGGTGGCCAGGCCGGGCAGAAGGACGCTCCTGCCCGAGCCCAGACCGGCCGCGAGCCGCTGGACTTTCCGGCCGCGCGCGGAACTCTCCTTCAGGGTGATGTCACTGATCTCCGACCAGGCGAACGTACGCTCCCTTCCGAGGCGGTACATGTGCAGCCCGGCCGCGTCCACGCGCGTGCGCGGCGCCGGGAACCGGAAGGCGACCAGCCCCGCGATCCCCAGCGCGCCGAGGAAGAGACCGAAGGCCAGCAGCCACGCGTAGGCGGTGTGCCGCTCACCGGGGACGTCGGTGTAGCGGGACGGCCATGGCCCGGTCGCCCAGTCCGCGTAGTCGCTCCAGCCGATCCCGAAGACGACGACGCAGGCGGCCACGACCCCGACGGCGGCGAGCACCCCCGAGAAGATCAGCAGCGGAACACGCCCCGCGGTCTCGTACTCCAGGACGACGTCGTCCGCATTTTCGGACATCACGCCACACCTCGATCTTTCGCCCGTTATCTCCCGTGATCGTAGAACGCCCGTCCAGGCAGCCGACATGCCCACCCGCGGAACTCGGCCCCTGCTGGGGCCGCTCAGGGGGACGCTTCCGCTTCCAGGTTCTGGGTTCCGATGACGCAAAGCAGCTTCAGGGCCTCGTGGGATTCGGTGCCCGGCGTCGCCGTGTAGAGGACGACCTTCTGGTCCTTCTCCGGGACGACCAGGACGTCGCAGTGCAGCCGCATCGCGCCGACCACCGGATGCACCATCGTCTTCGTCGTGTTCCGCCGGACTTCCACATCGTGCTCCGCCCACACGCGGCGGAACAGCGCGCTGTTGTCCGTCAGCTCCTTGAGCAGCGCCCTGATGCCCGGATCGTTCGGGTAGCGGCCGAGGGCTGCTCGGAGGTCTGCGGCCGAGGAGCGGGCGAAGGCGTAGTACTCGTCGCCCTCGGTGATCCGCTCGGACTCCCGGACGAGGAAGAACCAGCGCAGCGGGTTGCGGTCGCGGGGCGGCAGCGCGGAGAAGTCGGTGATGAGCGCGGCGGCCATCGGGTTCCAGGCCAGGACGTTGTAGGCCGCGTCCAGCACGTACGCGGGCGTGTCGTCCAGGCGTTCCAGCAGGTGGACGATGCCGGGCGGGACGTCCTGCGGCGGTCCCTGCGGTGGCGCCGGGGGCTCGCCCGCCAGGTGGAAGAGGTGGCTGCGCTCGTCCTCGCTCAGCCGCAGCGCGCGGGCCAGCGCGCCGAGGACCTGCCGGGAGGGGTGGGGACCGCGCGCCTGCTCCAGCCGGATGTAGTAGTCCACCGACATGTCCGCCAGCCGCGCGACCTCCTCGCGGCGCAGGCCGGGCGTGCGGCGGCGCGGGCCGGGCGGCAGGCCGACGTCCTCCGGGCTGATCCGGGCGCGGCGGGTGCGCAGGAACTGCGCGAGTTCGGCCTTCTCCACGCGTCCATTCTCGGGTGGTTCCAGGTTCTGTGCGTGGTACTGCCGATCCCAGCCTCGCGCGGCCCTTCCTCGCCCAGGACGGCCGCGAGCAAGGTGGATGGCATGAGCGACAAGCGGATCGCCCTCATCACCGGGGCGAACAAGGGCATCGGGTTCGAGACGGCACGGCTGCTCGGACGCGAGGGGATGACCGTCCTGGTCGGCGCGCGTGCCCCGGAGCGGGGCGAGAAGGCGGCGGCCGAGCTGGCCGGCGAGGGGATCGACGCGCGGTTCGTCCGGCTGGACGTCACCGACGAGGACACCGCGCGGGACGCGGCGGCCTGGATCGGAGCCGAGTTCGGGCGGCTCGACGTCCTGGTCAACAACGCCGGAATCGCACCGGCCGAGGCGAGCGTCGCGCCGAGCGAGCTGTCCGTCGCCGCGCTGCGCACGACGTACGAGACCAACGTGTTCGGCGTGGTGGCCGTGACGAACGCGATGCTGCCGCTGCTGCGCCGCGCCGACGCCGCGCGCGTGGTGAACGTGTCGAGCGAACTCGGCTCGCTCACACTGCTCAGCGACCCGGACAGCGTCTACTACCCCGTCAACCTCCTGGCCTACAACTCGTCCAAGACCGCGCTGAACGGGGTCACGCTCGCGTACGCGAAGGAACTCGCCGGCGCCGGCATCAAGGTGAACGCGGCCAACCCGGGCTACACGGCCACCGATCTGAACGCCCACACCGGCATCCAGACGGCCGAGCAGGCGGCGCGCCTCGTGCTACCGCTCGCGCTGCTGCCCGAGGACGGGCCGTCCGGCGGCTTCTTCCAGGGCGTCCGGCCGCTCCCCTGGTGACGTCCGCGCTCAGAGGGTGGTGAGCATGTGGGTGAGGTCGGCCGTCGCCCACGCCCGCCACGCCTCGTGCGTCCACTTCCGCTCGGCCACCAGCAGGTGGTAGGTCTCGGGCGACAGGATCGCGAGGGCCACGTCGGCGGCGGTCTCGGGCGTGAGCTCCTCGCGCAGCGGCGTCTTCCCGGCGAGGGCGCACGCGAAGGCGAGCTGCACGGTCAGCCGCTGCCGGACGTTGGTCTCCCACAGTTCGGCGAGCTCGGGATCGGTGGGCGCGGCGCCTCGGACCACGTCGAGCAGCGGCGCGGCGCGCAGGTACATGTCGCCGACCCCGGCCACCTGGCGGTGGAGCTGCCCGCGCGGGTCGGGATCGGCGAGGGCCTCGAGCGCCCACTCCCGTTCCAGCGTCGGGACGGGCAGGTCGTCCCCGGCGACGGCCCGTTCGAGCGCCGCGGCGAGGACGGCGTTCTTCGATCCGAACACCGACCGGACGTCCTGCTCTCCGACTCCTGCCCGCGCCGCGATCGTGGCGAGGTCGGTGGAGCGGTACCCGGCGGTGGCGAACAACTCTGTCGCGGACTCCACGACACTGTTGCGGACGGCGTGCGCGCGCGCCGCCCGGCCGCCGGTCTCGGCGGGCCGCTGCTGCGTTTCGTGCATCATTGACTGGACCATAGCGGAACGACCAGAACCCCTTCAGAGCGAGGTTGTGCAGACTTCCCGCTTGGAGACGTCTAAAACGCGCACTCCAGATGTTTGATGCCGTTGACGAAGTTCGACGTCAGCCGTTCGGGGGGCGCCGTGGCGTGGATGTCCGGCAGCCTGCGGAAGAGCTCGCGGAACATCACGGTGATCTCCTGGCGGGCGAGGTGCGCGCCGAGGCAGAAGTGCGGGCCGGGCGCCCCGAACCCCAGGTGCGGGTTCGGCGTCCGGGTGATGTCGAACGCGTCGGGGTCGTCGAAGACGCTCTCGTCCCGGTTCGCCGAGCAGTAGTACATCAGCACCTTGTCGCCGTCGTGGAAGACATGGCCGCCGAGCTCGTAGTCGCGCGTGACCGTCCGGCGCATGAACGACACCGGGCTCGCGTACCGGACGATCTCCTCGACGGCGGTCGGCGCGTGCCGCTCGAAGTCCGACGTCCACAGCCCGCGCTGGTCGGGGTGCCGGGTGAGCAGGTGGAGGCCGTGCGCGATCGCGTTCCGGGTCGTCTCGTTGCCCGCGACGATCAGCAGGATGAAGAACGAGCCGAGCTCGGCGTCGGTGAGCGACTCGCCGTCCACGCTGGCCCGGACGAGCACGGAGGTCAGGTCGTCCCGGGGGTGCTCGGCGCGCTCGGCGGCCAGCTCGTGGACCATCCGGCGCAGCTCCTCGCCCGCCGCGAGGACGCTCGGCCCGAGCTCGGCGAGGTCGGGGACGTACTCGGGGTCGAACGAGCCGATGATCAGGTTGGACAGCTCGAAGACGCGCTCGTGCCGGTCCTCCGGGACGCCCATGAAGTCGCAGATGATCTTCAGGGGCAGCCGTCCGGCGACCTCGGTGACGAAGTCGCCGCCGCCCTTGGGCCGGAAGTCCTCGATGATCCGGACGGCCGCCGCGTCGATCGCGTCGCTGACGCGGGCGATCACCCGGTCGGTGAACGCGCGCGAGACGATCCGGCGCAGCCGGGCGTGCCGCGGGTCGTCCATGGTGATCATGGAGCCGAAGTACTCCATGAACTCCGGCGGCGGGTCGAGCGTCCCCGCGATCGTGCCGCGCGAGGAGCAGAACACCTCCGGACGGCGGCTCGCCTCCACGACGTCCGCGTGCCTGACCAGCGCGTAGTGGCCGTCCCCGCGGCGGAAGCCGAGCGCCTCCATGCCCGGCATCTCGGGCTCGGGGAACAGGACCGGCCGGTCCAGCCGCCGGAGCGCGGCGAACGCCGCCGCCCGCTCCTCCAGCGGGCGGGACCAGAAGTCCAGCTGCCCCAGATCGACGTCCGACAGGTCGATGTCTCCGTCTGTCGGCCCGGTGTTCACCGGGCCTCCGCCGTCCGGGCCGACCATGGCCACCGCCTTCCGCGCGTCCCTCCCATCGTCACAGAGCAAGCGCTTGTGTCAACCACCCGGCGGCTCAGCGGACGGCGATCCAGTCGAGGACGCGCCGGTTCACCTCGTCCGGACGCTCCAGGTGCAGGAAGTGGCCCGCGTCCGGGACCAGCTCGGCGCGCGAGTCCGCCGGGAGGCGCGCGAGCAGCTCCGAGCGGTCGCCGAACACGGTGTCCGCGCCCAGGCATCCGTCGGACGCCCCGTGCAGGTAGAGCGTCGGCCGCTCCCCGCGTTTCGCCGCCGCCTCCTGCTCGGCGGCGTACCGCGGCAGGTGCCCGGACGAGTCGAGCATCGCGCGGTAGTACCCGATGGCGGCCTCCATGTGGGCGGGGCTCGCCATGCACCGCATGAAGCGCGCGGCGTCCTCGGCCCCGCCGTAGCCGGGCGACCAGTCGTTCCACAGGCCGGCGACGAAGTCGTCGGTCATCGCCATCGCGGCCAGCGGCGTCTGCATGAGGAAGATGTAAAACGAACGCTTGAGCTGCTCGTAGGCGAAGAACGTCTCGAGGAGCGCGCCCATCGGCGGGACGGCCAGCGTGACGACGCGCCGCCAGCGGCCGGGAGCCGAGGCCGAGGCGGCGTAGGCGGCCATCGCCCCCCAGTCGTGGCCGATGAGGACGGCGTCGCCGTCGCCGCCGAACACCTCGTGCAGCGCGTTCGCGTCGGCCGCGAGCGCGCCCGTCTGGTACGCGCCGTCCGGCGGGACCGCGGTCGGCGCGTAGCCGCGCAGGAACGGCGCGACCGCGCGGTGGCCGGCGGCGGCCAGCTCGGGCAGCAGGTGCCGCCAGGTGTGCGCCGAGTCGGGGAACCCGTGCAGGCACAGCGCGAGCGGACCGGAGGCGGGCCCGGCCGCCAGGTAGCCGAACTCCAGCCCGTTCGCCTCGACCACGCCCTCCTTGATCTCGCCCGTATCGCTCCCGTCCGCCCCGCTCACGTCCGCCATCGGAACCTCCCAAGCGCTCGCTTCGCTGCGGCGACGGTATCCGACCGTGAGAAGACTCACGCGGATGTACGGATCTCGTTATTCCAGTGCCCTGTTTACATCGGAATTCGTACTTGGTTAGCATCTGGACAACTGGATCGCTCGCAGAGAGCGAGAGATCCTCGGCTTTGCGAGGAAGAGTGATGACACACCCGTCCGAGTCGCTTCAGTCGGCCGCCCGCGACCACCTGTGGATGCACTTCGCCCGGCACGCCCCGGTGGCGGCGGGGGCCGAGGTCCCGATGATCGTCCGGGGCGAGGGCGCGTACGTCTTCGACGACCGCGGCCGCCGCTACCTCGACGGCCTCGCCGGGCTGTTCACCGTGCAGGCCGGGCACGGCCGCGAGGAGCTCGCCCAGGCCGCCGCCAAGCAGGCCGCCGAGCTGGCGTTCTTCCCGCTCTGGTCCTACGCCCACCCGAAGGCCGTCGAGCTCGCCGCGCGGCTGGCCGACCTCGCGCCCGGCGACCTCAACCGCGTCTTCTTCACCAGCGGCGGCGGCGAGGCCGTGGAGAGCGCGTGGAAGCTCGCCAAGCACTACTTCAAGCTGGTCGGCAAGCCCACCAAGCACAAGGTGATCAGCCGGGCCGTCGCCTACCACGGCACCCCGCACGGCGCGCTGTCGCTGACCGGCCTGCCCGGCATCAAGGCACCCTACGAGCCGCTCGTGCCGTCCGGGTTCCGGGTGCCGAACACCAACATCTACCGCGCGTCCGCGCACGCCGACGACCCCGAGGCCTTCGGCCGCTGGGCCGCCGACCGGATCGAGGAGGCCATCGAGTTCGAGGGCCCCGACACCGTCGCCGCCGTCTTCCTGGAGCCCGTGCAGAACGCCGGCGGCTGCTTCCCGCCGCCGCCCGGCTACTTCCAGCGCGTCCGGGAGATCTGCGACCGGCACGACGTGCTGCTCGTGTCGGACGAGGTGATCTGCGCGTTCGGACGGCTCGGCACCATGTTCGGCTCGCAGAAGTTCGACTACCAGCCGGACATCATCACCTTCGCCAAGGGCGTGACCTCGGGCTACTCCCCGCTCGGCGGCATGCTCGTGACGGACCGGCTGTACGAGCCGTTCACCCGTGGGACGAACATGTTCGCGCACGGCTACACCTTCGGCGGGCACCCGGTGTCGGCGGCCGTCGCGCTCGCCAACCTCGACCTGTTCGAGCGCGAGAACCTGCTCGGCCACGTCTCCCGGACCGAGGCCGCGTTCCGCGCCACCCTGGAGAAGCTGCTCGACCTGCCGATCGTCGGCGACGTCCGCGGCGACGGCCACTTCTTCGGCATCGAGCTGGTCAAGGACAAGGCGACCAGGGCGACCTTCGACGCCGAGGAGTCCGAGCGGCTGCTGCGCGGCTTCCTCGACAAGGCGCTGTTCGAGAACGGCCTGTACTGCCGCGCCGACGACCGCGGCGACCCGGTCGTCCAGCTCGCGCCGCCGCTGATCTGCGACCAGGCGCAGTTCGACGAGATCGAGCAGATCCTGCGGGCCGTCCTGACGGAGGCCTGGTCCAAGCTGTAGGACCGGGGGCGGGGCGCCGCTTCGGGGCCGCCCCGCCCACCGACTCCACGCCGTCCGCCGCCCAGCCGTCCGCCGCTCCGCTCAGGCTCGGTCGGCCGTTCCCCCGCGGCGGATGATGTCGGCCGCGTGCTCCCCGATCATGACGGCCGGGGCGTGGGTGTGCCCGCGGATGATCTCCGGCAGGATGGACGCGTCCGCGACCCGCAGCCCCTCGACGCCCCGGACGCGCAGGTCGGGATCAACGACGGAGTCCTCGTCGGCGCCCATCCGGCACGTCCCGGTCGGGTGGAACAGGGTCTCGGCGTGCGCGCGGACGTACGCCTCCAGCGCCGCGTCGTCGTCGCCGTCCCGGTGCGGGGGCATCGGACGCGTCGCGTACCGGGACAGCGGCGGGGTGTCGAACAGCTTCTCCGCCATCCGCAGCCCCTGGACCAGGCGCGGCAGGTCGCCGGGCGCCGACAGGTACGCGGGGTCGATCAGCGGCGCGTCGGACGGGTCGTCCGACGCCAGCGAGACCCGGCCGGACGACTCGGGCCGCAGCAGGACGGTCCCGAGCGTCACGCCGTGCTCGGTCGGCTCGACGAGCCCGGCGCCGATGAGCGGCACGGGCCCGAACACCAGCTCCAGGTCGGGCGCGGGCTGCGCGGGGCCGCTGCGGGCGTACAGCACCCCCTCCCCCACGTTCGAGGTGAACGGGCCGCGCCGCAGCAGCAGGTAGCGCGCGACGTCCGCCCGGCCGCCCGCGCCGACCAGGGTGACCGGCTCGGGGCAGTGCCGCAGCAGCATGACCGCCAGGTGGTCCTGCAGGTGGCGGCCCACCTGGGCGCGTTCGGCGACCGGCTCGACGCCGTGTTCGCGCAGGTGGTCGGGGTCGCCGACGCCGGACAGCAGGAGCAGGTGCGGCGAGCCGATCGCGCCCGCGCTGAGCACCACCTCGCGCCGCGCGGTCACCCTGGTCCCGTTGACGAGCAGCACCCCGACGGCCCGGCCGTCCTCGATGAGGACGCGCCGGACGTGCGCGTGCGTCATGACGTGCAGGTTGCGCCGCCACCGGGCCGGGCGCAGGTACGCGTCGGCGGTCGACCAGCGGCGGCCCCGGCGCTGGCTCACCGGGACGATCGAGAAGCCCTCGTAGTCCGGGCCGTTCAGCTCGGTCAGCCGGTTCAGCCCGGCCGCCTCGCAACTTCGCAGGAACGCGCGGGTCGTGACGTTCGGGTCGCGTAATTCGGACACCGTGAGCGGGCCGTCGGTCCCGTAGACCCCGCCCGTGTTGCTGCCGACGCGGCCCTCGGCCCGGCGGAAGTACGGCAGGACCTCGTCATAGGACCAGCCCGGCACGTCCCAGCCGTCGTAGTCGGCGCGGGTGCCGCGCACCCACATCATGGCGTTCATCGACGACGAGCCGCCGAGCATGCGGCCGCGCGGCCAGTAGATCTCGCGGCCCTCCAGCCGCGGTTGCGGGACCGTCCGAAAGTCCCAGTCGAGGGGCGTCTTGAACAGCCTGGTGAAGGCGGCGGGAATGTGGACCTCCTGCTTGCGGTCCGTCCCTCCGGCCTCCAGCAGCGCGACCCGGGCCGAGGAATCCTCGGAGAGGCGGGCGGCGAGAGTCGCTCCGGCGGATCCCGCGCCGACGATGACGTAGTCGTAGTCCACACCTTTTAGATATCACAATCAGGGTCTGTTGACTGGAGGTAATTGGTTTCGGTCCGACCGTTGCGGGCGTGTGATACAGGCCACAGTTGAGAGCCCGAACCCCGCACGCGAGGATCGCGTCTGGACATAGCACCCCATTCCGGAGAGAGGACCCCGCAGATGGCACGCCGCGCGCTCGCATCCGTCGCCGTCGCCCTGGGAGCGGCGCTGACCCTGTCCGGCTGCCTCGGCGACTCCCGCTCCGACGGGGGCGCGGACCCGGTCGGTCCGGACACCGCCTCGCCCGCGGCCTCCGGCCCGTCCGCCTCGGGCTCGCCGTCCGACCCGTCCTCCCCGACGGCCGCGCCCGCGCCGACCCCGGCCGGCTGGAAGACCATCGGCGGGCCCGAGAACCAGCTCGCCCTCGCCGTCCCGCCGCAGTGGACGCCGATCTCGCTCACCCCCGGCGACCTGGAGGACGGCCTCTCCCGGCTCGGCCTCAAGGACGCCGACCAGAACGCGCTCAAGCAGGGCCTCGCCAGCCTCCAGGCCCGGCACGCGATCTACGCGCTCGACCCCAAGTCGGTCGTGGACGGCTACGCCACCAACGTCAACGGGCTGTGCCAGTCCGCCGGCGGGATCACGCCGGACGCCCTCAAGTCCGCCATCCAGTCGGCGCTCAGCCGCGGCGGCGCGACCAACGTGACCACCACCGACATGCCGATGGCCGGTCAGCAGGGCGTCCGCGCCGACTACCGGCTGCGCACCGCCAACGGCGACCTGCAGGGCCGCCAGTACGAGGTCATCGGCTCCGACCGGCTCTGCGTCGTCACCGTCACCGCCCGCGCCGGACGCCTGCCCAGCGAGGCCGACGCCATCGCGTCCACGCTCCGCTTCACCTGACCCGGCCGCACGGTCCGACAGCACGGTCCGCCGCCCCTGACCGCACCGGTCCGGGGCAGCGCGTGTCCGTCCGGATCCGGCCGATCCGCCTCCAGCCATCCCGGAACAGGAAGGGGCCCGGCGCGCGTTCGACCCGCGCGCCGG
>NZ_QURH01000329.1 GCF_003428695.1 Actinomadura logoneensis
GGCACCGGTGGGCGGTCGTGGCGGAGCCGGGCGCGGAGGTGGCGGAGCCGGGGCGCGGGGGTGGCGGAGCCGGGGCGCGGGGGTCGCGTCCCGGCGGGGGAAAATCGCGACGGACGCAACAGCCAAGTCCCGTCGCGTGCCTTTAGGGTGATGGGCGTGACCGAGACCAGAGCCGTCAGGTCCGAGACGCGGACACAGATCGTCCAGACCGCGCTCCGCCTCTTCCGGGAGCGCGGATACGAGGCGACGACCATGCGCGCCATCGCCAAGGAGGCGGGGGTCGCGGTCGGGAACGCCTACTACTACTTCGGCTCCAAGGAAGAGCTGCTCCAGGCGTACTACGACCAGCTGCAGGACGAGCACGAGGAGGCCTGCCGCGCCGTCCTCGCCCGCGAGCGCGACTTCGCCGCCCGGCTGCGCGGCGTGCTGCGCGCCCGCGTCGACACGATGGTCCCGTACCACGAGTTCGCCGGGAAGTTCTTCAAGTTCGCCGCCGAGCCCGACAGCCCGCTCAACCCGTTCAGCTCCGAGTCCGGGTCGGCCCGCAGCGCCGCCGTCGCCCTCTACCGCGAGGTCGTGGACGGCTCGTCGCTGAAGATCGACGACGACTTCCGCGCGGAGCTCCCCGAACTGCTGTGGCTGTACTCGATGGGGATCGTCCTGTACTGGGTGCACGACTCGTCCGAGGGCTGCCGCAAGACCTACCTGCTCGTGGACCGGACGGTCCCGCTGGTGAACAAGATGGTCTCGATGTCCCGGCTGCCCGGCTTCAAGTCCGTGACCCGCGACCTGGTCGGGATCATCCGCGACGTCCGCGCCTGACGGCTCCTCCCGTCGGCGCTTCGTGCCCCCGTCGCCCGACGACCCGTCCCAGTCGGCGCCTGACGACCCGCCCTGCGCGAGGCGCGGTGGGGTCACGGGATGAGGATGTCCCAGTGGCTGGCCTCGCGCGCGAAGACGTCGCCCGCGGCGGACCGGTAGAGCTCGGCGTTGTCGCCGCGCAGGCCGACATGCCGGAACGAGCGCGGGATGAAGGCGTCCAGGCAGGCGTTGGGCATCACGTCGATCTTGTGGCCGGTGCCGTGGCTGAGCCTGCCCCGCGCGTGGCCCTGCTCGGTGCCGCCGGAGATCGTCAGCGGGCATCCGCTGAGCCGGGCGAACGCGAACAGGTCGTCCAGCGAGCCGTGCAGCAGCCCCTCGAAGGACGTGCAGGACGGGTTCGCGCGGTCGCTGCAGCGTCCGTTGGACCGCCAGGCGACGTGGTGCGCCAGCAGCAGGCGTTCGGCCGTCGGCTGTGTGAGGCGCATCCCGCGGACGGCGCGGGCCATCCGGGACGTCAGGTCCGAGAGGCGTTGGGGCAGGTCGCCCAGGGTGAACGGGGCCGCGGAGTGCCGCGGGAGGGTCCCGCGCCACGCCATCACCCGCACCAGGCGGCCGATCTGCGAGCGCCGCGCGGCGACGCGGGTCTCCGCCGCCGGGTCCCGCACGCCGATCGCGCGGGTCTCGGGGCGCGGTGGCCGCGACCACGGCGGGACGTGGGCGGTCATCCCCGTGACCGGTAGGGCGGCGACGGCCAGCCCATAGATGATCCGCTTTCTCACCGGTTCCTCCCGGCTCGTCGTGAACCGCCGGGGGAACGGCACTTCGGGTGCCGTGCGGCATTCGGCCGGAACGATTCCCGGACGGTCCGCGCGCCAAACGAGAACACCGCCCGGGCCCGCGCGGGCGCGGCGGCCCGGCCACCGGAGGAAGATTCTCCGGAAAGCCGGGAGCGCCGCCGCCGCGCGGGCTCCGGGCGGTCAGGGAAGCGCGGACGGGCGTTCGGTCAAAGGTTCTTCAAGGCGAAGCCGATCTCGGCCTCCATCTGCTTGATCCGCTCCTCGACGACCAGCGACCCGTGCCCCGCGTCGTACCGGTACACCTCGTGCGGACGGCCCAGCTCGGCGAGCCGCGCCAGGTAGTTGTCGATCTGCCGGATCGGGCAGCGCGGGTCGTTCTCCCCGGCCAGCACGAGCACCGGCGCGCGCACCGCCTCGACGTAGGTGATCGGGGACGACTCGCGGTACTTCTCCGGGACCTCGTCCGGCGAGCCGCCGAACAGCGACCGGTCGAACGCCTGCAGCGCCTCCATCTCGTCCTCGAACGCGGCGACGTAGTCGGCGACCGGGACGGCGGCCACCGCCACGGTCCAGTCGTCCGGCTGCGTGCCGATGCCGAGCAGGGTGAGGAAGCCGCCCCATGACCCCCCGGTCAGGACCAGCCGGTCCGGGTCGGCGAGGCCCGACGCGACCGCCCAGTCCCGGACGGCCTTGACGTCCTCCAGCTCGGTGAGCCCGACGCGGCCCTCGATGGCGTCCCGCCAGGCCGAGCCGTAGCCGGTGGAGCCCCGGTAGTTGACCCGGACGACCGCGAACCCGTGGTCCACCCAGGCGGCGACCGTCGGCACGAACGAGTCGTCGTCCTGCGCGGTCGGCCCGCCGTGGACGTCGAACACCGTCGGGAACGGGCCCTCGCCCTCGGCCGGACGGCTGACCAGCGCGTGGATCCGGCCGCCGGGGCCGTCCACCCAGGCGTCCTCGACCGGGACCGACGGCGGCGCCGGCGGACCCTCCGGGGTCAGCACCACCGCGCCCGACGACGAGCGGATCACCGGCGGCTCGGCGGCCGACGACCACGCGAACTCGACCGTGCCGTCCGGACGCGCGGCGGCGCCGCCGATCGATCCGCGCGGCGTCTCGACCGGGGTCAGCGCGCCGGACGCCAGGTCGTACCGGTACAGCTCGTCGCGCGCCTCGTGCGAGTGCGTGACCAGCAGCGCCGTGCCGTCCGGGAACCAGGAGGCGTCGATCTCGCCGGGCAGGTCGAAGGTGATCTCACGCTGCCCGCCGCCCACCGGGTCCCAGATGAGGATCTCGTCGCGACCGCGCCGCTCGTGGTTGACCAGCAGCCGGGTGTCGCCCGCGACCGGGGCGAACCCGGCGGCGTACACGCCCTTGCCGGGGCCGTCCCAGAGCTCGGCGACGGTCGAGCCGTCCTCGGTGCGGACGACCCGGATCGCCATGTGGCGGCTGTCGCCGTGCTCGCTGTGCCCGATCGCGGTGAGCGTCTCGTCCCGGGACAGGGCGCCGACGTGCGCGTCCTCGGCGTGCTCGTACAGCGGCGTGAGCTCGCCGTCCCGGTACCGGTGGATCGTGCTGCCCTGCTCGCCGGACCGTCCGACCAGGACCGTCCCGCCGCTGCCGAGCGCGAGCCCGGACGGGTAGGCGGGCTCCAGGCCCGGGACGGCGATCTCGGCGTCCGCGCCGCCGTCGAACGGGGTGCGCCTCCACACGCCGAACTCGTCGCCGTCGGTGTCGTCGAACCACCACACCCACGCCCCGGACGGGTCGACGTCGCCCATCCACGTGCCGTTCGGACGGTCGGTGACCTGCCGCCGCGCGCCGGTCTCCCGGTCCCAGACGTAGATCTCCCACGTGCCGGTCGCGTTCGACCGGTAGGTGTTGCGGTGCGGCGCGTCCCGCGCCCATCTCGGCAGACTCACCCGCGCGGCACGGAACCGCGCCTTCCAGCGCTCCTCGTCGACCATCCCCTCAGTATCGGGGATCGCCCGCGCACCGGAACCGCCCCGCGTCCACCGATGCGAGGGCCCCCGGAGGGTCGGGCCGCGGAAACGGACCGTCCGCAGGAGCCGGTGCCCCTGCGGACGGTTCTGCCAGGACGGGACGTCCTCCCGCGTCGCGGATCAGACGTTCGGCGGGACCGAGCCGTCCGAGCGCTCCCACGGGATGCCGGGCACGGACTGCGTGGACATGCCGCGCAGGTCCGGGTTCAGCCCGTGGTGGACGGCGCGCGCGACGCGTTCGATCGTCGCGACGCCGTAGGCCATGGACGGGGTGTCGCGGGTGAGCACCACGATCGTGTAGGACTGGCCGCGCCCGGAGAACGCGCCGATGCTGTGCACGCGCCAGTACTTGTTGTGCCGCGGCAGCCAGCCGTTCTTGACGTGCCAGGTGATGCCGGACGGCGTGCCCGCCGGGGTGCCCCAGCGCTGCGACGGGATGACCTGGTGCATCAGCGCGAGCGCGTAGTTGCGGGCCTTGTCGGTGAGCAGCTTGTTGGGCTCGTTGAACTTGCGCAGCAGGACGATCTCGTCGCGCGCGGTGATCTGGGTGAGGCCCCAGTAGCCGCCGGACCCGAGCGTGGTGTGGGTCATCCCCGCCTGCGCCAGGAAGCGCTGCATGCGGGCGCGGCCGACGTGGTTCCAGAGCTTGGTCGCGGCGGTGTTGTCCGACTTGGTGATCATGCTCTTGGCGAGCGAGAGCTCCGAGGACGTCATGGCGCGCCGCTCGTCCAGCACCTTGCGCAGCAGCGCGCCGAGGATCGTCGCCTTGACGGTGCTCGCCGAGTCGTAGCGGGTGCCGGGCCCGACCCCGCACCACAGCTTGCGCTTGGCGTCGTAGACGGCGACGGACTCGGCGCCGGAGCGCCCGCGCAGGGCGGCGGTGATGGCGGCGCCGACCCGCTTGGCGGTCCCGGGCGCGGCCGTGGAGGTGCAGACGGCGGCGGCGGCCGAGACGTCGGTGGCGGCGGTCCGGACGCCTCGCGCGGGAGCGGCCTGGGCGGCACCGGCGGTGGAGGTGAGCGCGGTCGCGAGGAGCGCGGTGGTGAGGAGTCGTGGGAGGCGTCGTGTCACAGCCGTCACGCTATGGACCTTCTGTCATCGCATGATGAGGAAACGGGGTAACGGTTTGATATCGGTGGTAAATGGCAGTCAATCCGTATTTGTCGCGATGCTGCCCAGCACGCGGTCGATCTCCGCCCGTACCTGCCGGTCCATCGCCGCGGCGAAACCCGCCTCCACCGTGACCTGCGCGCCGGGCCGCAGCCGGGCGATGGTCTCGACGAGCCCGTCCGGATCCCGACCGGCCGGACCGCCCACCACGTACTGCGAGGCCAGCCGGACGAACAGGGCCGCCATCTCGTCGAGCCGCCGGCGCAGCTCGATCCCGGCGGCGAGCACCTCCTCCACCGGCACGCCGGCCCGGACGAACGCGGCCGTCGCCTCCAGGTGGCGGCGGCTCCAGTGCGTGATCCGGTCGCCGTCCACCTCCAGCAGCCCGGCCGCGGCGACCGCCTCCAGCCGCTCGCGGGTGACCTGGCCGGGGAACAGCGCGCACAGGTCGGCGTAGCTCATCGTCACCGGCTCCTCGTGCGACCACGGACCGGTGACGGCCCGCTCGATCCCGAGGACGCTGCGGATGTCGCGGCCCTGCTCCCACGCCGACAGCAGCTCCCGGATGCCCTCCAGCGTGTGCCCGCGCTCCAGCAGGCCGCCGATCACGCGGAGCCGGGCGAGGTGCTCCTCGGAGTACAGCCCGATCCGGCCGCTGCGGCGCGGCGGCGGCAGCAGCTTGCGCTCCTGGTAGTAGCGGAGCGTCCGGACCGGCAGTCCGACGGCCTCCGCCAGCTCGGCGATGCGGTACTCGCGCCGGGACGCGGAAGCGGCGCGGCCGTCCGCCGCGTCGTCCTCGCCGGCGTGGCCCGCCGCGGCGGGGCGCTCCGCCGCGGGGGCGCTCCTCCGGCCGGTCGCGGGGGCGTCCTCGGCCTTCGGATCCCGTTCAGCGCGCACCGGGCCAGCATAGTTCGCCCGCCCGGAACGTGATCAGGTGGCGTTGCGGAGGGTGCGCGCCGCGCGGGGCGCGCGCCGCGTGCGCGGGACGGCCCCCAGGACGTCCTCGTCGGTGTCCAGCAGTTCGGAGAGCGTGCGTGGCGCGACCGCGCGCTCCGGGCGGTCGGCGAACGATGAGCGGCGCATGGCGCCTCCACTCGGACGTGAGCTGTTTCCTGTCTCTGCTCTTGATTCGACTGTGCGGCCCTCGCGTTCTCATCGCCATCGGTGAAAACCCCCATTCGGGAGTGCGTCCCACCCCCATGTCCGATGAGTAAGTCCCCTGTGCCATGTGGTCGGACGGACGTCGGGCGAGGTGCGGGCGCGATGACGCTGGACCGGGAAAACACGGGTGCGGGATCGTCGTCCCATGCCTTCCGCGCCCCACGCCGCCGCCTCGTCCGCGTCGTCCGACTGGTTCGCCGATCCCGCCGCGCGCTCCCGGACGTGCGAGCCGCCGTCACGGGACGTCGCCACCTTCCACGCCGCGCTGCCCGGATACGAGCCGACGCCGCTGGTCGAACTGCCCGGCCTGGCCGCCGAGCTCGGTGTCGGACGGCTGCTGGTGAAGGACGAGTCGTCCCGGCTCGGACTCCCGGCCTTCAAGATCCTCGGCGCGTCGTGGGGCGTGCACCGCGCGCTGGCCGTCCACTACGGGCTGCCCGCCGGCGCGACGCCGGACGACGTGCGGGCGGCGGTCGCCGGACACGGACCCGTCACGCTCGTCACCGCGACCGACGGCAACCACGGCCGCGCGGTCGCGCGCGTGGCGCGGTGGTACGGCGTGCCCGCGCGCGTGCTGGTCGCCGCGGGCGTGCACCCGTCCGCGCGCGCGGCGATCGAAGGCGAGGGCGCGGAGGTCACGGCGCTCGACGTCCCGTACGACGAGGCCGTCCGGCGCGCCGCGGCGTCCGGCGGGCTGCTCGTCCAGGACATGGGCCTGCCCGGATACACGGACGTCCCGAACTGGATCTGCGAGGGCTACACGACGCTGTTCACCGAGATCGACGAACGGCTCGGCGGGACGCCGGGGCTCGTCGCGGTCCCGGTCGGCGTCGGGTCGCTCGCGCAGGCGGCCGTGACGCACTACCGCAGCGGTCCGGCGGGACGGCGGCCGACGCTGCTCGCGGTCGAGCCGGCCACGGCCGCGAGCCTGCTCGCCTCGCTCCGCGCGGGCCGCCGCACGAGCACCCCGCCCGGACGGACGATCATGGCGGGGCTCAACTGCACCACGCCGTCCGAGACCGCCTGGCCCCTCCTGCGCGCCGGGGTGGACGCCGCCGTCGCGGTCTCCGACGCCGAGGCCGCCCGCGCGGTCCGCGACCTGGCGGAGCTGGGTGTCGACGCCGGGCCGTGCGGCGCCGCGTCCCTCGCCGGCCTCCGCGCCGCACTGCCCCGCCTGCCTTCGCAGGACACGGTCGTCCTGCTCAGCACCGAAGGCCGCGCCGCCAACCCGTCCACGCCCTGACCCGCACCCCCGACCCGGAACGATGAACCCCTCACCGCCGCGCCGGTGGGGTGTCAGTCGCGGGGGGCGGCGAGGGGGCGCAGCGTGGCGAGCAGGGCGTCCCGGTCGGGGGCGGCGGAGAAGAAGGCCGTGTCGGCCGCCTCGACGGCGGTGATCGCCGCCTCGGCGAGCTCGCGTCCCCGCCCGGTGATGCGCAGCCGCTTGGCGCGCGTGTCGGCGGCGTCGGTCTCGCGGACGAGCAGCCCCTTGTCCTCCAGCCGCCGCAGGACCTGCGAGGTCATCTTCACGTCGGTGTCGGCGTGCTGGGCGAGGGTGAGCTGGTTCGGGAGCACGCCCTCGCGGTCCAGCCACCACAGGCTCGCGAGCAGCACGAACTGGACGTGCGTCAGCGAGAAGGGGGCCAGCGTCGCGGTGATCTGCCGCTGCCAGCGCAGCGTGGCACGCCACAGCAGGTAGCCGGGGCTGTCGTCGGGATCCATGTCGCCTCCGCGCAGATGGTCTACGCACATCCTAAGCCGTGACCGGGGTAGGCTGGCGGGCGTCGATCGCCCGTCCGCTGGAGCCGAGTTGTCCGAACCCGTGATCATCCATACCGACGGCGGCTGCAGCCCCAACCCGGGCGCGGGCGGCTGGGGCGCGGTGCTGCGCTACGGCCCGCACCTCAGGGAACTGCACGGCGGCGAGCCCGACACCACCAACAACCGCATGGAGCTGACGGCCGCGATCGAGGCCCTGGAGCACCTGCGGCGGCCGTCCCGCGTGCTGCTGCACACCGACAGCCAGTACGTCCGCCAGGGCATCACGCAGTGGATGAACTCCTGGAAGCGCAACGGCTGGCAGACCGCCGGCCGCAAGCCGGTCAAGAACGCCGACCTGTGGCGCAGGCTCGACGAGGCGGTGCGCCGCCACCAGGTCGAGTGGTTCTGGGTGAAGGGACACGCGGGCGACCCGGGCAACGAACGCGCCGACGAACTCGCGACCCTCGGCCGCGGCACCCTGACCGCCTCCTAGGAGGTGTGGAGGCGGAAGACGGCCGTGCGGGTCAAGTCGCGTTCCTCGACGTTGCCGGTGCTCGGGACGTCGTACTCGGCCTCGGCGTGGAGGTCACGCGGGAAATAGGCGCGGCGCGGGTCGCCGACCAGGACCGTCGCGCCGCGTTCGGCGCAGGCGCGGAGCGCGGCGAGCATCGGCGGAGCCATGTCGGGGTCGTAGCAGACGTCGCCCGCGAGCACGACGTCCGCCGCGTCCGGCGGGCTCGCCGCCACGTCGGAGCGGACGGCCTCCAGTTCCACGTCGTTCAACGCCGCGTTCTCGACGATGGCCGACAGGGACAGCGGGTCCACGTCGTACGCGGTCACGTGCCGCGCGCCCGCCAGGCATGCCGCGATGGCGACCAGGCCGGAGCCGCTGGCGACGTCGGCGACGCGGCGTCCGGCCACGATGTCCGGACGGTCGAGGACGTAGCGGGCGAGCGCCTGCCCGCCCGCCCAGGCGAACGCCCAGTACGGCGGGTCCTCGGAACGGGCGGCGGTCCAGGCGGCGAACGGCTCCTCGGCGAGCCTCAGCCGGACCTCCGGCACCAGCGGGGGCGACGCCGTCCGGGTGAGGTCCAGTACCACCGCGCGCTCGTCCATCCGGCCACCGTAGCCACTGGACGGCGCCGCGCGCGTGACCGCCGGAACCCGGCGAGTTCACCGTGCGCATCGGGCTCCGCGCCGCGCCGCCGGTGCTGGAGGCGCGTGCGGATGTGCTTGTGAGGTGCGGTGATGTGGTCGGCGAGGCGAGGGTGGTCGCCGAGCGTGACCGGTAGCGTGGGCGTCCGACCCGGTGGGCCGCGGTCGGCGCGCCCGGGAACGACAGGAGAGCGAGGTGGGCCGTGTCCGTGGAGCGGCTGGTCCGGGCGCTGCCCGGCGCCGATCTGGTCACCGACGCCGACGTGCTGGTGGGCCTCGGGCACGACGAGGCGGAGTGGGCGCCCGCGGGCAAGGCGCTCGCGGCGCTGCGCGCGTCGTCGGCCGAGGAGGTCTCGCGGGCCGTGGCCGCGTGCGCCGAGCTGGGCGTCCCGGTGGTGCCGCGCGGCGCGGGCACCGGGCTGTCGGGCGGCGCGAACGCCGTGGACGGCTGCCTGGTCCTGGACGTGTCGAGGCTGGACCGGGTCGTCGAGATCGACGCCGAGAACATGGTCGCGGTCGTCCAGCCGGGGGTGGTGAACGACGACCTGAAGGCGGCCGTCGCCGAGCACGGCCTCTGGTACCCGCCCGACCCGGCGAGCGCGCCGTGGTCCACGATCGGCGGGAACGTCGCCACCAACGCGGGCGGCCTGTGCTGCCTGAAGTACGGCGTGACCCGCGACTACGTGCTCGGGATGGAGGCCGTCGTCGGCGGGCCGGGCGGCGCGTACGGCAGCCGGGTGCGGCTCGGCCGCCGGACCACCAAGGGCGTCGCCGGATACGACCTGACCGGCCTGTTCGTCGGTTCGGAGGGCACGCTCGGCGTGGTCACCGAGGTGACGCTGCGGCTGCGCCCGGCCCGGCGGGACGCGCCGCGCACGGTCGTCGGCGCGTTCGACGACGTGGTGGCCGCCGGACGCGCCGTCGCCGGGCTCACCGCGCGCGGGCTCGTCCCGGCCGCGCTGGAGCTGCTCGACCGGTTCGCCCTGGCGGCGGTCGAGGACTGGAAGCACCTCGGGCTCGACCCGTCCGCCGAGGCGCTGCTGCTGGCGAGCGTCGACACGCCCGGTACGTCCGGCGACGAGGAGGCGGCGGCGGTCGCGGCGGCGTTCCGCGACGGCGGCGCGGCCTGGGCCGAGCAGTCCACCGATCCGGTGGAGGCGGAGGCGCTGTTCCAGGCGCGGAAGCTGGCCTATCCGGCGCTGGAACGCCTCGGGCCGCTGCTCACCGAGGACGTCTGCGTGCCGCGGTCGCGCGTCCCGGAGATGCTGGAGCGCACCGAGCGGATCGGCCGCCGGCACGGCGTGCGGATCGCGACGATCGCGCACGCGGGGGACGGGAACCTGCATCCGCTGCTGGTCACCCCGCCCGGCGACGACGCCGCCCGCCAGGCCGCCCAGGCCGCGTTCGAGGAGCTTCTGACCGCCGCGATCGAACTCGGCGGCACGGTGACCGGCGAGCACGGCGTCGGCCTGCTCAAGCGGCGCGGCATGCAGCGCGAGCTCCCGCTCGGCGCCCGCGCCATGCAGAAGGCCGTCAAGGACGCCCTCGACCCGCTCGGCCTGTTCAATCCGGGCAAGGTCATCGGCGACGACCCCGACCTCTGACCGGACGATCGGACGGGCGCCGTGCGGACGGTCGCTGTACGGACGGGCGCCGTGCGGACGGGCGCTGTGCGGACGGGCGCTGTACGGACGGTCGCTGTGCGGACGGGCGCTCTCCGCGAGGAGTGGTCGGCTCAGGACGGGACGGTGTCCGGATGGGCGAGGCCGGTCAGCAGGGCGTGGAGGCGCTTCTCCAGCGTCTCGGCGAGCGGGAAGGCGGCGCCGGCGGCCAGCCAGCGCGACAGGGTGCCGATGTAGGAGTCGAAGAGCAGTTCGGCGGCGACGTCGGGGGAGACCCCCGGACGGAGCCCGCCCTCCGCGGCGGCGCGTTCGAAGGCCGTCCGGAACGCCTCCGGGACGGACGCGCCGCCGACGTACTCGAGTACATGAAGGCGAGGGGTGGACATGACCGTTCCCTACCGCCGGGGGCTCCACGAGCTCGCCGCGGGCACGCACGCCTACCTCCAGCCGGACGGCTCGTGGGGCTGGAGCAACGCCGGCCTCGTGGTGTCGGGCGGTGACGCGCTGCTGGTGGACACGCTGTTCGACCACCCGCTCACCCGCGCCATGCTCGGCGAGATCGCGCGCGCCCTCCCGGACGTCCGCGTCCGGACGGTGGTCAACACGCACAGCGACGGCGACCACTGGTGGGGCAACCGGCTCCTGGCCGAGGCGGACCCGGACGTGGAGATCGTCGCCTCGGAGGCCGCCGCCGCCGTGATGCGCGGCGACAGGACGCGCGAACTGCTCCTCGCGCCGCCGGTGGAGGCGCTGCCGCGCGTCCTGGCCCGCATGGTCACGGCGTTCGACCTCGGCGGCGTCGTCCCGGCCCCGCCGAACCGGACGTTCAGCGGCGAGCTCGAACTCGGGGTGGGGGAGCGGACCGTCCGGCTGATCGAGGTCGGCCCGGCGCACACCCCCGGCGACGTGCTGGTCCACGTCCCGGACGCGCGCGTGCTGTTCACCGGGGACATCCTGTTCGCCGGCGGGCACCCGGTCGTGCACACCGGTCCGGTCGGACGCTGGATCGACGCGTGCGACCTGATCGTCTCCCTCGACGCCGACGCGATCGTGCCGGGCCACGGGCCGATCGTCGGCAAGCCGGAGGTACGGCGGTTCCGCGAGTACCTGGTGCGGCTGCGCGACCACGCCGTCCGGTGCCACGAGGCGGGAGTGCCGCTCGCCGACGCCGTCCGGTCGATGGACCTGTCCGGCTTCGAGCACCTGCGCGACTCCGAACGGCTGCTGCTCAACGTCGGCGCGGTCTACCGCGAGCTCAACGGCGACGGCACCCCGCACGAGCACGAACTCCTCGCCCGGCTGGACGACTTCACCGCGCCCGCGGACCGTTTCCCCGCCCCTGCGGTGGACGTCCCCGCGCCCGCCGAGGAGCCCGCCGTGCCCTCGGCCGGGGAGCCGGCGTGAGAGAGCTGGACGTCGGCGAGCTCGTGCCGCTGCCGCTGCGCGCGACGCACGGCGGGCTGCCCGTGCGCGAACGCGAGCCGGCCATCCTGCGGATCGCGCATCTCGCCGACACGTGCGGCGAATGGGAGCACCACGTCCGGCTCGGGCGCGCCGTCGGGATCACCCTCGCCGGGATCGCCGCCGTGCGGTGCGGCCCGGACCATCCGGGCTGGCGGCGGCAGGAGGCCGAGTCTGCTGCGCGCGGTGGACGAACTGCACCACGAAGCCGCCCTGTCGGAGCCGACACGGGAACGGCCGGCGGCCCACCTGGACCGTCCGCAGGTGCTGGAACCGGCCGCCCTGGTGAGCGTGTTCGTGCTGGCCGGGGTCGTCCTGGACGCGTGAGGAAAGGCCCCGCCGGAGGAACCGGCGGGGCCTTTCTCTCTTTGGCGTGTCGGGCTCTCTTCGTCGTGTCGGCTTCAGCGGGCTTTCGGGAGCGCCTGCACCAGCGCAGCGACCAGCACGTCCAGGACCAGCAGGAAGACCAGCCCGGCGGAGAAGGCGTGCGGGACGCCGCCGTGCACCCCGTAGAAGACGACCCCGACGAGCGCGACGCCGATCGCGCCGCCCGCCTGCTGCGCGGTGCTCAGCACACCGGACGCGGCGCCCGCGTGCTCGGCGTCCACCCGGCTCAGCACCAGCGCCGGCAGCGGGGCCATGACCAGGCCCATCCCGGCGCCCGCGGCCACCAGGCCGGGGATGATCCAGGCGACCGCGCCGTCCTGCCCGAGGTCGGCGGCGGTGACCGCGAGGACGCCGAGGCCGAGCGCCATGGCCAGCGCGCCGAGCGCGACGGTCTGCCGGCCGAGCCGTTCGGCGACGCCCGCCGCCCGCGCCGAGGAGACGAAGTAGCCGATGCCCAGCGGCAGGAAGATCAGGCCGGACTCCAGCGCCGACAGCCCGCGTCCGACCTGCAGGTAGAGGGCGAGGATCAGGAAGAACGAGCCCATGGTCATGCTGTGCAGCAGCGCGACGACCGCGCCCGCCGCGAACGACCGGTGCCGGAACAGGGCGGGGGCGACGAGCGGGGCGGCGGCGCGGCGCTGGTGGAGGGCGAAGGCGGCGAGCAGGACGGCGGCGGCGCCGAGGCACTCCCAGGTCCACATCGGCCAGTCCTGCGCGCTGCCCTGGACGAGCGGGTACACGATGGCGACCAGGCCGAGCGAGGCGAGCACGGTGCCGACCGGGTCGAGCCGGGACGCGCCGTTCGCGCGGGACTCCGGGACGAGCCGCGGGATCAGCGCGAGCGCCGCCGCGCCGACCGGGACGTTGATCCAGAAGATCGCGCGCCAGCCCATCCCGGCGATGTCCGCCTTGATGAGCACACCGCCGATGAGCTGCCCGAACACCCCGCCGAAGCCCATCGCGATCCCGTAGGCGTTGAACGCCCTGGCGCGCGCCGGCCCGGTGTAGACGGTGTTGACGATGCCGAGCACCTGCGGCATCAGGATCGCGGCGCCGACGCCCTGCGCGACCCGCGCGCCGATCAGCATCCCGGCGGTCGACGCCTCCGCGCACGCCGCCGAGGCGAGGGTGAACACCGCCAGGCCGATGGCGTACATCCGGCGGCGGCCGTAGAGGTCGCCGAGCCGTCCGGCGGTGATCAGCCCGGCGGCGAGCGCGACGCCGAACCCGGCGACGACGAACTGGATCTGCGACGCGGTCGCGTGCAGGTCCCGCTGGGTGGCCGGGATGGCCACGTTGACGATGAAGAAGTCGAGGCTGGTGACGAAGATCCCGGTGAGCAGGACCAGCAGGGTCCCCCAGCCGGGAGCCGCGGCCACCCGGACGGGTGCCGCTTGCGGTGCCGAGACGGCGGTCATGTCGCGCTCCTGCGAAGTGGTGTCGGTGCCGGTGCGGGACGCCGTCCCGCTGCCGCGAGCCGCTGTTCCGCTGATGACCACGAGCCTGCCGCCCGCCCCCGCCGCGCGGCGATTACGCGGGAGGTCATGGAACTCGCGCATCTTCCACCGGCCGGGGGCGGCCAACCGGGAATCAGCGCGGTCCGCCCGGGGTTCGCAAGATCGACTTTCGGGACGAGAGAGACGAGGCGCACATGTCGCAGCAGTGGCTCGCGGGCTTCCGCACCGCCGTGCTCAGCCCCTACGAGGAGTACAAGCTCGTCGAGCCGAGGGGCTTCACCGACCGGACCGTCCGCGAGCCGCTGCTGCTGGCGGGCGGCGGCGAGCGGATCCGGGTCCGGCTGACCAACCGGTACGGCCGCGAGCCGCTGCGGATCGGCGCGGCCCGCGTCGCGATCCAGGCCAAGGACGACGCGATCGTCCCGGAGACCGACCACGAGCTGCGGTTCGACGACCGGACCGAGGTCACGATCGAGCCCGGCGCCGAGGTGGTCAGCGACGAGGTCCCGCTCGCCGTCCACGCGGGCGGCCTGCTGTCACTCAGCCTCTACCTGCCGGGCGACACCGGTCTCGCGACCTACTCCCACCTGCCGATGGAGCGCGCGTACGCCGCGCCCGGGGACCAGACCGCCGCGACCGCGCTGGACGGCCCCGAGACCTTCGAGACCCGCGTCTTCGTGTCCGGCGTGGACGTCCTCGCGCCGGAGGGCACGCCCGTCGCCGTCGCGTTCGGCGACTCCTGGTTCGAGGGGACGGGCACGACGGTCGGCGCCAACCGCCGCTCCGTGGACGCCCTGAACGAGCGGCTCGACCGCGGCTGGGTCGTCAACCTCGGCATCTCCGGCAACCGGCTGCTGACCGACGTGCACGGCGAGCACGCCCTGTCCCGGCTGGAGCGCGACGCGCTGGCGGTGCCGGGCGCGACGCACGTCCTGGTCCACCTCGGCATCAACGACCTCGGCCTGCCCGGCGGATACGGCCAGCCGATGCCCACCGCGCAGGACCTCATCGCCGGCTTCACCGAGCTCGCGACGCGGATCCACGCCGCCGGGCTGCGCGCGCTCGTCGCGACGGTCGGCCCGTTCGCGGGCGCGATCTACGAGGGCGTCAGCACCCCCGAGGGACTGGCCCTGCGGCTGGCGGTCAACGAGTGGATCCGCTCGTCGGACGCGTTCGACGGCGTCTTCGACGTGGCCCGCGCCGTCGAGGACCCGGACGCCCCCGGCTACATCCGCACCGACCTCGACGCCGGCGACGGCATGCACCTCAACGACGAGGGCGCCCGCCTCATGGCCGCGGCCGTCGACCTCGCCGACCTCTGGTGAACCCCTCGGCCCTGCCGTGACCCTCTCGGGCCTGCCGTGAAGTGGAAATCGGGCCTGTGCTGGACCGTGCCGGCCCGACCCCGTCCGGGCCGGCACGGAAGGGGTGGCGCCGACCGCCGCGCGCGGCGGCGCCACCGGTCCGTCAGCAGCCGTACCGCTCCTGGTCGGACGGCCGCGGCGGCTCGGGGCCGTCCCGTCCGACGCGGATCATCCGGCCGATGCGGACGATCCGGAAGCGCCGCGGCTCACCGCAGATCGTGACGTTCCACTCGGGTCCGGGAGCGGCGTCGATCTCCGCCGCGGCGGCCGCCCAGTCGGCCAGCTCCTCCCCGGACGCCGGATCGCCCTGGAACTCGCGCAGCATCGGCAGCAGCTGGGTGAAGTGCCCGCTCAGCCGCTCCTTGGCGCTGTCCGGGCCGTGCCCGCCGGTCAGCGGCTCCCAGCCGCCCTCGGGCGTGACCTCCACGACCGAGTAGGTCGGCGGCAGCATCACGATGCCCGGATGGGTGCGGCAGGCGAGCCGCGCCTCCGCCTCCACCTGCTCCGGCATCGTCCCCGGGATCGGCCCGAACCCGGCCAGGTTCAGCCGCATCTGCGCCTCCCAGAACCCGACCGGCGCGCACGGGTCGATCGGATGCCCGCGCAGCAGCGACGGCTCCTCCGGCGGCTCGGCGTCGCTGGACCGCGGCGGCTCCATGCCGCCCGAGTTGATCAGGACGAACTTCTCGATCCGGATGACCCGGTAGCGGCGGTCGCCGATCTCCCACTCGTCCTTCGCCGACGGCTCCCCGTCCTCCGGATCGAGCCGGTCCGCCACCTCCAGCATCGACCGCGCGGTCGTCGGGTCGGTCTCGCGCCGCACCCCGCGCGCCGTCGGACCGTCCACCGCGCCCGCAGCCTTCCGCAGCGTGGCGGCCAGGTCGACGCGCGCCGAGCACGGGTCGCCCGCGCCGCTGCACAGCACCGTCCACCGGTCGCCGACCTGCTCGGCGCTGCCGAAGTCCGGCGAACCGCCGGGCAGCATCTTGGGGAAGGCGCGGATCCGCTCGCCGAGGTCGGCGTCGCGCATCGCCGCCATCGGCTCCAGATCCGTGCTCACGTTGATGGTGTCGAAGCCGCGCATCAGCGGGAACGCCTTGACGCTCACCGCCGGTCGCCCCGTTCGCGAGTGTCCATGGACTCATGGTGACCCCACGAGCACCCTTCGTGCCCGCGAATCCGCGAATCCGCGAATCCGTGAACCCGCGGCCCGCGCCGCCCGCCGGCTCGCCCTCTAGCCGGACGCGGGCCGGACGCGGGCCGGACGCCGGTCGCGGACGCGGGCCGTACGCGGGGCCAATGCGGATCGGACGCGGGACGGGCGCTGGTCGCGGGCGCGGGTCAGTCGTCGGCGGGGCGGCGCGAGAACCAGGCGGCGGTCAGCGCGCCGGTGACGTTGTGCCATACCGAGAAGATCGCCGCCGGGAGCGCCGCAAGCGGGCTGAAGTGCGCGGTCGCCAGCGCCGCCGCGAGTCCGGAGTTCTGCATCCCGACCTCGAACGTCAGCGCCCGGCTGCCGCGCTCGCCGAGCCGTCCGGCGCGTCCGGCCAGGTAGCCGAGCAGCAGCCCGAACCCGTTGTGCAGGACGACCGCGAGGAACACCACGCCCGCCGCCGAGGTGATCGCCTTCGCGCTGCCCGCCACCACGATCGCCACGATCACCCCGATCGCCGCGACCGACACCCACGGCAGGACGGGGGTGAGCCGCACGACCAGCCGGTTCGCGGCCGTCCGCAGCACGAACCCGGCCGCCACCGGCACCAGCACGGTCTTGAGGATGTCGGTCACCATCGACTCGGCGTGCACCGGCAGGAACTCGCCCGCCAGCAGCAGCGTCAGCGCCGGGGTGAGCAGCGGTGCGAGCAGCGTGGAGACGGTGCCGATCGACACGGCGAGCGCGACGTCCCCGCGCGCGAGGTACGCCACGACGTTGGACGCCGTCCCGCTCGGTGCGCAGCCGACCAGGATCACCCCGGCCGCGAGCTGGGGCGACAGCCCGAGCGCGTTCGCGATCAGCCAGCCCAGCCCCGGCATGATCACGTAGTGCGCGACCAGCCCGATGCCCACCGCCCACGGCCGCCGCACGACGCCCCGGAAGTCCTGCCCGGTCATGGTCAGGCCCATGCAGAACATCACGACGCCCAGCAGGTACGGCACCGCCTCCTTCCCGCCGCGCAGGGTGTCCGGCATGAGCAGCCCGAGCCCGCCCGCGAGCAGCACCAGGACGGGGAAGACGGTGACGGCGCGGCGTGCGCCATGGTCGGGAGCGGTGTCCCCCGGTGTGGCCGTTTGTTCTGTCTGCACCCGTCTGAGGAAATCGGCTCCGCCCGGCGCGGCGCAAGATGTCTTTGGTGACCTGACGTAATCCTGGCCCGTCTTCTCCGACTTCTCGGCGTTACGGCACCGAGGAGAGAGGAGGTGGCGTGGACGAGCGCGAAGCCAGGTTCACCCGCCTCTACGAAACGCACTACCGGAGCGTGTTCGGCTACGTCGCGCTGCGCGTCGAGCGCCACGCGGCGGAGGACGTCACCGGCGAGGTGTTCGCGGTCGCGTGGCGCAAGGCCGACGAGATCCCCGAGCGGGCGCTGCCGTGGCTGCTCGGCGTGGCCCGGAACCTCGTCCGCCAGGCGCACGGCTCGACCGACCACGCCCGGCGGCTGGTCGACCGGGTGGCCGCCCTGACCGGTCCCGCGCACGCGGAGCGGGACACCGCCGACGGCGTCATCGCCCGCGACCAGGCGCTCGCCGCGCTGGCCGCGCTCTCGGCCAAGGAGGCCGAGGCCGTCACGCTGACCGCGTGGCACGGCCTCGACCCGGCCGAGGCGGCCCGCGTCGCCGGGTGCTCCCGGGCCGCCTTCCTGGTCCGGCTGCACCGCGGACGCCGGCGCCTGGCCAGAGCCCTCGACACGTCCACCGCCGACGCGTCCGCCGTGCCCGAGCGACCCTCCGGGAACGCCGGGCCTGCCGGGAACGCCGGGCCTGCCGGGAACGCCGAGCCAGCCCGGAAAGCCGGGCCTGCCGAAAAGGCCGGGAGCGCTGGGAAGGGCGGCGAGGGAGCCGCCCGGCGAGGGAAGTCCGAACCGGTCGTCCGTCCCCGAGTCAGTACGGAGAAGCCGTGAAGAACGACCAGGTCAACGCAGTGATCAACGCACTGAGGCCGGCGGTGGACGAGCTCGCCGACGCCGCCTACGAACGGCGGCCCGACCCGTCCGTCCTGCGCGACCGGGAGGTGGCGGTGTCCGCGCCGGCGCGGCGGCCGGTCCGCCGGACCGCCCTCGGGCTCGGCCTCGGCGCGGTGACGGCCGCCGCGGC
>NZ_QURH01000331.1 GCF_003428695.1 Actinomadura logoneensis
CGGACCGGTCGGGACGAGCGAGCCCGCCGCCTCCGCCTCCGGCCTGGCCGCGGCGCTCGTCCAGGCCGAACGCGCCCTGGCCGCCGCCCGCCGCACCGGCGACCCCGTCGGCTACGGCGAACTCCCAGGTCAGGGCCTTCTCGGCGTCCTCGACCCGAACCTCGCGCAGGGCTTCGCGGACGCGCTGCTGGCGCCGCTGCGCTCCGAACCGTCCCTGCTGACGTCCCTGCGCGCGTACCTGGCCGCCGGCGGACGCCTCGAGGAGGCCGCGCGCGACCTGGACGTCCACCGCCACACGCTGCGCACCCGCGTCCGCCGCGTCGCCGACCTCCTGAACCGCGACCTGGACGATCCCGGCGTCCGGGCGGAGCTGTGGGTCGCCCTCGCCGTCACGGACAATGCGAGCGGCCCGATTGGCCTGCCCGGAGCGTCCGACCCGCGCTGAGCAGAGATAACGTCGGATCTATGGACGTGACTCCCTTCTGGCTCGCCGGACGCCCCGAGACCGGCACCGAGACCTTCGCCGTGACGCACCCCTACGACGGCCGCGAGGTCGGCGTCGTCGCGGTGCCCACCACCGAGCAGGTCGAGGAGGCCGTGGCGGCGGCCCACGCCGTCCGCGACGAGGCCGCCGCCCTGCCCGTCCACGTGCGCGCCGACGCGCTCACGCACGTCTCCCGCCGCCTCGAGGAGCGGCTGGAGGAGATCGCCAGGCTGATCACCGCCGAGAACGGCAAGCCCCTGATGTGGGCGCGCGTCGAGGTCAAGCGCGCGGTGTCGGTGTTCCGGTTCGCCGCCGAGGAGGCCCGCCGCTGGTCCCCGACCACGCAGCGCCTGGACACCGAGCCGGGCGGCGTGGGCCGCCTGGTGTACGTGGACCGCGTCCCCAAGGGCCCCGTCCTCGGCATCTCGCCGTTCAACTTCCCGCTGAACCTGACCGCGCACAAGGTCGCCCCGGCGATCGCCGTCGGCGCCCCGATCGTCGTCAAGCCCGCCCCGGCGACGCCGCTGTCGGCGCTCGTCCTCGGCGAGATCCTGGCCGAGACCGACCTGCCCGCCGGGATGGTCTCGGTCCTGCCCGTCCCGAACGACCGCGCGTCCGACCTGGTGGACGACCCGCGCCTGCCCGTCGTGTCGTTCACCGGCTCCGTCCCGGTCGGCTGGTCCATCAACGACCGGGTGCCGCGCAAGCACGTCACCCTGGAGCTCGGCGGCAACGGCGCGGCGGTCGTCCTGCCGGACGCCGACCTCGACTGGGCCGCGTCCCGCATCGGCCTGTTCTCCAACTACCAGGCCGGGCAGTCCTGCATCGCCGTCCAGCGCGTGTACGTGGACGAGTCGGTCCACGACGAGTTCCTGCCGAAGCTGGTCGACAGCGTGAAGGGCCTCGTCACCGGCGACCCGTGGGACGACGAGACCCAGGTCGGCCCGATGGTGAGCCGGGACGCCGCCGAACGCGTTGAGTCCTGGGTGGACGAGGCCGTCGCGGCCGGCGCGAAGGTCGTCGTGGGCGGCACCCGCGAGGACGCCACCTACGCCCCGACCGTCCTCACCGACGTCCCGGACGACGCCAAGGTGCTGCACGAGGAGATCTTCGGCCCGGTCCTGGTCGTCCAGAAGGTCTCCGGCGTGGACGAGGCGTTCGCCAAGGTCAACGACTCCACGTTCGGCCTCCAGGCGGGCGTGTTCACCCGCAACGTGGACACCGCCTTCCGCGCCCACCGCGAGCTGCGGGTCGGCGGCGTGATCATCGGCGACGTCCCGTCCTACCGCGCCGACCAGATGCCCTACGGCGGCGTCAAGGACTCCGGCGTCGGCCGCGAGGGCCTCCACTCGGCCATGACCGACTACACCGAAGAGAAGATCATGGTCCTCACCGGCCTCCCCCTCTGATCCTCCCGGGCGGCCGGAGCCCCCGAAGGCCCCGGCCGCCCGCCACAATGACCCGCGTGCCCCCTCTCCCTCCCGTCCTGCACGGCCTGGCGGCCAACCCGTCGCTGCCGCCCGTCCTCCTGGACCGGCTGATCGCGCTCGGCGATCAGAGCCTGGCCTGCGCACTGGCCGAACGCGCCGATCTCACCCCCGCGCAGGCCCTCGCCCTGATCTCCGTCGACGAGGCGTGCGCCTGGTCACTGGGCAAGACCCTGAACCCGGACGACCTCGACCCGGCGGCCTTCCCCGACGCGGCCCTCGCCCTGCTGGCCACGGGCCACGGCCTCCCTGGATGGGCCCGCCTCCTGGCAGCCGACTCTCTCCGCCGCGCCCGGCTCGCCGACTCTCAAGACCTCCCCGCCGACGTCCAGCACACCCTGGCCCGCGACGACGACCCCGAGGTCGTCGAAGACCTCGCCCGGATCGCACTCCCCGAGCTCGCCGCCGCCCTCGCACGACATCCGCACGCGGGCGTCCGCACCGGCGTCGCCGCCAACCCGGCGGCCCCGCCTCCCGTCCTCGCGGCGCTGCTCACCGGGGACGGCCTTCCGTCGCCCACCCGCTGCCAGGTGTGCGACCGGGAGGAGGTCCCGTTCGTCCACGACCCGTACTGTCCCCGCGTCGACTGCGACCTGCCGCCGGGGGCCGCGTGCGACGGGTCGCACGAATCCACCGTCCTCCTCACGCGCCTGCGGGCGCTGGAGAACCCGTCCACCCCGACCCCGGCGGCCATGCGTTTCGCGGGCGACCCGCACTACTCGCTCCGCTGCGCGCTCGCGTCCCGCGCCGACCTGACCGCCGAAGCGGCCTCGCGCCTCGCCACCAGCCGCGAACCGGGCGTCCTCGGCGACCTGGCCGCCAACCCCGCGATCAGCACGGCACTGATGCGGACCTTCGCCGCCTCCACAGACCCGTCCATCCGCCAAGCCCTGGCCCGCAACCCCCACGTGCCCCTCGACGTCCTCGCCGCCCTGGCCCCCACCACCAAGCTGGGCCTCACCCTCCTGCCCCGCGTCGCAGCCGCCTCCCCCGCCGAGACCGAGGCCATGGCCACCTCCCCGGCCCCGGCCGTCCGCACGCTGGTCGCCGCCCGCCGGGACCTGCCCGCCCCGATCCGCGACGCCCTGGCGGACGACCCCGACGCCAAGGTCGTGAGGGCGATCGCCCCCCACCCCGGCCTCTCCGAACCCCAGCTCCGCGCCATGCTCGACAGACACGGCTCAAGAGTCGCGGCCTATGTGGCGTCCAACCCCGACGCCCCCGCCGGCGTCCTGGAAGCCCTCACCACGCTCGCTCCGGCCCGCAAGGCGCTGGTGAACATCGCACAACACCCCAACGCCACCCCTCCCGCCCTCCTCCCCTGCCTCAACGACCCCAAGGCCGCCGAGCACGCCGCAAGGCATCCGGCACTTCCCCCGAAAATCCTCCTCGAGCTACTGACCCACGAGGACGCCCGCCTCGCCGAAGCCGCCGCCTCCAACCCCTCCCTCCCGCCCGACGCCATGCACCACCTACTCAGCCACACCGACTAGCCCCCTCCCCCATCTCGCCCGCCCTCAGCCTCCGCGCTGTTGTCAGTCATTTCGGCGGTAAATGCCCATACGAAGGCAGTGTCGTCGAACGTCCATTCGACGGAATCCACATTGGGTGGGGCAGTTCCCAAAACTCCATACCGTGTCGCATCGAACACGCTTAGTGTCCACCTCATGTCCCCTTCAGAGGATCACGAGATTCCCCTCGAACTCTTCCGGAACCGCCCGGAGCTGGCCCGGAAGGTGGCGACCGAGGTGTTCGGGCTGGACGTGCCGGATGACCTGTGCTGGCAGATGGGCCCCGAGACCGTCACCAGCCTGGCGCCGCAGCAGGTCACCCTGGACATCGCGTTGATCGGCTCGTCCGCCAACAACGCCCGGCGCGCGATCGTCCACGAGGTGCAACGCCATGCCGGCGCGGAAGAACTGGAACGCATCTCCTACTCCTGGCCGGAGTATGTGACCAGCATCCGGCGGCGTTTCCGGTGCCCGACGACCATCATGGCCTTCTGTCCGAACCGCACCATCGCGCGACGCATCCGCACCCCCATGAAGACCGGCCACCCCGGATTCGACCTGGTGGTGCTCACCTACACCCCGCACGACCTCAAGCCGATCGTCGACCCCGACCAGGCCCGTGAGTGCCCGGAATGGGTCATCCTCTCCGCCCCGGCCCACGCCGACGAAGAGGGCCCGCCCGCTCTCGAGGCCGTGGCCGCAGCACTGCAGGCCACGGACGAGGAATACCGTGGGCCGTACTATGACTACGTACTGAAGCGCCTCACGGACGCCGCCCGACACACCCTGTAGGCAATCATGAGCACGGACACCTACAAGCCGCAGAGCGACTGGGGCCGCCGCTTCTGGACCGAAGGTGAAGCCCATGGGGAAGCCAAGGGCGTGCTCGCGGTCCTGCGGTCACGCGGGATCGCGGTTCCGCAGGAGGCGGCCGACCGGATCACCGCCTGCACCGACCAGACGCAGCTCATGGCCTGGCTGAACAAGGTCGCCCACGCCGAGAGCGTCGAGGAACTGTTCGTCTGACTCCATGGCCGTCACCGGAAGTGAGGCGCAAGAGCGCCTTGAATCACTGATCGAAGAGGTCGTCGACGACGCGAAGGCTGTGGAGATCATCTCCCCGGTCGGGCGGGCGTACCTGGTGGCCGCCGACCATTTCGAGGCATGGAGGTCCTTGGGGGAAATGAGCAGGGTCGCGTTCGAGCACTCTGCGGAACCGCCCAACTGATCTGGCCCGAAAAAAGCCTGGCCGCGTCTCCTGGAAGTCCCGGGGGCGCGGTCAGGGCATTTCGGGGGTGGCTTGGGGGGCGTCGTGGGGAGTGGGGCGCCAGGTGGTCAGGTGGGTGGCGAAGTGGGTGGCGGCTGGGGATGCCGGGGTGGGGAGGACGAGGGCCAGGTGGCGTTCGAGCCTGGTGCCCGTCAAGGGGATCAGGCGGAGGGTGTCGGGGTCGCCGGCTCTCGGGGTCAGTTGGGTGGGTGGGGCGAGGGCGATGCCCAGGCCCGCCTCCACCAGGTCGCGGAGGAGTTGCCAGTCGGCCACCTCGCAGACGACGCGGCGGGGGACGGCGGCTTCGGTGAAGGCCGCGTCGGTGCGGCGGCGGGTCGTCCAGGCGGGGTCGGTCTCCACGAAGGGCTCGTCCGCCAGGTCGGCGAGGGTCAGGGACGTCCGGGTGGCCAGGGGGTGGGTCGCGGGGACGGCCACCTGGAGTTCTTCCGCGACCAGGGGGAGCGCGCGCAGGCCGGGCGGGGGCGGGCCGATCTGGTCGAACAGGGCGCAGTCGAGTTCGCCGTCGGTGACCCTCGCGGCGAGGTCGGTGCCGGGGAACTGGCGGACGGAGACGTCCAGCGCCGGGTGGGCGCGGGCGAACGCGACCAGCAGGGCGGGCAGCGGGAGTAGGCGCGGGTTGACCGGGTAGGTGCCGATCCGGAGATGGCCGGAGAGCAGGCCGCGGACGTCCTGGACGGCCTGCCGGGCGGCCTCGGCCGCCTCCAGGGCGCGGCGCGCGGCGGGGAGCAGCGCGGTGCCCTCGGCGGTGAGCCGGACGGGGCGGCTGCCGCGCACGAACAGTTCCGCGCCGACCTCGCGTTCCAGGGCCCGGACGGACGACGACAGCCCCGACTGGACGATCAGCTCGCGGTCGGCGGCGCGCGTGAAGTTCCGCTCCTCGGCGAGCGCGACGAAATGCCGGAGGTGGCGCAGTTCCATGGCGGCCATTATCTCTACTGGAGATGGAAGGTATCTGATCGTTCTGTGCCGGAGGGGCTGGGAAGAACGGCGGCGGCTTGGTTGTCTGGAGTGGCCACCGTTCGAATGGAGCTGAGATGCCCGTTGTGTCCATGGTCCGCCGGGGTCCCCGCGCCGATGCCCGGGGTCCGGCCGCGCATCTGCGCGGGTTCTGGATCGCGGCGGCGGCGTTCGCGGCCGTGATGGCGTTCGGCACCGCGCCGACTCCCCTGTGGCCGCTGTTCGCCGAGCGCGACCGGTTCGGCCCGACGATGGTGACCGTGGCGTTCGCCGCGATCGTCGTCGGGACGGCCGCCGGGTTCCTGCTGCTCGGGCACCTGTCGGACCGGCACGGCCGGCGCGTCGTGATCATCCCGGCGCTGCTGGTCACGACGGCGTCGGCGGTGCTGTTCGTCGTGTGGCACGGGCTGCCCGCGCTGGTCGTCGCGCGGGCGCTGAACGGCGTCGGGACGGGCCTGATGGCCTCGACCGCGACGGCCTACCTCGCCGACCTGTACCAGCGCGCCCGTCCGGGCCGTCCGCTGTCGCCGGTGCCGGGGACCGTGGCGGCGGCGGCGAACCTGGGCGGGCTTGCGCTCGGGCCGCTGCTCGCCGGAGTCCTCGCCGAGTGGGCCCCGGAACCGCTGGTCACGACGTTCGTGGTGTTCGCGGTGCTGATGACGGCGCTGTCGGTCGCGCTCCTGCTGGACGTGCCGGAGACGGTGCCGAGGACGGGCCGGATGGAGGGTGCCCCGCGCCGGTTCGGGCTCCGCCCGGGGGCGGGGGCGGTGTTCGCCGCGGCGGCCGGGACGGGCGCCGCCGCGTTCGCGGTGATGGGGTTCTTCTCGTCGCTGAGCGCCGTGATGCTGCGCGGCGTGCTCGGCGAGCCGTCGGTGTTCGTGGCGGGGATGCCGGGGTTCGCGCTGTTCGCCGCGAGCGCGCTGGTGCAGCTGGCGGCCGGCGGCTGGTCGGGCGCGCGGATGTCGGGCATCGGCGTGGTGCTGTTCCCGGCGGGGCTCGCGCTGACCGTCCTGTCGGTGTACCACCCGTCGCTCGCGCTGTTCCTGGCGGCGGCGACGATCACCGGGGCGGGCGCGGGCCTGCTGTTCAAGGCGTCCCTGGCGGAGGCGGCCGAGTCCGCTCGGCGCGAGTCGCGCGCGGGCGTCCTCGCGGTGTTCTTCGCGACCGCCTACGCGGGCCTGGGGCTTCCGTCGATCGCGTTCACCGTCGCGCAGGACCACGTGGGCCTGCGCGCGTCCCTGGTGGGGTTCGCGGTGCTGCTCTCGGTGGGCGCGGCCGTCGCGGTCGCCGTCGCGCGGCGCGCCCGGGGATGAACGCAGCCCGTCTCCGCGCGGCCCGGCACCGTCCGCGGGGACGGTGCCGGGCCTTCGCGCGAGCGTCGCGCTGACCCGCTGCGGGTCGGACGTCAGGCGAGGGTGACGGTCACCGGCATCTCCTTGATGCCGTTGACGAAGTTCGACCGGACGCGCCGGACGTCGCCCGCGAGGCGGATGTCGGCCAGGCGCGGCAGGAGCTCCTCGAACATGACGCGCAGCTCCAGCCGGGCGAGCGCGTTGCCCAGGCAGAAGTGCGGGCTGCCCTTGCCGAAGGTGACGTGGTCGTTGGGGGTGCGGGTCACGTCGAAGACGTCGGGGTTGCCGAAGACGTCCTCGTCCCGGTTGCCGGACGCGAACCAGAGCACGACCTTGTCGCCCTCGCGGATCGTCTTGTCCCGCAGCTCGACGTCGCGGGTGGCCGTGCGGCGGAAGTGGTAGACCGGGGACGCCCAGCGCAGGAACTCCTCGACCGCCGTCTCCATCAGGGACGGGTCCGAGCGCAGCAGGTCGGCCTGCTCGGGGTGGTCGATGAGGGCGCGCATGGTGTGCGTGATCGCGTGCCGGGTGGTCTCGTTGCCCGCGACGACCAGCAGCAGGAAGTAGTTGTCGAAGTCGTGCGCGGACAGCGGCTGCCCGTCCAGCGGCGTCTCGTTGACCAGCTTGGACACCAGGTCGTCGCCGTCGCCGCCGCGGCGCTGCCGGGCCAGCTCGCGGCCGTACTCGAAGACCTCCAGCGAGGCGGGCGAGCGGAACGGCAGGTCCCGGTACTTCTCCGACTCGGCGCTGTGGATGACGACGTCGGCGTACTCGGGGTCCTGGTTGGCGATGATCCGGTTGCCCCACTCGATGAGCCGGGTGGTGTCGTCCTCCGGGACGTCCATCATGCGGGCCAGCACGTTGATCGGGAAGTCGGCGGCGACGTCCTTGACGAAGTCGAACGTGCCCTTGGCGAGGGCGCGGTCGAGCGTCCGGGCGGTGAGGCCGCGCAGGAACGTCTCGTACCCGGCGACGGCGCGGGGGGTGAACTGGCGCTGCAGGATGCGGCGCAGCGCGTGGTGGCGCGGCCCGTCGGTCTCCAGCAGCGAGCGGCGGATGCTCGCCTGCCGCTCGTCCACCTCCTCCAGGTTCACGAACTTCGTGGAGGTGAACGTCTCGGCGTCGCGGTCGACGCGGACGATGTCGGCGTGCTTGGTCACCGACCAGAAGCCGCTGCCGCCGTCGTGCTCGGGCGTCCAGTGGACGGGGTCGGTGCGGCGCAGCTCGGCGAAGATCCGGTACGGCGTGGCGCCGTCCAGGAACAGGTCCGGGTCGGCCAGGTCCAGGGAGGTCGCGGTGGTCAACGGAGCTCCTTCTCAGAGGTGGTAGGCGTACTCGCGGAACTCCCAGTCGGTGACGTACCGCTGGAAACGCTCCACCTCGTCGCGCTTGTAGGTCAGGAACGCCCGGACGAACGCCTCGCCGAGCACGGTGGTCAGGTCGGTGTCGGCCTCCAGCGCGTCCAGCGCCGCGGTCAGGTCGCCCGGCAGCAGGGGCGCGCGCTCGGCGTCGTAGCCGTAGCCCTCCAGGGGCGCCGGGCACTCGAGCTTGTCGCGGACGCCGAGGTGCGCGGCGGCGACCAGCCCGGCGATGCCGAGGTAGGGGTTGGCGGTCGCGTCGCCGAGGCGGACCTCCAGGCGGGTCGCGGCGCCGCGCTCCGGCGGGATGCGCAGCATCGCGCTGCGGTTGTCCAGGCCCCAGTCGATCAGCCACGGCGCGAGGGTGTCCGGGCCGAACCGCTTGTAGGAGTTGACCGTCGGGTTGAACAGCGCCGCGAGCGCGGGAGCGTGCGCGAGGACGCCCGCGATGGCGTGCCGGGCGGTGCCGGACAGGCCGTGCTCGCCGGTCTCGTCCGCGAAGACGTTCGCGCCGGCCTCGTCGCAGACCGACAGGTGGACGTGGAAGCCGGAGCCGCCCTCGTCGTTGAACGGCTTGGCCATGAACGTGGCGAGCCGTCCCTCGTGCCGGGCGAGCTCCTTGACGGCGGACTTGAACCGGAAGGCGCGGTCGGCGGCGTCGAGGGCGTCGGAGTGGTCGAGGTTGATCTCGAACTGGCCGCCGCAGAACTCGTGGTTGCCCATGGTCGCGCCGATGCCGTACGCCTTCAGGCGGCGCAGCGTGGACAGCAGGTGCCCCTCGGGGTCGCCCTTGCGCCCGGCGACGTAGACGTTGCCGGGGGCGTCGCCGTAGCGCTTCCATCCGGTGGGGCTCTGCGGGTCGGGCTCGCAGAGGAAGTACTCCAGCTCGGGCCCGGCGACGGCGGTCAGGCCGGTCGCGCCGAGCTCGGCGGTGACGCGGCGCAGGACCTCGCGCGGGCTCTCGGCGCAGTGCTCGTCGCCGGCGGGCTCGTAGGCGTCGCCGAGGCAGTGCGCGACGCCCGGCTCCCACGGGACGGGGGCGAGCGTGGCCAGGTCCGGGACGATCCGGATGTCGGGGAGTCCCGCGCCGAGGCCCTCGGGCACCGGGACGACGTCGCCCATCGGCGAGGTGTGGTACACCGCGCGGCAGAACGCGAGCCCGTGCTCCATCACGGCGGGCAGGCGCTCGACCAGGACGTCGCGGGCGCGCTCGGTGCCGATGAGGTCGGGGTAGGCGACGCGGACGACGTCGATCCCGTCCGCCTTGAGCCGTTCCACGGCCTGCCGCGCCTGGGCCGCGGGGTCCTCGGCTCGGGCCGCGTCGAGTGGGTTGTTCACCGTCGAACTCCCTCACGGGGGGTCATTTGAGCCCAAACCATATGGAACCGAAGTAAGTGCTGACAAGACCTCCGCGTGACCCAAATCATGACCGACCCCTGGCCATGCTCCGGACCCGCCGATAACGTACGGACCCAAACGAACACCCGAAGGAGCAGCATGGACGTGCGAGGCTTCCTGCACCCCCGAACCGCGACGGGCCGCTCGTCGCTGATCCCCAGCCCGCCGTGGCACTACTCCGGCGACCTGCTCACCGTCGAGTACCGGACGGACCCGGCCCGGGTCGCCGAACTGCTGCCCGCCCCGCTGGCGCTCGCCGACGAGGACCCGGGCGCGGTCGCGGTCATCTGGGCGGACTGGCAGTCGTGCTCGGCGTCGCGCGAGGAGCTGCTGGACCCCGTCCGCGCGCAGTACAAGGAGTGCTTCGTCGTCGTCCGCTGCTCCTTCGAGGGACGGACGTACTCCCGCTGCGTCTACATCTGGGTCGACAAGGACTTCGCCATCGCGCGCGGCCTGCACCAGGGCTACCCGAAGAAGCTGGGCTCGATCCACCAGACCCGTCCGCACCCGTTCGGCGGCGCCGCGCCGCGCATCGCCGAGGGCGGACGGTTCGGCGCGACGCTCGCCGCCGCCGACCGCCGCCTGGCCGAGGCCGTCGTGACGCTGCGGGAGCCGTCGGCCACAGGCGGCTTCGTCAACGGGCACCCGATGGCCCACCACCGCTACCTGCCGAGCATCGAGCCCGGCGGCGCGCCGGCGCTGGACGAGCTGATCGAGTCGGGCGCGGCGGAGTTCGAGGCGGGGCAGGCGTGGCGCGGCGACGCCGAGCTGCGGCTGTTCGAGTCCCCGACCGAGGAGCTGGCGTCCCTGCGGGTGGACGAGATCATCGGCGCGTACTACCGGCAGGTCGGCGTCGTCTGGAACGGCGGCCGCAGGCTCGCCTGACCGCCTGAGACGCGGAGCGGCGTGCCGGGAGAAGCCTCCCGGCACGCCGCCGTCGTCTCGCGGCAGGCCGGGTCTCATCGGCCCGCACGCCGCCGTCGTCTCGCGGCGGGCCGGGGAGACCCGGCCCGCGCGTGCTTCCGCCGTCCGGGCGGGTCAGCCTCGGCCGACGCGCTCGTAGACCTCGGGGCGCCTGGCCCGCAGGACGAGCGCGAACACCGCGCCCACCAGCCCGAACACGAAGATCAAGCCGGGCAGCATCCAGACCAGCGGCGAGTTCTTGTCCGCGCCGAGCAGGGCGTCGAAGTTCCGCAGGCAGACCACGAACAGGGCGGCCAGCCCGAGCCCCGACAGGACGGGCGCGATGAGGCGGTTCCAGAGGTTCTCGCCCCGCGCGTCCCGCAGGAAGAACGCGACGACGGCCGCCGAGGTCAGCGCGAGCAGCAGCATCACGCCGAGCGCGCCCAGGTTCGTGAACCAGTTGAACAGCGTCAGCACCGGGTCCTTGCCGGACGCCGCGAACGCGACGACCACGACCACGGCCAGCAGGGTCTGCGTCGCCGACCCGATGTGCGGGGACTCGTGCCTGGCGTGCGTCCGGGCGAGCGGGCCGGGGAGCACGCCGTCCCGGCCGAGCGAGTAGAAGTAGCGCGCGACCGCGTTGTGGAATGACAGCAGCGCCGCGAACAGGCTCGTGACCAGGAAGAACTGCGCGGTGTCGGAGAACGTCCGGTTGACGTGCTGGGTCGCCAGGCCCCAGACCATCCCCGGCCCCTCCTTCCCGGACCGCTCGATGATCTGGCTCGGGCCGGCGCCGATCGTCATGGCCCACGCGGTGAAGGCGTAGAACCCGGCGATGACCGCGACGGCGATGTAGGTCGCGCGGGCGACCGTCCGGCGCGGGTCGCGGCACTCCTCGCTGTAGATCGCGGCGGCCTCGAAGCCCATGAAGCTCGCCATCGCGGCGACCATCGCCGCGCCGGTCGCGCCCGTCCGCACGGCGTCCAGGCCCAGCGGCTCGGCGGACACCCCGTCCGGCGCGCCCGCGAACTGGGCCAGGTCGAACACCAGCACGGTCAGGAACTCGATCGCGAGCAGGACGCCCAGGACCCGCGCGTTCAGGTCGATCCGGCGGAACCCGAGGACGGCCACGACCGCGACCCCGGCGAGCGCGACGGCCCACCACGGCAGATCCCAGCCGAGCTTGCTCTTCAGCAGGTCGGCGGTGGTGAAGCCGAAGATGCCGTACAGGCCGACCTGCATGGTGTTGTACGACAGCAGCGCGACGAACGCGGTCGAGATCCCGGCGACGCGGCCGAGGCCGTGGGTGACGTAGGCGTAGAACGCCCCGGCGTTGGAGATCGAGCGGCTCATCGCGGCGTAGCCGCCGGTGAAGACCACGAGCAGCGCGCCGAGCACGACGTACAGGGCGGGGATGCCGAGCGTCCGGGACACCGCGAACGAGGTGGGCATGCCGCCCGCCGCGACGGTCAGCGGCGCGGAAGCGGCGACGACGAAGAACACGATGCCGGGGACGCCGATGCGGCGGCCGGGCTGGTCGGCGGGAGCGGACAGGGGGGATGCGACGTCTGAGATCGCCATCAGCGGCTCCAGGCTGGGCGCGAAGGGTTCGCCCGGACGGATGCGTCGGGGGCAGGGGCGCGGATCACTCGCCATTGCCCGACATGCAGGTCGAAAAGGGTCGTTCGGCCCCGCACGACTTCCGGGTGGGAGGATCGTACGGATTCAAACGAGCGCCGACAAGGGTAGGTTCAGGCAAGGCCGACGACGGACGGAGAGCGCGTGACCGGGCATCACACCCTCGGCGAGACCGAGCAGGCGATCCAGCGGCGGCTGGGCGACGTGCCCATCCGGCACGACGCGATGATGGCGGTCTCCAACATCTACCGCGCCGCCACCGCCATCCGGCAGCACGTGGAGGGCTCGGTCCTGCGCCGCGCGGACCTCACCTGGACGGCCTTCGTCGTCCTGTGGGTGGTGTGGATCTGGGAGGAGATGGAGACCCGGCACGTCGCCGAGGAGGCGGGCATCTCCAAGGGCACGCTCACGGGCGTCGTCCGCACCCTGGAGGGCCGCGGCCTGCTGGAACGCCGCCAGCACGCCACCGACGGACGGCTGGTCCTGCTGCGCCTCACCACCGAGGGCGAGGCGCTGATGTGCGACCTGTTCCCCGCGTTCAACGCCGAGGAGTCGTTCGTCGCCGCGCCGCTGACGCGTGAGGAGAGCCGGAGCCTCGCGCACTCCCTGCGCGCCATCGTCGAGCACCTGGAGGCCGAGGGCGACGACCGCCGCCAGTCCCTCCTCGGCGACTCCCCGCCCCCACCCCGCCGCTCCGGCCGCCGCCCGCGCCTCTAGGCCATGTTCCCGCAGTCCGGCCCACTGGGCTCGCCTGGTGGCTCGCTGCCTCACCGGCCTGGGCGAACGCGGTATCGCGGCAGTGTCCGGGCTTCGTCTCTCTCGTTGCGTCGCGGCTCGTCCGGGTTCATCGGGTACTTCCGTCGTCCAGCATCTCGCCCGCGTGATGCCGACACGTGCACTGAGTGGTCGACTGCACTGGGGGGCCACTGGATGACCGGCTGATCCGCTCGGCGCGGGCCCGGGCGATCAGGATTTCCGCCTGATGCCTGATCTTGGTGCGCTTGGTCCGTTCGCGTTCACACAGCCACGCCAGGATCGGTTCGGCGAGACAGCCGACTCCACAGGCCACGAAGGCGAGCAGTGGGCTGCCTGAGAGAAGAAGGGTCACGCCGCTTCCGGCTCCGATGACGCCGGCCATCGTCTTGCCGGCGGCCTCTGTTGTGCAGCGAGCTAGTGGGGCTTTGCTTGCCGAGTTGTTCCCCATCACGTTGGTGGCTCCTCGCCTGGATTTGCGTCAACGTGCGCAGGGTCGGTCTCAGGGGCGTGCGGGTCCGAGACAGATTGGCGAATTCGTTCCCGTTGCCTGCTCAGAGGCGGGAATCTACCTTGGAATCTGGCGTCTGCGTGTACTCGGCAGTCGGGATGGTGGCCATGGCCTCGATCGATCCGGGACGGATCCAGACAGCTGCGGAGCTCAGGGAGCAGCTGGGGAGAGCGTTCGATCGGCAGGGGCTCAGTCTCCAGGAGTTCGCCGCGAAGGCGGGTCTGAGTGTCACCACGGTGCGGTCGATCCTCGGCGGGAAGACCAGCGTCCCTCATCGAGGGTCGCTGGACGCGTTCGTCACAGCGTGCGGGCAGCGGTTGGAGCCGTGGCGGGATGCTCGCGCCCGTGCTGTCCGGGCGGAGCCGAAAGCGCTCCTGGCCGCCCGCGGCTCGTCCAGACCTCTCCAGCTACCTTCGGCGCCGCCCGACTTCACCGGAAGGACGCGGGAGCTGGGCGACTTGCTGGAGGTGTGCGCTCGAGGGCGGGAGAGTCCCCGGCGTACCGGAACCCCGGCGGTCGTGCTGACCGGCCCGCCGGGTGTCGGAAAGACCGCGCTGGCACTGCGGTTGTGTGAGGAGCTGCAAGGGGCCTACCCGGACGGGGGACTCTTCAGCAGATTGCGGGAGGATAATGATCATCCGGGTTCGGGCGGGACGTTGCCGCGGTTCCTCCGCGCACTGGGGGTCGACGCCGCCGACGTCCCCGACGAACGTGCCGAGCAAGCCGCGTTGTTCCGCACCCTGCTGGTCGACCGCCGGATGCTGATCATGCTCGACGACGCGGTCGATGAGGCGCAGGTCCGGCCGCTCCTGCCGAACAGTGCCGGGTCGCTCGTCGTGGTGACCAGTCGGAAGGCTCTCCCCACCCTGGAGGGGGCGACCAGTCACCGGCTGGATGTTCTGGATCGGCAGGATGCGCAGGCACTGCTGGCGCGGGTGGGCGGCCCGGACCGGATGGCCGCCGACACGGACGGCAGCCACCTGGTCGCCGAGTTGTGCGGCGGGTTGCCGTTGGCGCTCCGGATCGCCGCCGCGCGACTGGCCGCCCGAACCGACTGGACCCCATCCGACCTGGCCGGCCGCCTCACGGATGCCCGTCGCCGTCTACGCCTGCTGCGAGTCGGGGACCTGGACGTCCGCGTGAGCTTCGAGGTGTCCTATCGCGCCCTACCCGAGGCGGTGGCGCGACTGTTCCGCCTCCTGGCGATCACCCCCGGGCCGACGTTTTCAACCGCGCTGGTCGCGGTCATCGTCGAGCTGCCCCTGCCGGACGCCGAGGAGCTTCTTGACCGTCTGATTCTCGACCAGCTTGTGGAGCCCGCAGACAGGCCCGGCTCCTATCGGATGCACGACTTGATCAAGCTGTTCGCGGCGGAACTCCTGGGAGACGGCGACAGCGACACCCAGCGAGCCGCATCAGCGATGTTCAGCTGGTATGCGGAGAATCTTGAACGGTCCGTCAGCCACCTGTTCTCCCCCAGCGAGCGGCTGAACCGACCGGACCCTCAGGCTGCCGCGGCTCGGAAGACAGCGCGAGGCTGGCTTGACGAAGAACACACCAACCTCCTGTACATCCTGGCCATCTGCCACGCGCGGGGCTTGGACGAACTGACCACGCGGCTTGGATACGGAGTCGCGGTCTTGGCCAGGCAACGCGGGCTGTGGGAAGTGTGTGATGACGCGCTGGAGATCAGTCTGGCGGCGGCGGACCGGCTCGGTGATCGACACTGGCGCGCCCTGCTACTCAATCAGCAAGGAGAAAGCTGGGCGAGCCACAAATCCTCATGGTCGGACGCCGCAGCCTGCTGGCAGGAGGCCGTGGCACTGCTCGAACCCGACTGCGCGGACGATGCCAAAGGACTGGTCGCCAACCTTCACGGCCGACTCGCCAACGCCTACCGGGAACTCGACCGACCCGAAGACGAGGCACGAGAGGAGGCGACGGCCACGGCCCTGCTCGCTTCTTTCGGCGCAGGTGAGGGGAAGGCCGCGGCTGACGGCATACGCGCCCAAGGGTTGTTCGCCTCAGGGCGGGTGGCCGAGGCGATTCCTCTGCTGGAATCGGTGGTCCAGGAGCTGGAGCGGCCTGATGTGACGGTGGCGAATTTTCCCCGCGTGATCCTGGGGTATCGGCTGAATCTCGCCAAAGCATGTCTGGCTGTACAACCGCCTCGGCCAGCACAAGCTGTAACACAGTTGTTGGAATGTCTCGATCTCTGTCGCGAGTACGGCCAGGAAGCCCAGGAGGCGGAAGTGCTCTGCGAACTGGGCAAAGCCTACCGGGCTCGGGGGCACCATGCCCGCGCGCGTCAAGCATGGATCGAAGGGTTGGAAGCCGTCCGAGCCCTCCCCAGCCCCGAGATGGAAGGCCGGTTGACCTACGAACTGGCCGACCACTTCGCAAGCTGGAAGAAGGACTATGCGGAAGCGTGTGCGCTCTTTGCCCGTTCCGCTGCCGCCTTCTCCGCTGCCAACCAGCCGGGCAACCAGTCCAGCGCCTTGCTACGACTGGCGCTGGCCCGGCAGGACCTTGGTGACGGCAAAGGCGCGGAGACCGCCTTGGAAGAGGCGCTGGCTTCCCTTGAGAGGATCAGCGACAAGGCATGGGTCGAGCGATACAGGGGATACATCTTGAGAACCCTCGAAGCCCTACGTCGTTAACGTGACCAGCTCGCGTAGGGGCCGTCCTCGGGGCCCGACACGGCGTGCTCTTCGACGGCTGGACGGGTTAAACCGTGCCCTTCGCCGGGTTTGGCGGGCAAGGAGAACACACGCACCAGCCCGCCGGACGCCGACTCAACCCGATATCGGCGCGGGGGCGGTGAAGGCGTCCATGAGTTGTTTGCGGTAGCGCGGGATCGCGCCGGGCAGGCCGAGGAGGACGACGCCGACGAGTTCGCCGTCGCGGTGGTAGCCGACGGCGCACTCCGTGGCCGGGTCGCCCTCCAGGACGCGGATGTCGTCGCAGCCCAGGGCGGGTGCGCCGAACGACTGGATGCGCAGGTCGTACTGGTCGCTCCAGAAGGACGGCAGCGGCGCGAACGGCGGCGAGTCCACGCCGAGCAGCGTCCGGGCGGCCTTGCGCGCCGTGTCGGTCGGGATCGACCAGTGCTCGACGCGGCGGCACACGCCGTCGTAGCGCGGGTTGGGGAAGCGCGCGACGTCGCCGACCGCCACCACGTCCGGACGGCCCTCGACGCGCAGGTCGGCGTCGCACAGGACGCCGTCGGAGAGGTCCAGGCCGTTGCCGTCCAGCCAGGACACGCAGGGCGTCGAGCCGACGGCCTCGATGATCACGTCCGCGCCGAGCGCCGTGCCGTCCGACAGCAGCACGTCGGCGGACGCCGGCCCGCCGTCGCCGAAGGCGGTGACGGTGCGGCCGAGCAGGAACCGGACGCCCCGCGCCTCGTGGCGGCGGCGCAGCTCCGCCCCGAGGTCGGGGCCGAGCGGGCTCATCAGCGGCTCGGGCGCGGCGCAGACGACCGTGACGTCCGCGCGGAGCGTGCGGGCCGTCGCGGCGACCTCGCAGCCGACGAAGCCCGCGCCGATCACCACGACGCGGGCGCCGGGGACCAGGCAGCCGCGGAGCCGGACGGCGTCGTCCAGGGTGCGGACGACGTGCCGGCGGTCCTCCAGGCCCGGCTGCGGCAGGCGGCGGGCGCGCAGGCCCGTCGCCACCACCAGGCCGTCGTAGGCGAGGGACGAGCCGTCCAGGAGGGTGAGCGTGCGCGCCGCCAGGTCGGACGAGACGACCGGCATGCCCAGCCGCCAGTCCACGTCCGCGACCGAGGCGCGCATCCGGAACGCGACCGCCTCGTGCGTGACCTCGGCGGCGAGCACCTCCTTGGACAGCGGCGGACGGTTGTACGGCCGGTGGGGCTCGTCCCCGACCACCGTCAGGTCACCGGTGAACCCGGCCGCGCGCAACTGCTCGGCCGCGCGCAGCCCGCCCATGGACGCGCCGACCACCACGATCCGCCGCATGTCGTCCCCTTCCTCGCCGGGCTCCGGGAGGTCCCGGTCAGCCCTCGATGGTGATGGCCTGCAGCGGGCAGACGTCCGCCGCCTCCTCGACGGCGTCGCGCAGCGACTCGTCGGCGGTCTCCTCGTACTCCAGGTGGCCCTCGTCGTTCAGGCGGAAGACGTCGGGGGCGGAGAAGACGCACTGGCCGTGGTCCTGGCAGCGGTCCATGTCCACGATGATCTTCATGGGGGTGGTTTCCTCTCGAACGAACGGGGGGTCAGCGGCGCGGGGCGCGGACGCCCCGGAACTCCCAGTCGCCGCCGAACGCGGTGGAGACGACCTCTTCGGACTCGGTCGGCTGGGCGCCGCAGTCGGAGCGGACCGGCACCGGGCCGGTGACGATGTGGTTGCGGAGCCGGCCGAGGCCCTCCGCCTCGACCTCGACGACGTCGCCGGGCGACACCGGGCGCGAGTTGGCCGGGGTGCCCGACAGCAGGACGTCGCCGGGGTTCAGGGTGATCGTGCGGGCGATGTCGGCGACGAGGTAGTGCATGTCCCACTGCATCTCGTCGGTCGAGCCGTCCTGGACGACCTCGCCGTTGACGTAGGTGCGCAGGTACTTGCCGCGGAAGTCCCAGCCGGTGACCAGGCCCGGCCCGAGCGGGCAGAGCGTGTCGGAGCCCTTCACGCGCAGCATCGAACCGGCGTCGGTGTCGCGGAAGTCGTGCAGGCCGTAGTCGTTGGCGACCGTGTAGCCCGCGATGTGGTCGCCGGCCTCGGAGGGGGCGATGTTGCGGGCGGTGCGGCCGATGACGATCGCGATCTCGCCCTCGTAGTTGAGGTACTTGCAGCCCTCGGGGCGGACGATCGCGCCGCCGTGCGCGTTCAGCGCCGAGGTCGGCTTGTGGAAGTAGGTCGGCGCGGGCGGCAGCGAGGTCTGGAACTCCTCGACGCGGCTGCGGTGGTTCAGGTGCACCGCGATGATCTTGGACGGCTCGACCGGCGGCAGGTGCACCGCGTCCTCGACGCCGACGCGGCGGCCGTCGGCCGCGACGAGCTCCTCGCCGTCGCGCACGACGCGGGTCACCGCGCCGTCCAGCAGGATGCGGCGGTATTCGACGGTCATCGGGAGGTCCATCCGTTCTCGGGCCGGTCGAACCAGATGTGCACCTGGCCCGTCCCGACGCTGTTCTCGTACTCGCCGTAGAGGCGTCCGGGCGCGGTGCAGTCCCGCTCGCCCAGGGCGCCGATCATCATGAGGTAGTGGCCGAAGCGGGCCTCGGGCTTGAACGTCAGGAACTCCGGCATGGTGTCCAGGACGCGCGCGTGGTCGCCCTTGGCGAACCACTCGATCCGCTCCTCGTCCGCGCGCCGGGCCTCCGGGGTGCGGATGTGCGCGGGGTCGGCGGCCTCGTGGTCGCGGATCTCGCGCAGCGGCCAGAAGGTGTGCGACAGCGCGCCGGACGCGACCAGCAGGACGCGCCGGTCGGTGTCGGCGATCCCGGCGGCGAGGGCGCGGCCGAGGCGCAGGCTGTCCTCGACGTCGGCGGTCTGGCAGACGCCGATCGAGATCCACTTCTTGCCGGGGCGGTCCAGGTACGGGTGGTCCGGGACGCCGAGGTACTGCCACAGGTTGACCGTGGCGTACTGGATCGGCAGGTAGGGGTCGTCCACCGGGGTGATCCAGGTGCCCTGCGCCCCGGCGTGCGCCGCGATGGCGTGCGCCAGTTCGGGGTCGCCGGGGATGTCGTAGGGCATCCGGCACATCCCGCGCGGCAGCTCGTCGGACGTGTAGAGCCCGGCGCGCCGCTCGTGCGAGGTGACGACGAACTCGACGGTCGTCGCCCAGTGCGAGTCCAGGACGACGACGGTGTCGTAGTCGTCGCGGTCGAAGACCTCCGCGCGCAGCCGCTGGAGGCCGGAGACCAGCGTGGAGTCCTCGCCGTTGTTCAGCTCCCGCCGCGTGACCTCGGGCAGGACGATGGTGGGGACGTGCGCGAGCAGCCCCGCGCCGACTACTTCTCCCATGGGGCCGTCACCGTGTTCTTCAGGTCGCAGTAGAAGTCGAAGGACCAGTCGCCGCCCTCGCGCCCGACGCCCGACTGCCGGGAGCCGCCGAACGGCGCGCGCAGGTCGCGGACGAAGAAGCAGTTCACCCAGACCGTCCCGGCGACCAGCCGGGCCGTGACGCGCTCGGCGCGCTCCGGCGATCCGGTCGCGACGGTGGCGGCGAGACCGAACTTGGTCTCGTTGGCCATCGCGACGGCCTGCCCTTCGGTGTCGAACGTCTGGAGGGTCAGGACGGGGCCGAACACCTCCTCCGAGACGATCTCGGCGCCCGGGTTCGCGAACAGCGTCGGCCGGTAGAACAGGCCGCCGAGGTCGTCGTTGGGGCCGCCGCCGAGGAGCGCGGACGCGCCGTCCGCCTTCGCCCGCCGGACGAAGCCGTCCACGCGCTCGAAGTGCTTGCGGTGGACCTGCGGGCCGATGTCGGTCGCCTCGTCGCGCGGGTCGCCCTGCTTGAGCCGGGACGCCTTCTCGATGAACCGCGCCGTGAACTCGTCCGCCACCGACGACTCGACGAGCAGCCGCGTCGCGGCGAGGCAGACCTGCCCGGCGTTGTCGTACTGCTCGACGGCCAGGTCGACGGCGAGGTCGAGGTCGGCGTCGGCGAAGACCAGCAGCGGGGACTTGCCGCCCAGCTCCAGCGAGAGCGGGGTGAGGTTCGGGGCCGCCGCGGCGGCGATCGTCCGCGCGGTCGGGACCGAGCCGGTGAAGCTGATCCGGCGGACGTCGGGGTGCGCGGTCAGCGGACCGCCGACCTGCGCGCCGTAGCCCTGGACGACGTTGAACACGCCGTCCGGCAGCCCGGCCTCGGCGGTGATGTCGGCCAGCAGGGACGCGGTCAGCGGCGTCCACTCGGCGGGCTTCAGAACGACGGTGTTCCCGGCCGCGAGGGCGGGGGCGATCTTCCAGGTGGCGAGCATCAGCGGCGCGTTCCACGGGGTGATGAGCGCGCAGACGCCGGCCGGGTCCCAGGAGACGTGGTTGGTGTGGCCGCGGGTCTCGAAGTCGTCGTGGCCGAGGTTCAGCAGCCAGTCGGCGAAGAACCGGAAGTTGTGCGCCACGCGCGGCATGACCCCGCGCCGGTGCGACCGGATCAGCGCGCCGTTGTCGTGCGTCTCGACCTGCGCCAGGTCCTCGATCCGCTTCTCCACGCCGTCGGCGATGGCGTGCAGCAGGCGGGCGCGCTCCTCGCGGGACGTGCGAGCCCAGGCGGGGAACGCCCTGTGCGCGGCGGCCACCGCGGCCTCGGCCTCGGCGGCGCCGCCGGAGGCGACCTCCGCGAGCGGCCGCTCGTCGATCGGCGAGACGTCGGTGAACGTTCCGGCTGATGAGACGCGCTCACCGCCGATCCAGTGACCGGTGTCGACGGCGACACCCGCGATCGTTGCCACGCGGCACCTCCAGGTTGTTTGATGCCAAACAAGTTTGCGGACGGGAGTGACGGGGGTCAACCCCCACCCCTAACATTCGGGACCAAATGACCACCCCCGGACCCCGAGGAGGGACCGTGTCCGAGGTCTCCTACGAGGAGTGGCGCGCGCGGGCCGGCCGGCTCGCGCCGGCGACCGCCCACCGCATCGGCGGGGCCGACGCCCCGCAGTCCCCCGGCGACGCCTTCGACCTGGTCTCCCCCCGGGACGGCGAGGTCCTGGCCCGCGTCCCGGCCGCCGGGAAGGACGAGGTGGACCGCGCCGTCGCCGCCGCCCGCCGCGCCTTCGACGAGGGCCCCTGGCCGCGCATGAGGCCCGCCGAGCGCAAGGCCCACCTGCTGCGCTGGGCCGACCTGGTCGAGCGCGACCGGGCCGAGCTCGCGCTGCTCGTCTCGCTGGAGATGGGCAAGCCGATCGCCGAGGCCGACGGCATCGAGCTGCGCGCGGTGATCAACGGGCTGCGCTGGTACGCCGAGATCGCCGACAAAGGCCTGGACGAGGCCCCGCGCACCGCCCCCGGGTCGCTGGCGCTGGTCACCCGCGAGCCCGCCGGGGTCGTCGCGGCCGTCGTCCCGTGGAACTTCCCGCTCACGATGGCCGTCTGGAAGCTCGGACCGGCGCTCGCGGCGGGCTGCACGGCCGTCCTGAAGCCCGCCGAGGAGTCGCCGCTGTCGGCGCTGCGGCTCGCCGCCCTCGCCGACGAGGCGGGCCTGCCGCCGGGCGTCCTCAACGTCGTCAACGGGCCGGGCGAGGTCACGGGCCGCGCGCTCGGCGAGCACCCGGGCGTGGACGTCCTGGCGTTCACCGGGTCCACCGAGGTCGGACGGCACTTCCTGCGCTACGCCGCCGACTCCAACCTGAAGCGGGTCTGGCTGGAGCTGGGCGGCAAGTCCCCCAACATCATCCTGCCGGACGCGCCCGACCTGGACGCCGCCGCCGACACCGCCGCCTGGGGCATCTTCTTCAACGCCGGGGAGATGTGCACCGCGCCGTCCCGGCTGCTCGTCCACCGCGACGTCGCCGACCGGGTGGTGGAGCGGATCGTCGCGCGGGCGTCCGCGATGCGCGTCGGCGACCCGCTCGACCCGGCGACCGAGATGGGTCCGCTGGTGTCGTCCCGGCACCGCGACCGCGTGCTGTCCTACACCGACGCGGGCCGTGCCGAGGGCGCGTCGCTGCTGGTCGGGGGCTCGGCGATCGACCGTCCGGGGCACTTCGTCGAGCCGACGGTGTTCGGGGGCGTCACGCCGTCCATGCGGATCGCGCGCGAGGAGATCTTCGGCCCGGTGCTGTCGGTGCTGACCTTCACCGACGCCGACGAGGCCGTGCGGCTCGCCAACGACACCGACTACGGCCTCGCCGCCGCCGTCTGGACGTCCGACCTGTCCGCCGCGCACCGGATCTCCCGCGCGCTGCGCGCCGGGACGGTCTGGGTGAACTGCTACGAGGAGGGCGACTACAGCGTCCCGTTCGGCGGCGTGAAGCTGTCCGGGCACGGACGCGACAAGTCCCTGCACGCGCTCGACAAGTACACCGACCTCAAGACCACCTGGATCGAGCTGTGAGCGCCGCGGCGCCGGGCCTCCGGCCGCTGATCGCGCTGCCCTGCCGGTTCTCCGAGTCGGCGTCCGCGCTGCGCTACCGGGCCGAGGTGACCGCGCGGGCGCTCGCCGAGGCCGTGTGGCGCGGCGGCGGCGAGCCGTTCATGATGCACCCGGCCGACCCTGGGGACGTGGCGTCCCGGCTGGCGCGCTGCGACGGCGTCCTGCTGCCGGGCGGCGGCGACCTGCACCCACGGCACTACGGCGTGGCGGACGAGCACGAGACCCTCTACGACGTGGACGACGAGCAGGACGCGTTCGACATCGCCGTGGCCCGGCACGCCCTGGACACCGGCCTGCCGCTGCTCGCGGTCTGCCGCGGCCTCCAGGTGGTGAACGCCGTGCGCGGCGGGACGCTCCGCCAGCACATGGAGCCGGACCACCGGCACGTCGTCCACCCCGTGACCGCCGCGCCCGGCTCGCTGCTCGCCAAGGTCACCGGCGGGGCGGAGCTGACCGCCTCCTGCTACCACCACCAGGCGGCCGAGACCCTGGGCGAGGGCCTGGTCCCGGTCGCGCACGCGGCGGACGGCACGGTCGAGGCCGTGGAGCTGGACGGCGCGCGCGGCTGGTTCCTCGCCGTCCAGTGGCACCCGGAGGACACCGCCGCGACCGACCCCGTCCAGCAGGCGATCTTCACCGAGCTGGCCGAGGCCGCCGCCCGCCGCGCCTGACCGTCCTTCCGGCCCGGCCGTTGTTGGGCCGGCCGGGCCGGAACGACGGGCGGTTAGACGGTGGCGACGCGGGTGAGGAAGGCGTCGAGGAGGCCGTCCATCAGGGCGGCCGTCTCCCCGGCCCGGTCGTTGACCTCGGCGAGGACGGCGGCCGGGTCGTGCCCCGCCGCGCGCAGGATGGCGGTGCCGCCGCCCGCGAGCCACTGCTCCAGCAGCGGCGCGTTGATCTCGGGGTGGAACTGGACGCCCATCGACCGGCCGAGGGTGAACGCCTGCGGCGCGGAGTCGGTGCGGGCGATCGTGCGGGCGCCGGGCGGGGCGATCCACCGGTCGTCGTGGAACTGGAACCACGGGCCGGTCGGCACGAGCTCGGCGTCGTCGGTGTCCACCTTGACGAAGCCGTGCTCGGAGTAGGCGGCGCGCTCGGTCCGGCCGCCGAGGGCGGTCGCGAGGAGCTGGCCGCCGAAGCAGATCCCGAACACCGGGACACCTGCCTCGTGCGCGTCGCGCAGCAGCGCGAGCTCGGGGGCGATCAGCGGCGCGCTCTCCGGCGCGTGCGCGGACCAGGCGGAGCCGAGCGGCGCGATCAGGTCGAACCCGCGGGGGTCGGGCAGCTCGGCCCCGGCCTCCCGCACCACCCGCACCTCGCACTCCCAGCCGCGCTCGGCGAGCGCGAGCTGGAGCCCGTCGGCGGGGGCGGACGACTGGTGCTGGATGATCAGGGCGCGCATGGAGCACATCGTACGGCCCCGAACGAAGTACAGACCAGGGCATCCCGGGCGTCCTTTCGCCCGCGTCCGGCCCGGCGGCGGCCCCTGCGGCCGTCCGCCCCCGCGCCGCTGACCGGGGCCTCGGCTCGGCTGGACGTCGCCGGGGCATCGGCGGGGCGTCGGCGGAGATGTGAGCAGGGACGCCCCGGCGGGCGGGAAGACGGCGCGGCGGGCGCGGGTTGGGACTGAGCATGAGTCTCCCGTTCTCCGTGCTCGATCTCGCGCCGGTCGCGTCCGGCTCCACGTCCGCGCAGGCGCTCCGCAACACGCTCGACCTCGCCCGGCACGTCGAAGACCTCGGCTACCACCGGTACTGGCTCGCCGAGCACCACCGGATGCCGGGCATCGCGTCCTCGGCGACGGCGGTCGTGATCGGGCAGGTCGCGGCGGCCACGTCGCGGCTGCGGGTCGGGTCCGGCGGGATCATGCTGCCCAACCACGCGCCGATGGTGGTGGCCGAGCAGTTCGGCACGCTGGAGGCGCTGTTCCCGGCCCGGATCGACCTCGGCCTCGGCCGGGCGCCCGGCACCGACCCGGCGACCGCGCGGGCGCTGCGCCGCACGCCGGACGCGCTCTCGGTGGACGACTTCCCCGAGCAGGTGCACGAGCTGCGTGCCTACTTCGAGGACGGCGGGACCGTCACCCCCGCGGCGGGCAACCGGCCGCCCGTCTGGCTGCTCGGCTCCAGCGGCTACAGCGCGCAGCTCGCCGGGATGCTGGGCCTGCCCTTCGCGTTCGCGCACCACTTCAGCGCCGAGAACACGCTGCCCGCCCTGGCCCTGTACCGCGAGTCGTTCCGGCCTTCCGCGGACGGCCTGTCCGAGCCCTACGCGATGATCGCCGTCTCGGTGACCGCGGCGGCCGACGACGCGACGGCCGAGCGGCTGGCCCGCCCGCAGGCGCTGTCGTTCCTGCGGCTGCGGCAGGGCCGTCCGGGGCTGCTGCCGTCCCCGGAGGAGGCCGACGCCTACCCGTACACCCCGCTGGACCGCGAGGTGATCCGCTCCCGGCAGGACGCCCAGGTCGTCGGCGGTCCGGAGACCGTCCGGCGGAAGATGGACGCGCTGATCGAGGCGACGGCCGCCGACGAGGTCATGGTCACCACGATGGTCCACGACCACGCCGACCGCCGCCGCTCCTACGAGATCCTGGCCGGCCTGTACGACCTGCCCGCCGAGGCTCCGGTGTCCGGCGGGGCCGGGCGGCAGGAGGCGGGCGCCGCCCGCGGCTGACCCCTCCGCGCAGCCGTCCCCTCCGCGCGGCCGTCCCCTCTGCGCCGCCGTTCCGTCCGCGCGGCCGTTCCGTCCGCGTCGGCCGTCCGCGGGCGTCAGGAGGGCGGGTCGTCCGTCAGCGTCAGGACGGCGTTCGGGCACATCCGGACGGCCGTCCTGACGCTCTCCCCCTGCGCCTCGGACGGCGTGCCGGTCAGCAGGACGACCGTGCCGTCCTCGTCGGACTGGTCGAACACGTCCGGCGCGTGCAGCACGCACTGGCCCGCGCCCAGGCAGCGGTCGCGGTCGGCGGTGACCCGCATGGCGGTCACTCCTTCCAGGACACCGGCAGCCGGTGCACGCCGTAGATGGCCATGTCGTGCCGCATCGGGATCCGGTCCGCCGGGACGGCCAGGCTCAGTTCCCGCAGGCCGTCGAACAGGACGGTGAGCGCGATCCGCATCTCCACGCGGGCGAGCTGCTGGCCGAGGCACTGGTGGATCCCGTGCCCGAACGCGACGTGCTGCGACGGCGGCCTGGTCACGTCCAGCTCGTCCGGACGGTCGAAGTGGCCGGGGTCGCGGTTGGCGGCGGGCAGGGAGAGCACCACGGTCTCGCCCCGGCGCACCCGGCGCCCGTGCAGGACGACGTCCTCCCGGGCGACCCGGGTGGTGCCGAACTGGATGATCGTCAGGTAGCGCAGCAGCTCCTCGACGGCGCGGTCGGCCGCGTCCCGGCGCTCCCGGAAGACCGCCAGCTGGTCGGGACGGGTGATGAGCGTGAGCGCGCCCAGCGCGAGCTGGTTCGCGGTGGTCTCGTGCCCGGCGACGAGCAGCAGCCGGCCGATGCCGCACAGCTCGGCGTCGGTCAGGTCGTTGTCGCCGGTGACCAGGGCGCCGAGCAGCGCGTCGTCCGGCTCGCGGCGCTTGGCGGCCACCAGCTCGCGCATGTAGGTCGTGAGCGCGTCCCTCGCCGCGCGGACCTCGTCGTCCGACGTGGTGAGGCTGAGCGCGGCGGCGGCCCAGGCGTGGAAGCGGGCGCGGTCGGCGTACGGGACGCCGAGCAGCTCGCAGATCACCAGGGACGGGATCGGCAGCGTGTACGTCGGCACGAGGTCGGCGGGCGGCCCGGAGGCGCGGAGCGCGTCGAGGTGGGCGGTGGCGATCCGCTCCACGCGCGGCGCGAGGGCCTGCATGCGGCGGGTGGTGAAGTACGGCGTGAGCATCCGGCGGAGCCGGGTGTGCTCCGGCGGGTCCATGGTGACCAGCACGCCGGGGCGGTCCTCGGCCCGGAACTCGGGCCGCCGCACCGGGGAGGACGCGCCGATCCGGTCGGCGCTGAACCGGCCGTCGGCGAGGACGGCGCGGACGTCCTCGTGCCGGGTGAGCAGCCAGCCGCGCGCGCCGTCCGGGAACGCCAGCCGGGTGACCGGCCCCTCGTCGCGGAGCAGGCCCAGCTCGGACGGCGGGTCGAACGGATGGTCCCGGCGCGTCGGCAGGATGGTCACCGCGGCGTCCTCGCCGTCCAGCACGGCCGTGGTCGTGGCAGGGCCGGAGGCCGCCGCGTCGGAGACCGCCGGGTCGGAGGCCGGCCCTTCCCGGGTCACCGGGTCGGAGGGCGCCGGGTCGGGGATCGGAGCGGAGGCGGGGGGCCGGGAGGCGCGCATGGGAGGTCCCTTCCTCGGCGATCGCGCTGGGCGAGTCGCGCTGTGCCGCCTGCCCCGGCGGACGGCTGCCTGAGTCTCGCGGACGACCCGCCGGAAGGGCGGCCTCACACCAACCGAAAATAGAACCGTTCCCCTCCTCGCGCGACCGTCCGGCGTATTCGGACCGTCCGGAATGTGGGCGCGCCTGCCCACCCCCGCCCGACCGGCGTGACGACCGGCCAGAGCGCGCGTGCCCGAGCGCGACCGCCGGTCGCCCAGCCGCGGGACGCCCGGACGTGGGACCGCGAAGGGGCGGCCCGTACGTCGGGAGTCCGAGCGCGACGGCCCCAGGACCTGCGGGACCTGCGGGATCAGTCGGCGGGGCGGCGGGCGTAGCGTCGGCTGCGTCCGGCCGGATCGGCACGCAGCGCGGGCAGCTCGGCGGCGAGGACGGCCGCCACGCGCGCGCAGAACGCCTCCGGCTCGTCGGCCGCGTCCGGCTCCTCGGGGATGATCGCGTCGACGATGCCGTCCGCCCGCAGGTCGACTGCGCGGACGCGCTGCGCGGCGGCCAGCTCGGGCGCCCGGTCCGGCGTCCGGTGGACGATCCCGGACGCGCCCTCCGGCGGCAGCGGCGCCAGCC
>NZ_QURH01000330.1 GCF_003428695.1 Actinomadura logoneensis
GCTCGTCGGCGAGCCGGCCGAGGACGTCGCCGAGGCGCAGCGCCGCGCCCGGGCTGCCGGCCTCGGCGGCGCGGCGGTACCAGGCCGCGGCCTGCTCCAGGTCGCCGTCGCGCTCGAAGGTCGCGCCGAGGCCGAAGGCGACGCCCGCGAACGTGTCGTCCTCGGCGGTCCGGGCGGACTCGGGACGCCAGGTGCGGACGGGCATGGGTTCTCCGGCTCGGCTCTGAGGTGCGTACGCGCGCCGGGGAAGGCCCACGGCGCGCGGTCTCGGATCACTCATGGTGGCCGCCGCGCGCCGCGCCCGCCACCGGTTTGCGCATGTTCGACGGCATTTCTGGTGTCCCCGCGACCACCGAGCGTCGTTACCGCAGGTCGGCCCGCCCAGGCAGGGCGCACCGGCCGGCGGCGAACCGGCCCGGCGCCCCGAGGGTTGCCCATAGGTAGATCATCGGCATAAGTTGATCATATGAGTGAGCGGGCGATGCAAGAGCCGACGTTCCTGATCCTGACCGCGCTGGCCGCCGGGCCGCAGCACGGCTACGGGATCATCACGGACGCCGCCGAGATCTCGCAGGGCAGGGTGCGGCTGCGCACCGGGACGCTGTACGCGGCCCTGGACCGGCTGCGCGGCGCGGGAATGATCGAGGTGGACCGCGAGGAGGTCGTGGACACCCGGATGCGCCGCTACTACCGGATCACCGCCGCCGGCGCGGACGCGCTGGCGGCCGAGGTCCGGCGCATGCGACACGGGGCCGAGACCGCCGCGCGCCGGCTCGGCACGGCGGGAGGCCTGGCGTGAACCAGAAGTGGAGCCGGCGGCTGCTGTACGCCTACCCGCGGCGGCACCGCGCCGAGTACGGCGAGGAGATGCTGGACGTCCTCGCCGAGTGCGGCGGCGGCCCGCGGGAGTCCCTCGACCTGGTCGTGAGCGGTCTGAGGATGCGGTTGGGCGCGCTCGGCGCCCTCTGGACGACTCCCGAGTGGCGGGACGCGCTGGCCGTGGCCGCCCTGGTGGCGCCGCTGCTGATGACGATCTCGACGGTGTGGTTCGTCGACTCGACCGTCCGGGCCCTCACCGGCGAGCTCACGACGGGGCCCGGGTACTGGTCGGGGTTCGCGGGGCGGGTGCCCCTCTGGACCTCCTGGGCCGTCATCGCGGCCGTCGCCTGGTGGGGCGGGGTCTACGGACGGCGGTTCGCGGCGGCGGCCGTCCTGGCGCTCTGCGTCTACATGTTCACCGGCCACACGCCGCTCACGCTGTCCATGTACGGGACGATGGCGCTCAGCCTGGTGGTGCCCGTCGTGGCGCTGGCCGGGCTGGCGTTCTCCGACGGTCCGCGGCGCGGCGCGCAGGTGCTCGGACGGCGCGTCACCGTTCCCATGGTCACGGTCGCGGGGCTGACGTTCGCGGCCCAGGGGCTCGTCGGGCTCCAGTACCCCCTCGGCCTGCACCTGCTCTCGGGTGAGACGCCGTACTACGAGTACGCATGGGTGATCATGCTGGGCGTCCTGCTGCTGAACGGCCTGCGCACCGCGTCCGGACGGCGCTTCGGCGCGCTGCTCGTCGCGCCGCTGCTGGACCTCGGGCACCTGGTGGCGGTGCCCTGGCCCCGGGCGGCGGAGGTCGCGGTCGCGCTCCTCCTGGTCCTGGCCCTGGGAGTGCGTTCCCGGCCGCGTCCGGCCGCCTGACCCCGGCGCGGACGCGGGCCTCCGCCCGACCGCCCCGTCAGAGCAGGACGCCGGGTCAGGCGGCGGTCGGGTCAGGCGGGTCGAACGACGAGGTCCTGGTAGTCGGGGTGCTTGTCGATCCAGCCCTTGATGAACGGGCACAGCGGGACGACCGTGCGCCCGCCCGCGCGGACGTCGTCCAGCGCGCCGCGGGCGAGCGCTCCCCCGACGCCCTGTCCCCCGAACTCCGGGAAGATCTCGGTGTGCGTGAAGACGACCGTCCGGCCGTCCTTGCGCAGGTGGTACTCGGCGAAGCCGGCGAGGGCGCCGTCCACCGTGATCTCGTAGCGGTTCCGCTCGCGGTCGTCCTTGACGAGTTTGGTCATGTCCGCTCAATTCCCCCGAGGCCGTGAAGATTCCCCACCTGGGCCGCCTCAGCTGACAGGCTCGTGACCGGCGTGCAGGAGGCAGTAGGTGACGGCCTCCTCCAGCGCCTGCCAGGACGCGGCGATGACGTTGTCCTCGACGCCGACCGTGCCCCACTCGCGCTCGCCGTCGCTGGACTCGACGAGCACGCGGGTGCGCGCGTCGGTGCCGTGCGTCCCCTCCAGGATGCGGACCTTGTAGTCGGTCAGCTCCATCCGGGCGAGCTCGGGGTAGAGGCGGCCGAGCGCGAGCCGCAGCGCGTTGTCGAGGGCGTTGACGGGGCCGTTGCCCTCGCCGGTGGCGATGATGCGCTCGCCCTTGGCATGCAGCTTCACGGTGGCCTCGGAGATCATGGAGCCGTCCGGGCGGCGCTCCACGATCGTCCGCCAGGACTCCACGTCGAAGTGCCGGGGGCGGACGCCGGTGAGCTCCTCGCGCAGCAGCAGTTCGAAGGACGCGTCGGCGGCCTCGAAGGTGTAGCCGGTGGACTCCAGGTCCTTGACGCGGGTGACGACGGCGGCGGCGCGCTCGCCGGACAGGTCGTAGCCCAGCTCGCGGCCCTTCAGCTCGACCGAGGCGCGGCCGGCCATGCTGGAGACGAGCATCCGCATGTCGTTGCCCACGGCGGCGGGGTCGATGTGCTGGTAGAGGTCGGGGTCCACCTTGATCGCGGACGCGTGCAGCCCGGCCTTGTGCGCGAACGCCGACAGCCCCACGTAGGGCTGCTGCGAGGACGGCGCGACGTTGGTGATCTCCGAGACGGCGTGCGCGGTGCGGGTCATGAGGGCGAGCTGGTCGTCGGAGACCAGCCGCATCCCGCGCTTGAGCTGGAGGTTGCCGACGAGCGTGAACAGGTTGGCGTTGCCGCTGCGTTCGCCGTAGCCGTTGGCGCAACCCTGCACGTGGGTCGCGCCCGCGCGGACGGCGGCGAGCGAGTTGGCGACCGCGCAGCCCGAGTCGTCGTGGCAGTGGATGCCGACGCGCGCGCCGACCGACACCACGTCGTGGACGACGTCGGCGAGCTCGTCCGGCAGCATCCCGCCGTTGGTGTCGCAGAGCGCGACGACGTCGGCCCCGGCCTCGGCGGCCGTCCGGACGACCTCCAGCGCGTAGGCGCGGTTGGCGAGGTAGCCGTCGAAGAAGTGCTCGGCGTCCAGGAAGACGCGGCGGCCCTCCGCACGCAGGTGGGAGACGGTGTCGCGGATCATCGCGAGGTTCTCCTCCAGGGTCGTGCGGAGGGCCAGCTCGACGTGCCGGTCGTGGCTCTTGGCCACGAGCGTCACGACGGGCGCCCCCGAGTCGCGCAGGGCGGCCACCTGAGGGTCGTCGGCGGCCTTCACACCGGCCCGGCGGGTCGCGCCGAACGCGGTGAGCTGCGCGTTCCTCAGCCCCAGCTCGGTCTGAGCGCGGCGGAAGAACTCGGTGTCCTTGGGGTTGGCGCCCGGCCAGCCGCCCTCGATGAAGCTCACCCCGAGCGCGTCCAGGTGGCGCGCGACGGCGAGCTTGTCGTCCACGGAGAGGTTGAGGCCCTCCTGCTGCGAGCCGTCACGCAGCGTGGTGTCGTACACGTGGAATGCGTCGCCCTGCATGTGCGGTGAACCCTTCGAGGACGACGGAACCACGCCGGAAAACGAAAAGACCCCTCACGGACGTGAGAGGTCTGCGCGCCGGCGGTGTTCCGTCAGTTGCCGGCGCGCCAGCCGATAATCACGAGGCTGCTGCGCATGATGCCCCGAGCATGGCACAGCCGTCTCACATATGCCAACTTGCATCTCACATGCCGAGACAGCCCCTGGTCGCGGGCGTGAGAAAGCCCCGCGGGACGGCGGAAAACCGTCTCGCGGGGCCTCTCGGAACGCGGTCGGACGCCCGCGTGGGTTCAAGGTCAGACGACCTTGTGGACCCAGTTGTACGGGTCGGGGCGGCGGCCGAACTGGATGCCGATCAGCTCCTCGCGCAGCCGCATGGAGATCGGCCCCGGCTCGCCGTCGCCGATCGTCCACGCGCGGTCGGCGCCCTTGACCGCGCCGACCGGGCTGATGATCGCGGCGGTGCCGCAGCCGAACACCTCGGTCAGCTCGCCGGACTCGCAGCCGTGCTGCCACTCGTCGATGTTGATCTTGCCTTCCTCGACCTGGATGCCGAGGTCGGGCGCGAGCGTGAGCATCGAGTCGCGGGTGATGCCGGGGAGCAGGGTTCCGGTGAGCGCCGGGGTGAGGATGCGCGGCTGCGCCCCCGAGCCGTAGACGAACATCAGGTTCATCGAGCCGACCTCCTCGACCCACCGGTGCTCCACCGCGTCCAGCCAGACGACCTGGTCGCAGCCGTGCGCGACGGCCTGCGCCTGCCCGGCGAAGGACGCGGCGTAGTTGCCGCCGGTCTTGGCCGCGCCCGTGCCGCCGGGGGCGGCGCGGGTGTAGTCCTGCGAGAGCCAGACGGTGACCGGCTTGATGCCGCGCGCGTAGTAGTTCCCGGACGGCGACGCGATGATCATGAACAGGTACTCGTCGGCGGGCTGGTTGACGCCGAGCAGCCGGGTGGTGGCGAACATGAACGGCCGCAGGTAGAGGCTGTGCCCCTCGGTCGTCGGGACCCAGTCGCGGTCGGTGGAGACCAGCAGCTCCAGGGCCTCGACGAAGACCTCCTCGGGGATCTCCGGCATGGCCATCCGCTTGGCCGAGGTGTTCATCCGGGCGGCGTTGGCGAACGGGCGGAACATGACGACCGAGCCGTCGGCCTGCCGGTACGCCTTCAGCCCCTCGAACAGCTCCTGCGCGTAGTGCAGGACCTGCGCGGCGGGGTCGAGCGTGATCGGGCCGTAGGGCTGGAGCTTGGCGTCGTGCCAGCCCTTGGTCTTGTGGTAGCGGATCGTGATCATGTGATCCGTGAAGTGCTGGCCCCATCCGGGATCGGCCAGGATTCCCGCGCGGTCCTCCGCCGAGACGGGGTTCTCGTTGCGGATGATCTCGAAGTCCAGCGTGCTCATCGTGGATGTCCTCTCCCGGATCGCCAGGCGGCTCCGTTGCCGTCCCGACCTTCCCTAGTGCCTATTGTCGTACTTAGTCCAGACCTGGTTCACGACCTGGCAGGACCGGCGCACCGGAGACGGCGGGTACCACGAAAACCGGACGCGCCGTCTGCGGCGCGCCCGGTCACGGCTGGTCGGCGAGCGCGCCTACCCGGCTACTCGCTTGGCGATGGCGTCACCGATCTGCGCGGTGGAGCGGACGCCCGCACCCGCGCGCTCGATGAGGTCCTCGGCGACGGCGGTCTCGACGCGGCGCGCCGCCGCGGTCTCGCCGAGGTGGTCCAGAAGCATCACGACGGACAGGATAGTGGCAGTCGGGTCCGCCTTGCCCTGCCCCGCGATGTCGGGGGCGCTTCCGTGCACCGGCTCGAACATCGACGGGGCGGTGCCGTCGGGGTTGACGTTGCCGGACGCGGCGAGCCCGATGCCGCCCGCGACGGCCGCGCCGATGTCGGTGATGATGTCGCCGAAGAGGTTGTCGGTGACGATCACGTCGAACCGACGCGGCTGGTTGACGAAGTACATCGTCGCGGCGTCCACGTGGCAGTAGTCGGTCTCGACCTGCGGGAACTCCTCGCCGACGCGCTTCAGCACGCGCTGGTAGAGATCACCGGCGTAGGCGAGCACGTTGTCCTTGTGGACGAGCGTCAGCTTCTTGCGCGGACGCGCGGCGGCCTGCTCGAACGCGTACCGGACGACCCGCTCGACGCCGAAGGCGGTGTTGACGCTCTCCTGGGTGGCGATCTCGTGCGGGGTGCCCTTGCGGATCACGCCGCCGGTGCCGGCGTACAGGCTCTCGGTGCCCTCGCGGACGACCAGCATGTCGATGTCGTCCGGGCCGACGCCCGCGAGCGGGGACGACGCGCCGGGCAGCAGCTTCACGGGGCGCAGGTTGGCGTAGTGGTCGAACTCGAACCGGGTGCGCAGCAGCAGGCCCCGCTCCAGCAGCCCGGACGGCACGGACGGGTCGCCGATCGCGCCGAGCAGGATGACGTCCTGGTCGCGCAGCTCCGCGAGGACCGAGTCCGGAAGGACCTCGCCGGTGCGGTGGTAGCGGGCCGCGCCGAGGTCGTACTCGGTCTGCTCGAAACTCAGGTCGTGGGCGGGGGCGACGGCGTCGAGGACCTTCAGCCCCTCGGCGACGACCTCCGGGCCGATCCCGTCTCCGGGGATGGCCGCGAGGCGGATGCTGCGGGAAGCCATGCGCAGACTGTACCGCATTGTCTCAGTCCATGAGCACTCGTCTCAGCTCGTGAGACGAATGGTGCGGCCGGAGACTTGACGGCGGAACCCCCCGAAGGGGACGCTTCGGCTGACAAGTCCACATCGAGGCGACGGTGCGCAGGAACCCGGTGCGATTCCGGGACGGTCCCGCCACTGTGACCAGGGAGCCTCCCCCGCGCGTGACCACGGCCGGATTCCGGCGGGAAGGTCGGCGGGAGGCGGAGATCTGGGAGTCAGGACACTGACCCGTCGTCCTCCCGCTACCGGGGCGAGTGCACCCCGTGAGGAGACCCCTGATGGCCCAGTCCGCCGTTGCCGAGGAGCGCGCCGTCCCGCGGCCCGCGCCGCTGTCGATCCCCGTCCGCGACATCGTCCCGTGGGCGGTGTTCGCCGCCGTCCTCGGGCTCGTCCTGATCTACTTCGTCGGCGCCGAGCAGGGCGCGACGTCCCTGCTCTCCGGCACCTGGGTGCACGAGTTCACCCACGACGGCCGGCACCTGCTCGGCTTCCCCTGCCACTGATGGCGGCGGACGTCGCGGCGCCCTCCCCCGCGATGACCATGCGCTCCTTGCTCCTGCGGGGGATGCTCGCCGGGATCGCCGGGGCGGCGCTCGCCCTGGTCGTCGCCTGGATCTACGGCGAGCCGCAGGTCGGGAACGCGATCGCGTTCGAGGAGGCGCACGCCGACCACGGCGCGGGGCACGAGGTGGAGGTGGTGTCGCGGACCGTCCAGAAGACGGCGGGCCTCGTCACCGCCGTCGGGTTCTACGGGGTCGCGGTCGGCGGGATCTTCGCGATCGCGTTCGCCTTCGCCTACGGACGCCTCGGCGCCCTGCACGCGCGCGCCACGGCCGCGCTGGTCGCGCTGCTGGGGTTCGTCGCGGTCGAGGGCGTGCCGTTCCTGAAGTACCCGGCGACTCCCCCGGCGGTCGGGAACCCCGAGACGATCGGCAGCCGGACGGCCCTGTACTTCGGCATGGTCGCGATCGGCATCGCCACCGTCGTCGGGGCCGTGGTCCTGTGCCGCCGGCTGGCGCCCCGGTTCGGGACCTGGAACGCCGTCACCCTGTCGGTCGTCGCGTTCGTGCTGGTCAACGCGGTCCTGTTCGCGATCACACCGAAGCCGGACGCCGTTCCGCACGGCTTCCCGGCCGAGACGCTGTGGGACTTCCGCATCGCCTCGCTGGGGATGCAGGCCGTCCTGTGGACGACGCTCGGACTGCTCTTCGGATGGCTCACCGAACGGGCCGTGCGCAGATAGGAGAGGGTCGGGGGCCGACGGCGTTCGCCGGCCCCCGGCCGTCACACGTGGCGGGCCAGCTCCCAGGGGTCGTGCGCGGAGAACACCTCGACCTCGTCGCCGTGGTCGCGGACCAGTTCCCGCAGCCGCGCCTGGGTGCCGAGCCGCAGGTCGGGATGGATCTGCGAACGGGTCTGGACGACGTCCATGATCGGGTGCGGCTCCTTCCCGTCCAGGATCTCGCGGTGGTAGTAGTACGCGTCGCCGCAGTGCAGCAGCCACCGGTCGGCGTCCCGGACGGCGACCCCAGCGTGGCCCGCCGTGTGCCCGCCCAGGGGGATGAGCTTGATCTCCTTCGGAAGGCCCTTCAAGGGGATGGAGGTGAAGCCGAACCACTGCTCGTCGGACGTGCCGTCGTAGGTGACCCACTTGGGGCCGTGCGCCCAGTGCGCCGGGCGGTAGCGGGCTGCGGCACCCGGCGCGAGCGCCGCGTCCCGCTCGGCGGCCAGGACGTGGACGGCGGCGTCCGGGAAGTCCGGGAGGCCGCCGCAATGGTCGACGTCCAGATGGGTCACGACGATGTGCCGCACGTCGGACGGGTCGTACCCCAGGGCCTCGACCTGCCGGACGGCGGTCTCCGCCTCGTCCAGCGCGGGCGCGGCCATCGCGATCCAGTCCGCGTCCAGGGAGCCCGCCGGGTCCCGGACGTCGCCGAGCCCGAGCCCGGTCTCGACCAGGACCAGGCCGTCCGCGTCGGTCTCGACCAGCAGGCAGTGGTTCACGGCCGGGCCGGGCGCGGGCCCGTCGTAGGTCGCTTCGATCGTGCGCATGGAACCGCAGTTCAGGTGGTGGATCTTCATGCCGCTATGCTGCGACTTGAAGCGCGCTTCAAGTCAAGGAGGCGGGAATGGACGATTCCCTGCTGGACATCGGCGAGGTCGCGCGGCGCTCCGGGGTCGCGCCGTCCGCCTTGCGGTTCTACGAGGCCAAGGGGCTGATCGAGCCCGCCGGACGGAACGGCCTGCGCCGCGCGTACCGTCCTGACGTGCTGGAACGCCTCGGGATGATCACGTGCGCGCGGAGCGCCGGGTTCACGGTCGCCGAGGTCGCCGCGTTCCTCGCCGTCCGTCCGGGGGACGAGGGGCTCCGGGACCGCATGACGGCGAAGGCCGACGCCCTGGACGACCAGATCGCGCAGCTCACCCGCCTGCGCGACAGCCTGCGGCACGCCTCGGTGTGCGACCACGACCCGGTCGTCGAGTGCCCCGACTTCAAGCAAGCCATCGGCCGCGTCCCCGCCGGGATCTGAGCGAATCACCCGTCGAGGAGGCACGCGAGCCACCAGGCGATGGTCTCCGGCGTCCGCAACCGGCCCGCGATCCTGTCGGCGGCCTCGAAGATGTCACCGAGACCCGTCCCGGACGAGTCGGTCAGCGCGTCAGCGCGGAGGCGGACGGTCTCCCCCACGCACGAGATGGCCGGGTTCGCCACGAGAAGTGCGGTCACGGCGTGGCCGGGCGGCGGTCCGAGGTGCGCCTTCACACGGAGCCCACGGGTGACGAGGAGTTCCTGGAGTTCGGCGAGCGCGTTCATCAGTCGGCCTCGGCCCGCACATACGCGCGCAACTGCTCACGGAGCAGTTCGGGAGTATCGGCCTCGGCGGCGGACGCGCCGTGCTGCACGAGTTCGCCGGGCCCCGGCCCGCGCAGCGCCCACCACCGCCCGGTGTCCCGGGTGCAGATGATCGACCACCCCGGAAACTCCTCCCGGAGCGCCTTCTCGATTGCTGCCGTCTGGTTCGCCGTCGGGCGCGCTTTCTGCGTCATGACGCACAGAGTCGCAACGGAGACTCTGCGTAGTGTTCCAGGTTGGTGCACGGACTCCTTGTCGTGTGCCCGACCGGGTTGCTAGACGGCCATACGGTGCTGGATGCGGCGCAGCGGTTCGGGGAGTGTGCGGCGGACGTCCACGAGGTGGGCGACGACGGAGCGCGCGGTGGGGTGGAAGGTCACCATCTGCGGCGCGATGCGGTCGGCGCTGGCCAGGCGTTCGAGGGCCTTGGCGTGGTCACCCGCCTCGACGTGGACGCGCGACATGTCGATCTCGTGGTGCGCGCGACGTTCCGGCGGCAGCGCGGTGAGCGTGCGCTCGCCGACCTCACGGTCGCGGCGCGCGGCCTCGTCCAGCTCCCCGAGTTCGGCGGCGACGGCCGCGCCGTGGATGGCGACGTTCGCGGCGGTGAACTCCAGGTGGTGGACGACCTGGCCCGTCCTCCCCGCGCGCACACGTTCCATGGCCTGCCCGTAGTAGTCCCAGCTCCTCGTGTGCTGGCCGGCCCGGGCGGCGACGATGGCCGCGCGCAGGTCGAGCGCGCCGCCGATCTCTGCGGCGTCCGGACGTGCGGGATCGACGGACGCGGCCGCCCGGTCGAGCAGCACCAGTGCGAGTTCCTGCTGGTTGAGGCTGATGAGCACCAGCGCACGGATGAGCGCGACCAGGGCGGGGAGGTTGGGGTCACCCGACCGGCGGCCCGTGTCCATGGCGCATCCGAGGAGAGCCAGCGCGTCGCCGGTGTAGCCGAGGCGCCGGGCCAGGCTGACGGCGGACCTGAGTGCCATGCTGAGCAGCCGCCACACCCTCGGGTCGTCTGTCTCGTGCGCCCAGTACGCGAGCTCCTCCACGACGGCGGGCAGGCGTGCCCCCATCTTCGACAACTGGGCCATGGCCGTGAGCTTGCGCGCCGTCGCCACCTCGGCCGCGAGCACCTCGATGCTGCGAGGTGGGCCCGCGAGCTCGGGCCCCACGTCCACAAATGCCTGGATGCGACGCAGTTCGGGGATGAAGGCGTGCACGCGGTCATCGTGGCCCGGCAACCTGTACGGCTGGCCGTACAGGTCGGCGGCGTCCACTTTCAGCGCCGCCGCCACCGCAGCCACGAACGCCGGGGTCGCCACCTTCTGCCCGGCCTCCACCTGTGCGATGTGGCCTCGCGAATAGGACGCCCGCTGCGCAAGGCCATGCTGGGTCAGGCCACGCCGCTTGCGCGCGCGGGCTATGCGGGTCCCAACCGTCTCCGTCGTGCCGTCCTGTGCCATGGGAACTGCACCTCCTGAGCCGTGGCGCTTTCAGGCTACGAGCCGGGAGGCGGGTTGGGATGGGCCCAATGGGTTTTGGGGTGCGGAATCAGGAGCGGTGGAGGAGGGCGCAGTCGCCGCACATCTCGCCACCGGGTGGGACCTTGTAGTACAGGCAGCAGCTTCGTCGGACGTAACCGCGCGGGGTGAGCTCGCCTGCGGTGGCCAGGGGTGGGAGCGCTAGGAGGTCCTGCACGAACGGGACCAGCGTGGCCGCCAGGTCGGGGGACGTGCGGGCGGCGTAGAGGGTTCCGGCGAGGGCGGACGCGACATTGCCCCAGATCAGGCCGTCCGCGAGCTTGACCACCTTCGCCATCGTGTCGCGCAGCGGGCGGAGCTGGCCGTCCACGACGGTCTCGATCGCGCGGGCCGGGGACGCGGGCCACCCGGTCGGGTCCGCCAGCCACAGGGCGATGGGCGCGCCAGGAGCCCAGCGCCAGTGCAGGGACGCGAGGTCGGGCACGACGCCGAGCGCCGCGGACGCGACGACCGGCGACCACAGGCGCGACGCGACGCCCTGGAACAGGATGCTCGCGGCGACGCGCCGATCGCCGGTGCCGAGTCGCTGGGCGTACTGGTCGATGAGTCCGTCGAGGCGCTCGGGATCGGTCTCGGGGAGGGGACGCCAGGTCGGGTCCACCTCCTCGTCCGGGTCGGTCGACACGGCGAAGTAGGGACCGAGCGCTGCGGCGCGGCGGAGGACTTCCTTCACCTCGTCCATCAGCCGACCGCCGGTTCGGCGACGTCACGGTGGAAGACGATGTCCATCGCCGTGGTGACGCCGATGGCGAGCGCGCCCAGCACCGACGCGTCCGCTCCCAGCGCGGACGGCTCGACCGGTGGCGGGTCGAGCGGCGTCATGTCGGCGAGGCGGTCGCGGACCGCGTCCAGCAGGACGTCCTGACCGTGCCGGACGAGACCGCCGCCGATCACCACCAGGCGCGGATCGAGCACCGCGATCACGCTGGCCAGCGCCCGGCACACGTTCCCCGCCTCGTACTGGACGGCCTCGACCGCGAGCGGATCGCCCGCTCGGGCCGCGTCGTAGACACCGGCGGTGGTGAGACGGCCGTCCATGCCGAGACGGCGGGCGGTGGCGACGAGACCTGCGGCGGAGAGCACGCTCTCCAGCATGCCGTGCCGCTGCGCCTCCGGTGCACGCGTGAGCGGGTCGGTCTCGCCGAGCGGCAGAAAAGCGATCTCACCTGCGGCTCCGCGCGCGCCCCGGTACAGCTCACCGTTGAGGACGATCCCCATGCCGATGCCCGTCCCGACGGAAAGGAACACGAAGTCGGGGACGCCGCGTCCGAGGCCGTGCGCCTGCTCGCCGAGGGCCGCCAACGCGATGTCGTTCTCGATGAGGACGGGCGCGGGCAGCCGTTCGGCCAGGTCGCGGGTGACGCCCGGGGTCTCCCAGCCGGGCAGGTTCGGGGCCAGGCGCAGCCGGTGGGCCTCGGTGTCGTGGACGCCGGGGGTGCCGATCACGATGTGGGTCAGGTCGGCGGGCGCGCATCCGGCCTCGGCGGCCAGCTCGTCCACGAGGGACACCAACTGCCCGGTCAACTCGTCCGGGCCGCCGGCGCGCGTCCGGACGTCCCGTCTGGCCAGCACCTTCCCGTCCAGGCCGCAGAGCGCGGCGCGCACCCACTCGCGTCCGACGTCGATGCCGGCGGCCCGTCCGGCGTCGGGGTGGATCTCGTACAGCATCGCGGCGCGGCCGGCGTTGCCCGTGCGGTGCCCGACGGTCCGGACGAGCCCGGCGCGTTCCAGGTCGGCCAGCGCGAGCGACACCGTCGGCTTGGACAGCCCGGTCTCGCGCGCCACCTCCGGCCGCGACACCGGCCCGAGCTCGCGGATCCGCTCGTAGACGGCCCGCTCGTTCATCACCCTCAGCACGCTGGTGGTGCTCGCCACCGGCCTGCCGGTCGCCCCCGCCACTGGTCCTCCCGGTGTTCCGTCCGCATCTGCTCCGCATGTCCCAGACCGGATCGTCGCATGCCCTTGTTTTGTTAGGAAGCCTCTCTTACTTTCAAATCACCGGCGAGCCACCCAGAAGGCGGTGCGTGCCATGCACACCACGATCCGGCCGCGAACCCCCCGGACCGCCGCGTCGGCGGTCACCCTCCTCGTCGCCCTCACCGCCTGCGGAGGCGGCGGCAAGGGCACCTCCTCCCGCGACTCGGCGACCATCGCGCTCCTGCTCCCCGAGTCCAAGACCACCCGGTACGAGGCGTTCGACCGCCCGCTGTTCGAGCAGCGCGTCAAGCAGCTCTGCCCGCGCTGCGCCGTCGTCTACGCCAACGCCGACCAGGACCCCGCCAAGCAGCAGAGCCAGGTCGAGTCCGCGCTCACCCGGGGCGCGAAGGTGCTCGCCCTGGACGCCGTGGACGCCAAGGCCGTCGCGCCGCAGGTCAACGAGGCCGGACGGCGGCACGTCCCGGTCATCGCCTACGACCGGCTCATCACCGGCGTGAAGTACGCCTACTTCGTCTCGTTCGACAACGTGCGCGTCGGCCAGATGCAGGGGCAGGCCCTGCTCGACGCGCTCAACGCCCGGCACACCCTCGGCAAGGGCCGCATCGTCATGCTGAACGGCGCGCCCACCGACCCCAGCTCGGCCGACTACAAGAAGGGCGCGCACAGCGTCCTGGACGGGAAGGTCCCGATCGGCCGCGAGTACGACACGCCCGACTGGAGCCCCGACAAGGCGCAGCAGGAGATGGAGCAGTCCATCACCGCGCTCGGCCGCGACTCGATCGTCGGCGTGCTGTCGGCGAACGACGGGATGGCGGGCGGCGCGATCACCGCGATGCGGCGCGCGGGGTACCGTCCGCTCCCGCCGATCACCGGGCAGGACGCCGAGCTCACGGCCGTCCAGCGGATCCTGTCCGGCGACCAGTACATGACCGTCTACCTCAACATCAAGGCGCAGGCGTACAAGTCGGCCGAGCTGGCCGTCGCGCTCGCGCGCGGCGAGAAGCCCGCCGCGCCGACGACGGTCGACAACGGCTCGGGCGGGATCCCGGCCTTCCTGCTGTCCCCGACGGCCGTGACCCGCGACAGGATCAAGGACACGATCATCAAGGACGGCTTCTACACCGTCTCCCGGATCTGCGCGGGCGACGCCGCCACCGCCTGCGAGAACGCGGGGCTCCGGTGAACGGCGAGCCCGTCCTCTCCGCGCGGGGCGTGGGCCGCTCCTTCGGCGCGGTCCGGGCCCTGGACGACGTGACGCTCGACCTGCGCGCCGGGGAGGTGACGGCGCTCGTCGGGGACAACGGCGCGGGCAAGTCCACGCTGGTGAAGATCCTCTCCGGGGTTGTGGTGCCGGACACCGGGCGGATCGTCCTCGGCGGGGAGCCGGTGCGGATCGTCCGGCCGCACGACGCCCGCGCGCTCGGCATCGCGACCGTCCACCAGGACCTCGGGCTCTGCGAGAACCTCGACGTCGTCGCGAACCTGTTCCTCGGCGCGGAGCCGCACCGCTGGTCGCTGCTGCGCTCGCTGCGGATGGAACGCACCGCGCGCGACCTGCTGGCGTCCCTGGACGTCCGCATCCCCGACCTGCGGACCCCGGTCGCCTCGCTGTCCGGCGGGCAGCGCCAGTCCGTCGCCATCGCCCGCGCGCTGCTGGGCGAGCCGCGCGCCGTGCTGCTGGACGAGCCGACCGCCGCGCTCGGCGTCGAGCAGACCGCGCAGGTCCTGGCGCTGATCCGCCGCCTGCGCGAGAGGGGGCTGGCAGTCCTGGTCATCTCGCACAACCTCGCGGACGTCCGGGCCGTGAGCGACCGCATCGCCGTGCTGCGCCTGGGACGTGCCGCGGGCGTCTTCCCGACCGCCGAGACCACCACCGAGGCCGTCCTCGCCGCCATCACGGGAGCGGGGGCCGCCGCATGAACCGCACCCTCCTCAGCCGTTCGATCCTCGGCCGCTCGGTCGTGGTCCCCAAGACCCGCGGACGGCGCGTCCGGCTCCCGAGACCGTCCGGGGGCGAGCCGGGCGCGCTGCCCGTCGTGGCGGGGCTCGCGCTGATCGCCGTGGTGTTCGGCTCGCTGAACGGCCACTTCCTGTCCAGCGAGAACCTCACCAACCTCGCCCTGCAGATGGCGGCGACCGGGACCATCGCGCTCGGGATCGTCCTGGTCCTGCTGCTCGGCGAGATCGACCTGTCGGTCGGCTCGGTGAGCGGCCTCACCGCCGTGGTGATGACGGTGCTGAACGTCCACCACCATGTCCCGGCCGGGCTCGCGGTGCTGCTCGCGCTGGGCGCGGCGGCGCTGGTGGGGCTCGCGCACGGGCTGATGTTCACCGTCCTGCGGATGCCGTCGTTCGTGGTCACCCTCGCCGGGCTGATCGGCTGGCAGGGCCTGATGCTCTACCTGCTCGGCCGGGACGGGACGATCAACCTGCCGTTCGACGGGCCGGTCGCCGCCCTCAGCGACACCTGGCTGCCCACCTGGCTGAGCTGGACGGTCGTGGTCGCGGCGGGCGCGGCGTACCTGGTCACGGAGCTGCTCGTCCGGCGGGCGAGGGCGCGGACGGGACTACCGGTGTCGGGACCGCTCCCGGCCGTCCTGCGCACCGGCGGGCTGGTGGCGGTGCTCGCCGCAGGCGTCGCGGTGCTGTCCGGCGACCGGGGCGTCCCGCTGACCCTGGTGGTCTTCGGCGGGCTGGTCGTCCTGCTGGACCTGGTGCTGCGGCTCACCCTCCCCGGACGCTGGGTGTACGCCGTCGGCGGGAACGCCGAGGCCGCGCGGCGGGCGGGCATCGCGGTGACGCGCGTCCGGATCCTGGTCTTCTGCGCGTCGTCGGTGCTGGCCGGGGCGGGCGGGATCCTCGCGGCGAGCCGGCTGTCGGCGGTGAACCAGAGCTCCGGCGGCAGTGACATCCTGCTGAACGCGATCGCCGCGGCCGTCATCGGCGGGACGAGCCTGTTCGGCGGGCGCGGACGCGCCTACGCCGCCCTGCTCGGCATCCTGGTCATCCAGTCCGTGGCGAACGGGATGCTGCTGCTCAACGTGGACTCCTCGGTCCGCTTCATGGTCACGGCCGGGGTGCTGGCGCTCGCCGTCGCGATCGACTCGGCCGCGCGCGGTGGCCGCCGGTGAGCGCCGGGCGGCAGAAGGCGGGGCTGGAACGGCCCGAGCCCGGACGGCCGGAGCCGGGACGGACGGAGCCGGGCGCGGGCTTCGTGCTCGGGATCGACTTCGGCGGCACCAAGATCGCGATGGCGACCGCCGCACCGGACGGGACCGTGCTGCGGACCGTCCGGCTGGCGACCCTGGCGTGCGACGGCGCGCGGACCGTCCTGGACCGCGCCCTGGACGCGGCCCGGCGCCTGTCCGGCGAGACCGGGCGGGACGCGGGGCCGCTGCTCGCGGCCGGTGTCGCCACGTTCGGCGTCGTCCGGGACGACCGGGTGCTGCTCGCGCCGAACGTGCCCGGCTGGGAGGAGCTGCCGCTCCCCCGGCTGCTGCGGGACGGGCTCGCCGCGCCGGCCGTCCGGCTGGACAACGACGTCAACGCCGCGACCGCCGCCGAACTGCGCTGGGGCGGCCTCGCCGGAACCGGCACCGGCCTCTACGTGAACGTCGGCACCGGCCTCGGCGCGGGCCTGGTGGCGGACGGGCGGGTCGTGCGCGGCGCGAACGGCGCGGCGGGCGAGATCGGCTACCTGCTGCGCTCCCCCGGCGAACCGGGCCACGCCGCCGGACGCGCGCCCCTGGAAGAGGACGTGTCGGGTGGCGGGCTGGCGCGGCGCGCGTCCGTCCTCGCCGGGCGGGAGATCACCGCCCGCGAGCTGTTCGGCGCGTCCGTCCCGGCGGAACTGCGCGTGCTGCGCGACCGCGCGCTGGGCGAACTGGCGATGACGATCGCCAACCTCGCGATCGTCCTCGACCCGGAACGGGTCGTGCTGGGCGGCGGCATGGCCGCCGAGCCCGCGCTCGTGTCCCGGGTCGAAGGGCTGCTGGACCGGGCGGCGCCGTTCCCGCCCGTCCTGAAACCCGCGCACTTCGGCGCGGACGCGGCCCTGCGCGGAGCCCTCGCCCTCGCGCTGGACTCCCTGTCCGGCGCCTGACGGCCGGTCGCGCCGACCGCGCAGGCGACCAAGCGCCGGTTGCCCCGGCTCGGCCCCGGAGGGCGCGGTCAGAGGCCGCGGCGGTCCAGGGCCGTCTGCAGGGCGCGCTTGGCCTCCTCGGCGTCGTCGTCGGGCAGGGTGGCGGAGATCTGTGACTGCATGTCGGTACGCATGGTGGTACTCCGGATGTCGCTGGCGATGTGGGCGCGGGGCGGGCCCGGGGATCGTGGTTCGCACGTTCCCGGGTCCTGTCGGAACCCGCTCGCGGCAGCGGAGGATGTCCACGGAACGCCGCTTTTGCTCCCTTCCGACGTTACCTCTGGATCGGCGACTTGTCTTGACCGGTGGCCATCCATCCCACATCGTGAGACGACATATCGGGTGAACTGGGCAAACAGAACGGGCGGGTGGTCGCAACCACCCGCCCGTCGGGGTCCCGAGGCGGCCCGGAGGCCGCGGACGTCAGGAGTCCAGGTCCGCCCGGCGGCCCATGTCGGCGCCGACCTCGGCGGCGATGGCGTCCACGAGCTGCGGCGGGATCGCCTCGTCCACGGTCAGCGCGATCAGCGCCCGGCCGCCCTTGACGTCCCGGCCGACCTGCATCCCGGCGATGTTGACGCCCGCGTCGCCGAGCAGCTTGCCGACCACGCCGACGATGCCCGGACGGTCGCTGTAGGAGAAGAACGCCATGTGCGCCGTGGGCAGCAGCTCCATGTCGTAGCCGTTGATCTCGATGATCCGCTCGTGGTGCTTCGGCCCGGTCATGGTGCCGGAGACCGAGATCACCTCGCCGTCGGCCATCGTGCCGCGCACCTGGACGGTGTTGCGCCAGTCCGGGCTGTCCTCGGACGTGGTGAGCGACACCTCCACGCCCCGGTCGCGGGCCAGCAGCGGCGCGTTGACGAAGGTCACCGACTCGGTCACCACGTCGCAGAACACGCCCTTGAGGGCGGCCAGCTCCAGCACCTTGACGTCGTGGCCGGTGATCTCGCCGCGGACCACCACGTCCAGCCGCACCGGGACGCCCCCGGCGAGCGCGGTGAAGATCCGGCCGAGCTTCTCGGCGAGCGGCAGGCCGGGCTTGACGTCCTCGGCGACCGCGCCGCCCTGGACGTTCACCGCGTCCGGCACGAACTCGCCGGACAGCGCCAGCTTCACCGAGCGGGCGACCTGCGTGCCGGCCTTCTCCTGCGCCTCGTGCGTGCTGGCCCCGAGGTGCGGGGTGACCACGACGTTGTCGTGCACGAACAGCGGGCTGTCGGTGCAGGGCTCGGTGGAGAACACGTCCAGGCCCGCGCCCGCGACCCGGCCCTCCTTCAGCGCCAGGTCGAGCGCCGCCTCGTCCACGATGCCGCCGCGCGCCGCGTTCACGATCCGCACCGACGGCTTGACCAGGTGCAGCTCGCGGTCGCCGACCAGGCCGAGCGTCTCGGGCGTCTTCGGCAGGTGGACGGTGATGAAGTCGGACTCGGCGAGCAGCTCGTCCAGCGTGACCAGCCGCACACCGAGCTGCGCGGCGCGGGCGGCCTGGATGTAGGGGTCGAACGCGATCACGTTCATGTCGAACGCGGCCAGGCGCTGCGCGACCAGCACGCCGATGCGGCCGAGGCCGAGCACGCCGACGGTCTTGCCCTGGAGCTCGACGCCGGTGTACTTGGACCGCTTCCACTCGCCGTTCTTCAGCGCCGCGTGCCCCTGCGGGACGTTGCGGGCGGTGGCGAGCAGCAGCGCGATGGCGTGCTCGGCGGCGGTGACGATGTTGGAGGTCGGGGCGTTCACGACCATGACGCCCGCCTTGGTGGCGGCCTCGACGTCGACGTTGTCGAGGCCGACGCCGGCGCGGGCGACCACGCGGAGCTTCGCCGCGTGCTCGAAGACCTCGGCGTTGACCTTGGTGGCGGACCGGACGATCAGCGCGTCCACGTCGGCGACGGCCGGGAGGAGGGCGGTGCGGTCGGCGCCGTCCACGTGGCGGACCTCGTAGTCGTTCTCGAGGACCGCGAGGCCGGCCGGGGAGAGTTCTTCAGCGACAAGGACGACAGGCTTGCTCAAGGAACAGTCCTTCGGATGGTGGATTGTCTGCACTAGCTGTGCGGATACGTCGCGAGCTCACCCCGTCGTGCCCTCGCCTGCCCCCCGAGTCTATAGGGGCCCCGGATACCGGAAGGCGGCCCCCACGACACTCATCGGTAACCCCGGCGGACCGTCCGGCGAACCCCTCCACCGTCCGTCCCACCGCAGGTGGACGACCGGTCCACCGCGCCCTCCGGCCCCGCGCGCGCGAAACGCCACCGGCCCGTCCGCTGGGGTGCGGACGAGCCGGTGGCGCCGGGAGGGAGGAGGGACCCGTGGATCAGTGGCCGGGCGCCTTGGCCGGACGGCCCGGCGTGTACAGCCACGTCTTGATCAGGTCGTCGATGTTCCTGCCGGAGACTCGCTCGACGTGCCGGACGAACTGGGCCACGGTCGCGTCGCCGCCGCCCTTGGCCGCCTGCCAGGTCTTCAGGGCCTTGAAGAACGCCTTGTCCCCCACCCGCAGCCGGATGGCGTGGGCCGCGATCGCGCCCCGGTCGTAGACCTGGTCGGCGAACGGGTCCTGCGCGCCGGGGTCGCCGGGCAGCAGGTTCCACCAGGCGTCGCCCGCCGGGTGGGCGTTGTAGGTCTGGTCGGAGAGCTGCTGCGCGGTGGCCGTCCCCTCGTGCTCGCTCCACAGCCACTCGGCGTAGGTGGCGAAGCCCTCGTTCAGCCAGATGTCCTTCCAGTTGTGGACGGACACGTTGTCGCCGAACCACTGGTGCGCGTTCTCGTGCACGACGACGCTGAAGTTCGGCTTGCCCTTGGCGAAGAACTTGGGGCTGTAGAACGGCCGCGTCTGGGTCTCGATGGCGAACCCGGCCTTGGTGTTCGGGACCGTCCCGCCGACGGCCTCGAACGGGTACCGCCCGAACAGGCCGCTCTCCCACCTGAGGATCTCGGGAGTGCGCTTCAGGCTGGTCAGCGCGTGCGCCTTGACGTCCGCGGGCAGGTCCGAGCCGATCGCGTACTCGTACGGCAGCCCGTTCGGGGTGCGGCCCTTGACGACGTCGAACTTCCCGACCGCGAGGGTCGCGAGGTAGGTGGCCTGCGGACGGGTCTCGCGCCACCCGAAGGTCGTCCAGCCGCCCTTGCTGCGCACCCCGGTGGAGACGCCGTTGCTGATCGCCTGGTGGCCGGACGGAACGGTCACCGAGACGTCGAAGGCGGCCTTGTCGCGCGGGTGGTCGTTGCTGGGGTACCACCACCAGGCGCTCTCGGGCTCGTTCGCCGCGACGCCGCCGGTCGTGGTCCGCTGCCAGCTGGTGAACCCGTTGATCTTCACCGCGGACGGCACGCCGCCGTAGCTGACGACCGTGGTGAAGCGCTCGCCCCTGCGCAGCGTCCGCGACGGCGTGACGACCAGCTCGTGCGAGCCCTCCGCCCTGAACTTCGCGGGCCGGCCGTTCACCGTGACCTTCGCGACGGTCAGCCCGAAGTCGAGGTTGAACCTGGTCAGGCCCTGCGTGGCACGGGCCCGCAGGGTCGCGACGCCGTCCAGCCGGTCGGTCGCGGGCTGGTAGCGGAGCTTGAGCCCGTAGTGGGAGACGTCGTAGCCTCCGTTGCCATAGTCCGGGTAGTAGGGGTCGCCGACACCCGGCGCCCCCGGCCCGGCGGACGGCGGGGCCGCCTGCACGGCGGCCTGCCCGGCGAGCAGGACGCCGACGGCACCGGCC